>JAKUOW010000176.1 GCA_022451045.1 Pirellulales bacterium | reverse complement strand
AGGTGAACCAGCATCTGATTATCGAAGAGGCAATTACGGAAACCACGGCACGTGTCTCTAAAACTGGTTTATAATGCCGGCGGTGCTTCACGACTCTTTGGCATGCAAAAAATGCGTAGTCTTCTTAGTTATCTTGGGTTAATCGTTTTTAGTGGAACGATTGCGCATGGTGGCGATGCAGCAGATGAAGGCCTCGAATTTTTCGAACGCAGAATCCGTCCACTTTTGATTCAACACTGCATGGAGTGTCACAGTGCTGACAAGGAAATTGAATCAGGCTTAAGCCTTGACGGCCGAACGGCGCTGTTAAAGGGGGGAGACCGAGGGCCGGCGGTTAGTGTTGACGATCCAAAGTCCAGTCTATTTCTGCTCGCAGTATCGTATAACGATGCAGATCTACAGATGCCGCCGGACGGAAAACTAAACGAAAAAGAGCTTAGCCTGTTTGCCGAGTGGATCAAAATGGGGGCACCGATGCCGAAGGCTTCAACTGCAGCCACCATGCACTCAGAGATTGATTTTGAGGCGGGGCGAAGTCATTGGTCTTTTCAACCACTAATTCAAAATGACAAAATCACTTCCGGTCAGGCCGGTATAGGTAAGATTGATTCGATTATTGATCAACAATTGCAGGAGGACGGAGTCCAAAGCACAGAGAGGGCTTCAAGGGAAGTGCTCATTCGCCGACTGAGTCTCGTTTTGAGAGGACTGCCTCCAAAATGGTCGGAAGTGCGACGGTTCGTTCAAGATCAGCGTGTCGACGCCTACCAGCGATTAGTCGATCGTTATCTGGCCACGCCTCAATATGGAGAACGTTGGGGACGGCATTGGCTTGATCTTGCTCGCTATACAGATGAAACGGCGTCTTGGCTAAAACGTACAGATAGCGCATTTAGATATCGGGATTGGGTCGTCAATGCGCTGAATACCGACCTGCCGTATGATGAGTTCATCCGATATCAACTGGCTGTCGATATGATGCCTAACGCCAGTACGTCTGATCTTGCAGCCTTAGGCTTTCTTGGGCTGAGCCCAACGTACTGGAAAGAACCTCGCTTAGATCCGGAGGTTATCAAGGTGGTGGTTGCGGAAGAGTGGGAAGAACGTATCGACACCATCGGACGTACATTCCTGGGAATGAGTCTGGCCTGTGCCCGGTGCCATGATCACAAGTTCGATCCCGTGACAACAGAAGATTACTATTCGCTTGCCAGTATCCTTGCTAACACTCGTCTGGTGGAAATGCCTTTGTTGCCCCGCGAACAACGAGAACGCGTATTAGGTGTGATGCATCAGATAGAAATATTCGAGAAGGAACAAGATGTTCTAAAGTATGCGTCGATCACCGCTGAGGGAGATGCTAAGAAAAAGATGACAGACAGAATGGCGGTCATCAAGGAAGAGATTGAGAAATTAAAGGCAGGTACATCTGGTTTTGATGCCCCGCGCGTAAATGCTGTGCTTGACTCCGCAGTTACCGTTCGCCAGTTCGAGACTTTTTATACGGCATTGGAATTCGACCCTAACGGTAATGTGGACCTCCATGTGCAACTGAGAGGTAATCCCTCGACAAAGGGTGCACCGGTGGCCAAGAGGTATCTTGAATTGTTTAGCCCGGACAAGCCAAGCTTTAAGCAGGGGAGTGGGCGAGTTGAATTGTCAGACTCGATGTTAACAGACAGTCAATGGTTAATAGCGAGAGTGATGGTAAACAGGCAATGGATGCACATTATGGGCACGCCAATTGTAAGTACTCCAAGCGACTTTGGATTTCAGGGTGCTTTGCCGTCTAATCGATACTTGCTCGATCATCTCGCTTCGGAGCTTATCAGAAGTGATTGGTCCCTAAAGTCACTGCATCGAGCAATTGTGATGAGCGATGCATTTTGTCGAAGCTCCGATGTTATCGACGAGAGTCGAGATAAAGATCCGGAAAATATTGATCGCTGGAGGTACTCGCCAGTGCGGCTAGAGATTGAAGCGTGGCGTGATGCAATGCTTTCCGTGTCGGGTTCCTTAGATTTGCAGTTAGGTGGTCCCGCCAATAATCTCATCGACACCAGCAATAACCGCCGGACGCTTTACGGACGAATCAACCGCCGAGATTTGTCCACAGTTCTTAAGTTGCACGGATTTCCTGAGGCAACGGGACATAGTCCCAAGCGGGAAGCAAACGTCTCGCCCTTGCAGCAACTCTTCGTGCTCAATAGCGATTTTGTTAGAGGTCAGTGCGAATTAATCGTGGACTCGCTCAATCGGTCATTAAACAAAGACGACTTAATTCAAACCTTGTTTCAAACCATCCTGTGTCGAAATGCGACGGACGATGAGACACTCTCAAGCGTCGCATTTGTGGAAGTTTCACTTGAAAGCGGCATAGAAGAACGCGATGTCTGGATTCAATTTGTACACGCATTGTTGATGACCAATGAGTTTGCATTCGTGGAATAAAGAAACTAGTGATTGATCGTATCCAACCAAGTCGAAGAGAGTTCGTGAGCCAGTTAGGCGCGGGCTTCGGTTCCATTGCGATGGCGCAGCAGTTGCTCGCAGAGGCAAGTGATGAGCACCTGCATCATCGGCCACGGGCGAAAGCCGTTATTCAATTGATCATGAACGGTGGTCCGTTTCAGGGTGACATGTTCGACCCAAAACCGGCATTGAATAAACACGAAGGGCAGCGTCCGGACGAAGTTGACTTCAGGACTGAGCGCAAGACTGGCGGGTTGCTGGGATGCCCCTTCAAATTTATGCCAAGAGGTAACAGCGGATTGCCTGTAAGCGAGTTGTTGCCAAGGCTTTCGCGTCATATCGATGACATGAGCATTCTGCGGTCTGTCTATACCGATAATCCCAACCATGGTCCAGCGTTGTTAATGCTGAACAACGGCACCATTACACCGACAGTGCCAAGTTTAGGATCATGGTTGATGTACGGTTTAGGTTCGGAAAATGCTAATCTGCCAGGGTATGTCGTGTTGTGTCCAGGTCGTCCTGTTCGTTTTTCCATACTTTGGACAAGCGCATTCCTGCCACCACAGCACTCGGGCACTTATGTGAATCACTCGACTATCGATCCGGAGAAAATGATTCCCTTCTTATCGAATAAGTCGGGTAGTTTGAGTCAACAGCGTCGACAGTTGGATTTGGTCAGGAGTCTGAACGATTCGCGTCGAGATGCAAAGGGAAGCAATCCAATTCTTGATGCACGAATTGATGCGATGGAAACCGCTTTTCGCATGCAAACATCAGCCAGTCAAGCATTTGATATTGGGTTAGAAACGAAGGAATGTCGAGCTGAATACGGTGAAGGGCATTTTGCTAACGGATGTCTATTGGCACGCCGTCTGGTAGAGCGAGGGGTGCGTTTTGTGCAGGTATACTACGGGAACGGGCAGCCGTGGGATACTCATGAAGGGCATAACGATAAAGTGCCCGAGTTGTGCCGGACTATCGACGGTCCGATTGATGCGCTACTAACTGATCTCAAACGGCGAGGGTTATTTGACGATACAGTCGTTGTTTGGGGTGGTGAGTTTGGCAGGACTCCGGTCTCTGAAAACGGTAATGGTAGGGACCACAATCACTATGGCATGACGATGTGGATGGCTGGTGGTGGCGTACGGGGCGGTTATGCTCATGGTGCAACCGATGATTTTGGATTCCGTGCTGTTCAGGATCGAGTCCACATGCATGACCTACATGCGACAGTGTTGCATTTGCTAGGGATCGATCATGACCGACTTACATATCGCTACGCCGGGCGAGATTTCCGGCTCACAGACGTTGCAGGAAACGTAATAGACGATGTAATTGCATGAGCCGTCTGTATTTATCGGCGACGGTAGACAGGCTTTCCAATGCTACCTTTGATTGTGGGGTCCTGATTTTCTTCGACCGTAGTGCCAAGTACAACGTTGAATTCAGCGGCAAGCGATCCGAGTTTGCAGCCTTTGACAGGCTTAAAATCCGCCATTACTGTTTGTTTTGCCTTCGGGTCTTTGATGGCTTTATATAGCTGGTCTTGGTCATTCAACCGTTCTCCTTTGATAAGGATTTGGCTGGTGAAAATGCGTTTGCCGTTCAGGCTGACGCCGATATGGATGTGCGGAGTTCGGCCCGGATAACGTACTGGCTTAATCGTACGGAAGTAGTACTCGCCGGAAGAAGCCGTCATAAATCGCCCATAACCCTGAAAATTCGCATCCCATTTTTCGCGATTACTACTTTTACTGTGCAGGTAAGATCCGTTTGCATCCGTTTGCCATATTTCGACAAAGGCATTTCTGAGTGGGCTGCCGTTTGAAGTCAGTACTTTGCCTGTGAGATGCGTTATTTCACCAACTGCTGGCGTAATGCTATCGTTAATTAAGAGCAGATCATTGTCTGTATCAAGGGGAAGTTTGTCTGGGTAGAACGGACCTTCTCCCATACTTGCTGTTGGCATTAATTGTTCCGCAAACAGCCCGGGAGTTGTAAAAAAGGCAGCACTTGCCGCGGTAGAAGAGATAAAATGTCGACGATCCATGCTGTACCTAATGATCAATTAAGTTGTAAAAGTCTTTATGACGTTTTTGGTTATTTGAGCTACGTGGTCATCCACAAGTATACACGCTGGCCAGGTAATTGAGCCAACCGAGAATACCTCACCTCCTGAGTCGGTGGTGTAATGCACCATGTGAGCGCCGCCTTCATCGCCATTGAGACCCTTGGCGAGCAACTGCGTATTTGGAGGAGATTGGGCTGTGATCTTATCGGTCTCATGACCTGATGCACCTCCAGGAACGCGTTGATGAAGGGAATGCTCACCAAATATATCACCGTTTGCAAGTCCAGTGTTTTCGAAACACCAGTGAGAATCGTCTGCGACTTCATATGGAGCTGCTGTCATAATACCCGCGGTAGTAAATGCGACTCCCAGAAGGTTTGCTTCTGATTCTACACGGCGATCCATCCGACTCTCATTTAAAGTGCCATCAGCATCATAATTTGGTTCTGAATGACTCCAGTTGGTGTTGTGGTAGACAATCCGATGGTCGTCCAGAAATTCAACTTCACAATTGAGCCCATTACCGCCGAGATAAATCAACCGACCACCATCTTCATGCACCCATCTCTTCAATCTGGAATACATGGAGCGAGACCAGTATTCCGGATGAGTGCTTATCAGAAGAGCTTTATAGCTTTCAAGAGGAACTTGTTCGAAGTGAAACTGCGTTTCACTGTAAAGGTCATAGGCAATGTCCTGTTGTTCCATCCAGCCAAGCAATCTCCACTCTGCAGAAGCCATGTGGCACCCCTGTCGACCGGCAATGGGGTCTGATAGCTGTTCGTTAAAGGGAATGTGGTTGTAGGGATCGGGGCGATCAAGTGATAGTGGTTTGTACTCCTCGGTATTGTATGTGCGATGCTCAGGTTCGGTATAGCGTTTTAATTCCAATCGCGAGTTTATTGTCGGTGTGTTTGGAAAGCAGCTAGCGTGTATATAGTTGCTGCGACCGCCGAAACTGTTGTATGCATTCCAGTTGATATCTGACGCAAACACAGCAAGTTGACATGTGGGAGATTTTGGTGCTACTACCCATGGAAACCCGAATTCAAGTCCGGATTTGGATTTGGCGTGAAAATAGTAGAGTCCAGACCGTTCTGGCGCTTCAATTGACTGTCCAAGTATTGAGCTGTGGTAACCGTCTTTATTAAATTGAACACCAACTTGTGTATAGTCTCCATCAGGAGTGATTTGCATCGTGGCTCGAGGTCCGTGTTCATCAAATGTACCGATACGTTTGACATACTCTTTTTCTTTACCGTAACGCCATAATTCCAGTCCATATTCCTCGACGGAGTGCACTCGGAATTCTGACCGCTCACCACTCTTTACGCATTTTGGCCAGGCATAGCCAACGAGACCATCTGTAAGTAGGCGAAAGTGAATTAGACCCGTGTGCGGTAGTTCAATAGACGTGATCTTGTTGCCGAATCCAGGCTTGTGAAGCACCACCTCGTAATTGCCATCTGGTACATCAGCTAGGACTGCCCCGGATGCAGTTGACCGAGTTGTTGCAATAATTCCGGTCGTATTGCGAAATTCGAATAGCACATCGGGTTGTGCGACATATCGCTCATCGCTTACATATCCAATTAGCATGATGCCTCTCCTGGGTTTTGTCACTTGATTTCTACGAATCCGAGGTATTCAAGTCGGCGTTGTACCAAAGGTTCGTCTACTTTAATTTGTGAAGGATCAATTCGCAGATTGTTCACAGATTCAGAAAAGCCGCCGTCGCGTAAAAAGACAATCGTATTCAAGATCATTGCAGCTTCGGCGTTTGACGTAGATTCGTAAAGCAATGAGACAAGTCTCTCCCCAACTTCTTCACCACAGATACCAAGGTATTCAAACGCTCGCATTCTAACGAAGACAGGTGTCGAGTCGTCTAGTGCGTTGGCTGCATCCCTGAGCTGTCGGTCATCGGTGCCAAAGCATGCGGAAATGTTCCACGCCCAATATTGCTTGAGTGGGTTGTTACCTTTGATAACCCGACGCAGATGTGGTTTTGCCTTATTAAACGGTATGAGTGCTAACTGGTTGAGGTCAATTAACTGGCTGATTTGCTGGTTCTGCTTTACTCCGAAAGTAGTTGCGACCGGCAAAGCGCGACGCAGCATTTCGTTTTCCGGGAACAGGCTTAGGTCATTGATCTCTTTCATCTTGTCTACAAGTGCATTGCGCATGGAAATCAATTTGTCGGTGTATTCTGCCGAATCTGCTAAGTTCTTCGTCTCGTGCGGGTCGGCCTCCAAATCAAACAGCATTTCGGCAGGTTTCGCCTGAAAGAACCGGCTTTGGTTTTCATTTAGTTCGTCTTCGTGGAATAACTGTCTCCATTGCTGGAACGCTAACATGCGATAACGATAGTTGTTTTGTAGTCCATCAGCGTAGTGTTGCTGGAAGTTCCGTATGTATTTGAATCGGCCAACTCTCAAACTGCGGCAGAAGTCATACTTTTCATCGAAGCGGTCTGCATGACCAAATGCCGTGTCCCGTTTGTTCACGACTTCAGCACTGATTCCATTGCCGAGAAATGGCACGCCATCCATGTCTTTAGGAGTCTCAATCCCAGCGAGATTAAGCACGGTTGGGGCAAAGTCTATGAATGACACGAAACCATTTGGACGAGAACCGCTTCGAAATGGTGAAAGATGTTGCCACTTTTCCGGTACATGGATAATTAAAGGAACGTGTAAACCGGTTTCATACAAATACCCTTTGCTTCCAGGCAGTACGCCTCCGTGGTCCCCGAAATAAAATACGATGGTGTTTTCAAATAGCCCGTCAGATTTGAGTTGCTCTATTACCGCACCAATCTGAGTGTCTACTTGAGAGATCTTGTCGTGATACCGTGCTAGTGTGACGCGAAAGACTTCAGTGTCTGGATAGTAGGGTGGCACGCTCACGGCATCTGGATCGGTCGTGACTTCGCGATTTGTCACCACGGATTCAGGGAAGTGAAGAGAACTCTCATGAGACGTCCCGAAGGACTGCATGTGGAAAAACGGTGTTTCTTTGTCTGGACGATTGCGCCAACTCGCGTTGCGAGACGATTCATGCCAAACCTTGGAGGCTTGAACGTTATAGTCCGTCTTGGCTTTGTTGGTGACGTAATAACCGTTACGTCGAAGATGTACTGGGAACATAAAGGCACCGTCAGGCAGAGAAACTGGGGTTATCTTCCGGTGGTACTGGAATCCCGCACGCGGTGCGTGCATCCCGGTCATCAATGTCGTTCGTGCAACACTGCATACAGGGGCACACGAAAAGGCATGTTCAAATACCATTCCTG
>JAKUOW010000175.1 GCA_022451045.1 Pirellulales bacterium | reverse complement strand
TGACGTCCTGGCGATTTGAACCAATTTTTGACAGCTATTTGCTCGTGACGGTGTCAATTGTCTTGCTGATGGCACTTTGGTTATTTGTCAGGCCAACTCGGCAATTGTCCGAGGGACGTCGATTCACACTCACGTCGCTTCGATTCTGCTTGTTGTTACTAATTCTTGTAGGCATGTTACGTCCAAGTCGATCCGCGGTGGAGAAGAAACATCAGCAAGGCACAATTATGATCATGCTTGATCAGACGATTAGCATGCAACAACCATCAGTTGATACTGACGTCACCCGGTGGCAAGCACAATCAGAGCTGTATACAAAACTCAAGAACGCGCTTGGAGATTTAGAAGAGAACATCTCAGTAAAGTCTTATTTATATTCAGATGAGATTTCAGCTGATATCTGGACATCCACGGAACCGTTTCCAGAAGAACCGGTCGGTGAGCAAACAGATATGGGGACGTCTTTATATAGAGCGGTCACATCGGCACCGGGCGATCGCGTCCTCGGCGTGATTCTGCTGGGGGATGGTACGCAAACAGCATTCCGACCACAG
Organism: Pirellulales bacterium; assembly: GCA_022451045.1. GTDB lineage: Bacteria > Planctomycetota > Planctomycetia > Pirellulales > Pirellulaceae > UBA11883. The sequence goes on along the minus strand of JAKUOW010000175.1, from coordinate 7,342 downwards.
GTTGAGATTCGTCAGGCGGGCCTTGAGCTCGACCGTCGTCGAATTCCACTGTTCACAGTCCCATTTGGTAAGCAGGGAATTGCAGGTGCAGGGAAAGATGTGGCAATTGAGCAACTTCCCCAGCAATATCGGGTCTTCACAGGAAATCAGCTCAATATTCGATGTGTGGCACGGATTCGAGGACTATCCGGAAGTACCGTACCGGTTCGATTATCAGTTCAGGCAGAAGGCCAGCCGCCTGAGGTTATTAAGACACTCAATGTTGAGTCCGATGAAGCTGAAGTCGTCATCCCGATTGAAATGGAGTACACGGCTGGTCAGCCCGGAAATTATACTCTGAGGGTCGAGGCAGATAGCCAGGACGGCGAATTATTGGTGGAGAATAACCAGCAGGTGTCATTCTTAACTGTGGCCCAAGGTGGGTTACGCGTACTTTATTTATTCGGTAACCGGGTTGGTGAACAACTGGAGTTAAAACGCACACTCGGCTCATTGCCAGATATCGAGCTTGTGCCGTTATTTGTCAAACGTCCCAAAGACAATGATCCGGTGTTGCGTGAATCGGACATCGATTCCGATCAATACGATGTACTGTTGATTGAAGATGTTCCGGCAGCAGCATTTGGAACAGAAAACATCAACTTGATTACCAAGGCAGTCGAAGATGGCAAGGGCATCATGATGATCGGTGGATTCTATAGTTTTGGACCAGGTGGATATAAGAACACCCAGTTGAGTGATGTGCTGCCGATTGAAATGAGTGATGCTGAGCGACAGGAAGTTGGCGTTCAGGCTCCGTTGCGTGAAGCGTTTCATCTGACCGAAGAACAAGTGATGGTACCAACCGAAGAGCATGCGATTACGCGTATAGCGATTGATGGAGACGTTGCAGCACGTTGGCAAGCGTTACCACCACTACTTGGAGCAAATCGATTCCAGGGTGTGAAGGCCGACTCCCGGATTCTGTTGGAGAATCCAGACCAGCAACCCTTGCTTGTTTCTGGTGAGTATGGATTGGGGCGGGTATTGGCGTTTGCAGGCGATTCCACCTGGCGCTGGAAACGTCGCGGCTTTGAAAAGGAATTACTTAGGTTTTGGCGACAGGCAATTTTGTGGTTGGTTGGGAGAGAAAACCAATTACAAAGTGACGTGTGGATAAATATGGCCCAGCGGCGATACTCGCCGGGTAGTCCGGTTTCATTTACAGTTGGTGCACGAACGACCGATGGTGAGCAGATCAATGACGTCACCTGGAATGTGACTCTGGTACGACCAGATCAGACGAAGGAGACGTTGCAGTTGTCACAACAGTTGGATGACTGGACAGGTAGCATTGACTCTCCGGGACCACCGGGGAATTACTATGTGGATGTTGTTGCGTCGCAGCAAGGCAGAGAACTTGGTAAGACACGTGCTGACTTTCAGATTATTGACCAGCAACCGGAACGCACTAATACGCAGGCAGATCCTCAACAACTAAGTCAAATGGCAGAGATGACATCTGCTCATGGAGGACGACTTGTCATGCCCGGTGATGCTGTTGATTTGATCGACGAGATTAATGATCGCGCCGAGCAGACTGAAGTTGAATTGGACGTGAAATGGCAACTCGGCGGTGATGCTACCAGTGCTTGGTCATTTCTCCTCATGTTTTGCGCGGTACTGTCTCTAGAGTGGATCCTGCGAAAGAAATGGGGATTTGTTTAGACGGAATTTGAAAGAAATGTGAGCAAGGTATGGCTTACAAATTTTGACCGTGCAGATTCCATTTGTCGCAGCGGTACTTATTCTCAAGAAGTGACTCAACCATCGCAGACGGTATTTCAGAGCGGGCTTGGGTGGCTTCCCATGTATCGATGAGTGACTGCCGTAGCGCTTCCATATCCACGCCCAGATTTGCAACGAATTGGTTGTGAGTCCTTTGTTGACGATATTCAGGTTGTCGCGGAGCAGTTCCTAAATATCGACCGACCAGATCCAGATCGTAATTACAAAGTAGCGTTCCGTGATACAGAATGTGATTCCGCTTACATCGCAAGCTGTTGCCGGATATCTTGCGTGTCCCAACCGTTAAATCACTTGTCCCTTGTTTTGTAGACTCAACTCCGAGTTTGTTTATGGCCTTTGAAACTGTCGTTAGTACAAAGTCATGTGCATTGGAAATCTGCTGTAACTCAGGATGATTCTGATAACTGAGGATCACACTGTACATCAGACATCCTGCGCCGCAGACAATAGCAGCGCCGCCACTACATCGCCGTACTACGGGTACTGCATCCATGTTTGTTTGATTCCCGTTTACTTCACTTTCATAGCTGCTTGACCTGCCAATGACTACCATCGGCATGTCCAAATGCCACAGGCGCAGCAATTCTGTAGGTTCATCATTGGACTCTGCCTCATCGAGTAGAGCTTCTTCCAGAGCAATATTTGCAACCGGGTCATCAAGAGTTAGATCGAGTAGTTGCATAGTGAAATATAGAGCGTGTATCGCGAATACGGAGTGTCAGGCGGTCCCACGAAGACAGTGATTACCTTGACGCTTACCATGCCCCATCTACACTAGAGGTTTGCATGGTCTAGGAAGAGTTTAACCGTGAATTCAACACCAGAACAAGAGCTGACGATCGAAGACGACGGGCAACTGAATGAAGTTGCCTCCAGAACATCGTCGACCGCTGATACAAGCTTGCCGGAAGTACATCCGCCGAGTGCGGGGTTCATCCTACAGTTGTTTGTAATTCCGATGGTCATCGTGGCCGTAGTAGTTTCAATTGTTCTGCTTTTTAACATGTTGGCTACATCAGCCAGTGCTCCGGAATTAGTTCGGAACTTAAAGCGGTTAAATGAAGGAAGTTGGCAGGATGCTTTTAATCTTTCCTTATTACTTCAAAACCCTGACAACATAGATCTGAAGCAAGACAAAGAGCTCGCTGCTGAGTTGATCAGTGTACTTCGTGGTGAAATCAAGCAGGGTAAAACAGAGCCAACTCGTATTCGATTACGAATGTTTGTATGCAAGTGTCTGGGTGAATTCACGATTGAAGATCCAATCGACCCGTTGATAGATGCGGCATTGCACGAGAAAGACTTGAAGGATCTGGATGTCAGGCGTGCGGCGATTGAATCTCTGGCATTATTGATCAACAACATTGGTCCTGAACGCCTCGTTTCCAATCGTCATCTGGAAGAGACGCTGATTAAGCTGACACTTGAGTCGTCCACAACCGACGAGGACGCGAGTCGGGACGAGATCATGTCAGCTGCGACTTATGCACTTGGAATCCTTGGTAGTGACAGTGCACTGGAGACGCTGCGTAGCTTAACTCACAGCTCCCATAGCAATACTCGCTATAACGCTGCAACCGGACTTGCGCGTCATGGCGACCTGGCAGCTAAAAACGTGTTATTGGAGATGCTTGATCCTGATAATCCGTTTATTAAGGAAGATGAGTCGAAAGAATCCTTGCAGGTAATGCGTCGAGATCTATTGATTGGCAATGCGTTGCGTGCCACGATGAACCTTGCTGATTCGCACAGCACTGAAGAGTTGAGCGATTTGATCGAGGCGATGAAGGCACTTGAGTCAGTAGACGTCTCAACACAAGTCGGGCTCGCCGCCAAAGAAGCTGTTTTGCAACTGGAACAGTCGCAAAACTAAGCTGACCGAGCACATCCTTTTCTACTGAATGAAAATGTCAGATTCCCAAGCCCCCAATCCGATCCAGGGAAAACGAGTCGGGTTCGTTGGCAAGATGGGCGGCATGAACAAGCGAGAACTACAAAGGCTTGTTAGCAGCAATGGTGGCTTTCTTGCCAGTCCGGACGATGTGCAGAACGGCGATGTTGATCTGGTGGTAATCGGTGCGGAACAATGGCCACCAGCGAGTATCGATGATCTACTTTCTGATACGACACAATCGCTTGCAGCCAGTGGCACGATTCAGATTATTAATGAGACTCTGCTTTGGCAACAACTCGGGATGGTGGACGATGAGCTGAATATTCGCCGTTTGTATACACCGGCCATGCTGGCTGAACTTCTTGATGTTGAGATTGGAGTGATTCGCCGTTGGCATCGTCGTGGCTTAATCGTTCCCGCTCGAGAAGTACACAAGCTCCCGTACTTTGATTTTCAGGAAGTTGCCACAGCCCAGCGAATAGCTGAGATGCTGGCAGCCGGTGCTTCGGTGAAGCAAATCGAAAAGTCACTTGCGGAACTGGCAAGATATGTTCCGGACGTAGAGAGACCGTTGGCTCAACTATCGGTCATCGTCGAGGGCCAACAAATATTACTCAGACAAGGGGAAGGGCTTGTAGAGCCTAGCGGTCAGATGCGCATGGATTTTGACGCATTAGAGGATGACGACACAGAGAAATTCGTTATCCAGATACGCGATGAGGATGTCGACAAAACCGAATCCGCGGAGCCGGTCGTATTACCATTTGAACGCTCGATTTCTCTGGCAACTGCACCCAATACTCCGGAACAGATACTTTCTGAAGCCGCGGCACTAGAAGATGATGGCGAACTGGACCAGGCACTAGAACAATATCGCACAGCTCTGATGATGGCCGGCCCACATGCTGAAATCAATTTTCGAATAGCCGAACTGCTCTATCGTAAGGGTGACTTTACCGCTGCACGTGAGCGATACTTCATGGCTATCGAACTGGACGAAAACTACGTGGAAGCTCGGGCGAACCTTGGTTGCGTATTGCTCGAATCGGGTGAAGAAGAGCTCGCCATAGCGGCGCTTTACGGTGCACTCAAATTCCATCCAGATTATCCCGATGCACATTATCATCTGGCTAAATGTCTGGACAAGCTTGGTAGAAGGGACGAAGCGACCGATCACTGGCGGGCATTCATCGTGCTGGCACCGGATAGTCCATGGGCTGCTCAGGCTCGCGATCGCTTAATGCAATAGCGCCCGGTTTACGAGATCATCGTTGAGACGTGGCTCGTTATTCATCCAGCCATGGGTTTTCCCAATCGCCCCAATGTTCCAGATACTGCTTAAATACCGGTTGACGCTCAGCTTCCGCAAGGATCCAGCTCTGTGTGTTCGCAACGATTTCCTGTTCACGTTCAAGTGAGATTCTGCCAGTTAGTACCATGCTGCGTAGGAATACGAAGTATGTATCCAAAACATCACATCGACAGTAGTCATTGATTTCAGCGAGCTTACCATCCTGATAAAGATCCTGGACCATAGAGCCTTTGACGTCCATTTTTCCGGGCTTACCAATTAAATTGGCAGCGAGGTTCAAGCCACCGTTGAATCGCGATGCACCATAATTCGTGAGTACTTCGTACAAATCAAAGTGCTTATCAGTGTTGTATCGGTATCTCGGTTGATCGAACGATCTGGCATCCAAAGCGAACCAGCGCCCGAGACTCAGTCCGTAGCGAAAAGCTGCAACTTCCATCAATGGAATATCAAATCCTCTTCCATTAAAGGTGACAAAAGTCGGACAGTTGTAGTGTTCCCACCCTCTCCAAAACAGCTTGGTAATGACGTGTGGCCTAAACTCTGGCTGATCAAGAGCTACCAAATCCAGTAATTCAAAATCTCTGGAAATCTTGGCGATGACCACAGAGACGGGTAGGTGGAATGTATACGGAATGAAATCCGATCCCTTTTTCTCGAGTAACTCAGCTCGATATCGTGAAATCGCCTCGTCGCCTGACAAGTCTTCGCCGGGATATTGCAGTCGGGAAACCAATTCGCCGTCAGCAACACTCTCGATGTCAAAGACGAGATAGGCTACTTCGTTACTTAATTCGGACATTTAATTGGTTCCATGCCATACGTCTCTTTTCCTGCAGTATGCATCCGTGTTGCTAAACGTCTGCATCGGGGTCATCACGCCAAACGCGAGCGATTTGGACGAGGTTTTTACAGGCCTTTGTCATTTCATCAAGACAAGCCCATTCCAGCGGTGAATGGGGATTGTGTTGACCGCTGGAAAGGTTGGGTGTGGGTAGCCCCTTTTCTGTTAACATCGATCCGTCTGTACCACCACGCACCTTGGTTAGATTACATGAGTAACCAAGCTGCTCATGGGCTACTTGAGCATACTTAACGGCTCGTGGTTCTTTCGGCAGGCCATCGGCCATATTTCGATATTGCCTTTGGATTTCCACCGTTATCGAGATTCCGTCTGATGATTGTTCTACCGCGGATGCAGTATCACGGATTACCTGAGCATACTCTTCGAGTTTTGCGGTATCAAAGTCGCGTAAGATCGCCTTAATAACAGTTTGAGCCACAGATCCTTCCATCCAGTACGGATGAATAAAGCCATCGCGATCATCAGTCCGCTCCGGCGATAATTCACGTGGGAGTTTATCGAGTAGTTGTCCTGCTGCCCGCATGGAATTGACCATTCGGTCTTTTGCAATGGATGGATGGATATTGATTCCGTTGACGGTGATTACAGCCTGATCCGCCGAAAATGTTTCCACATCAAGATCACCAAATCCACCTCCATCAAGCGTGTAGGCAGCAACGGCGCCAACTTTCCCCAAGTCGACGTGATTGATTCCACGGCCAATCTCTTCATCACAGGTGAACAATATTCGAATCTCACCATGCTCGATATCTGGATTCTCGACGAGTGATTGAACGGCTTCCATGATGATAGCGATGCCCGCCTTGTCATCTCCACCTAAGAGTGTGGTGCCATCGGTTGTTATTAGTGTTGCCCCGATCAGTTCCTTGAGTTCAGGATTCTCTTCAACTGTGATCACTTTAGTTTCATCGCCGCTTAGAGGGATATCACCGCCTTGATAGTCACGAATAACATTGGGATTCACGTTAGCGCCTGTGGTCTCCGGTGATGTATCCACATGGGAATTCCATGCGATGACCGGTACGGAATCACTCACATTAGAAGGGAGGGTTGCCCATACCAGACCATTGCTATCCTGATGTGCATCCTGCAATCCCATTTCGGAGAGTTCCCCGAGTAGCATGCGTCCTAAGACGAGCTGCCCGGGTGTGCTCGGGTACTCAGTAGTTTCAGCATTGGCAGTTGTGTCCACTTTTACATAACTGACAAAACGTTCGAGCAAGCGTTCATGGTTTATTTCCATGTTGTCGTGTTCCTTCTCGGTATATTTATTTATTGGCTTCACGAACCAGGTGGCAGATTTCCGGCAGGATGATTTCGTTCATCGCTAGTTGTACTGCTTTGGGTGACCCTGGCATGGTCAGTATCACGGCGCTATCGATAAGTCCACCAATGGCTCGTGAGAGAATGGCTGCTGACCCAATTTGCTGATAACTGAGCATACGAAACAATTCACCATAACCGGTCAGCGGTTTGGTAATGA
>JAKUOW010000174.1 GCA_022451045.1 Pirellulales bacterium | reverse complement strand
CGGTTAATGGTCATGAGTTAGATGTGCTGTATCATGCGATTGCTATACGTGTAAGCTGGATATTGTCATGATGTGGAAATGAGAGCCATAAGTTAACGAGGCAAAGAATGCGGTTTGACTGGTATAACATGAGATAGAAAAAGTAATACTTACCACATGACTTGTAACGGCCAATGACCATGAAAAACGTTGATGACTTAATCGCTCGTATCTAGAACTCAGCAGACAGCCTCGCAGCTGATGGTCCCGCACGTGGGGACCTTAAGATTCTCAGTCGCACATTGCGGGAATTGCGATACGCCTTCAAAGTTTTTGCACCTTATAGAAATCAGCGAAAAGTATCTGTATTTGGTTCCGCACGCACACCACCGGAAGAGCCAACTTACCAGCAAGCAGTGCAGTTCGGCCGCGAGATGGCTGACCGGGATTGGTTTGTTGTTACGGGCGCGGCCCACGGAATCATGGAAGCAGGTCATGTCGGTGCCGGACGCGACCATGCGATGGGTCTGAATATCATGCTTCCGTTCGAACAAGAGCCAAACGAGATCATTGCGGATGACCACAAGCTGGTGAATATGAAGTACTTCTTCACCCGCAAGCTAATGTTCGTAAAGGAGTGTCACGCTGTGGTTTGTCTGCCGGGCGGCTTTGGCACACTGGATGAAGCGCTCGAAGTGCTGACACTACTTCAAACTGGTAAGCGAGACATGATACCGTGTATTCTGCTTGATGCGCCCGGTGGTACCTACTGGTCTACGCTTGATACATTTATCAAGGATGAATTGCTCAAAGGCGGAATGATCTCTGAGCAGGACTTGAGTCTTTACACGGTTACCGATAATTGTCAGGAAGCTGTAGACGAAGTCCTTAACTACTTCCTGGTATACCACAGTATGCGATATGTGGGAGACCAGCTTGTATTGCGAATTCAGCAGCGTCTTTCTGATGAGAAAATAGCCGCTTTAAATGAAGCATTCTCTGACATTCTCAAAAGCGGCGAGATCGTTCAACGGCACGCCTTTGACCAAGAACAGACAGAACCGGATTTAGCCGAATTACCACGGCTGGCGATGCATTTTGACCGCCGCAGCCATGGTCGCTTGCGAGAACTGATCAATGCAATAAACACTGGTTAGCCACGAAGGTCATAGGTTATGACCAAGCGTCCCGGGGAGTACCTGGGAATTAAGCAGCCTTGCGAATTTGTTGGTAGGCTTTAAGCACATCGTACAGATCTTTAGGGATCTCAAGCCGGTCATCAGCGAAGTCATGAACCCATGCTTTGGAGGAGAGGATGGCATCCCGCAATGCCGGTAGTATTTCACCAAGCGTTACACTAACGCGGTGTTCTCCTAAGCCATTTGTCGGCTGCGTGCTTGGGTCAGATTCGTCTTGATGTTCGCTATAGAGGCGTATTCGATTGATCATGAGATTCCTTTCTCGTTGCGAGGGACTGTCGGCTCACACCTGACCAATCTCCCTCGACTGTGAACCTGACAATCGACCATCTCAACGTGGTTTCTTGGAAGAAATTAATCATTTCTTAAATAAATCAGAGTTTTTTTCGTCCCTAATCAGAAACTGTAAAATTGGATAAAATAGAGATACGCAGACAGCGCTTTGTTGTTGGCAACTGCCGAAAACCGTGCGAAATATGAGCGACTAGATGGACTTCGAAAAGCGTTTAAGAAAAGCGATCGACCGTGGTGACCGCCGCAATGAATCTCGGGAACAGGCGAATCGAGATGCTCAGGCAAGCGTAGAGGAATTAAAGAGCCTGCATATGCAGATTCGGTTGTCTTTATCCGAGCACATCGAGTCATGCGTCGAGAAGGTCGCCAGTCACTTTCCAGGGTTCAAATACGAGACCATTATCGGCGATAAGGGATGGGGTGCCGCTTGCTGGAGAGACGACGTAAACCTCAACAGTGGCAGTCGTCGTAACGAATACAGCCGACTTGAGTTGGCAATTCGACCCTTTGCCGAATACCACGTTGTTGATTTAGCCAGCAAAGCGACAATCGGTAACAAGGAACTTTTCAAACGCAATTATTTTGAGAAGATCCAAGAAGCTGATGAAACAACATTCAAAGAGTTGATTGACGTTTGGGTGCTTGAGTATGCAGAGCAGTTTGCAGCTCGTCGCAAGTAGACTCGGTATGTAGTATCGCTCTGGCCGAGAATCACCGTCTTCCATACAATCCGACTCCAATCGGTGGCGGTTGTCGTTTAAACATCTTTACGACTAGTATCACAGCGAAAGGAATTAGGTCCATGTGGGATGGGCGATTTGTTGATCAAGATTTTCTAATCAGGGAAGCCGACGGTTATCTTGATTTGGTCCAATCTTTATCGGATCGGTTCCCAGTGCAGCAGTCCACATCGGATCGAATTGCCGATAAGGTGCTTGAATGCATTGAAAAACTGGGGCCAAGCTATCGCTCAAGGCCTGATGCATTGCTCATTGAAGGAAACGCACTGAGGCTCAAAAAACAGTTTGCAGAGGCTATTGTTGTTCTTGATCAATCATGTGAGCTAGAGCCTAAAAACCTTGGTGTCTATATCTCTCTGGCATGGTGCCAAAAACGGAATGATCAATTGGATGATGCGATCAATACGCTAAAACGGGCGTTAGTAATAGATGAACTGGAACCCACGATTGCATACAACCTCTCGTGCTATTACAGCTTGAAACAGGATGTTTCTCAGGCAGTGGATTACATCGCACTGGCACTGGCTCTGGAACCGGCCTTTCGCAACTTGATAGGGGATGAACCGGATTTCGATCCCGTCCGCGATAATCCGACATTTCTCGAAGCGATCAGTGTAATTTGCTAACGTCGTAGCCCCGACCTATGACTTCTGTCTGCTCTCGCGTATAACTCAAAACAATGAGTAATGAGTGTAAACAAAGTGACCCGGACTTCAGGCAGCTGCGCGTAGTCTCTCTTGAGAGTCGCCGTGCAGATGACATGGCACGGTTGATTGTGAAGAACAACGGTGTGCCCTTTGTCTCTCCTTCAATGAAAGAGGTACCGCTCGAGAACAATCAGCCCTCGGTTGATCTGGCGCATCGTATCACGACGGGCGAGGTCGATATCGTCATTTTCATGACGGGTGTGGGATTTAAGCACTTTGTGGAGGCGGTTAAGTCACATGTACCGACAGATAAGCTAATCGCAGCCCTTTCAGACATCATCACGATTGCCAGAGGCCCAAAGCCCGTGGCAGCCATGAAGGAATTTGGTTTAAGTGCTTCTATTAAAGTACCGGAACCAAACACGTGGCGAGAATTACTTGAGACGGTTGATCAGTTCTGTCAGATCAGCCAGCAGCACATTGCTATCCAGGAATACGGAAAACCGAACGCGAGTCTTGTTGCAGGGCTGGAGGCACGGGGAGCCAAGGTGACTCCGGTTCGTGTTTATCGATGGGAGTTGCCAGACGATACAAATCCGCTTGCCGACAATATAGGCGCGATTTGTCGGCAGGAGCGTGATGTCGTTATGTTCACATCAGCCCATCAATTAACGAACATGTTGCATCTTGCTGAGCAACTCGATAGCGTGCAGACGCTTAGAGATGGATTAGACTCCTGTGTAATTACATCCATTGGCCCGACAACAACGGAAGCATTACGGCATAATGGAATTACGGTGGATCTGGAACCGGAGCATCCCAAAATGGGGCCCATGGTGGTTCATGCTGCGAGAGAATCCAACAGAGTTATTAAACAAAAAGAGAAAATTAGAGTTCTGTTAACAGAGGCCGAAGTGAATCCAACTGATAAGACCGCACCCTGGTACAACAGCCCCTTTATGAAAGCCTGTCGCGGTGAGCCGACAGATGTAACGCCCGTTTGGTTGATGAGACAAGCTGGTCGTTACATGCAGGAATATCGGGAAGTACGAGCCAAGACTACGTTTTTAGAATTATGCAAGAATCCGCAACTTTGTGCTGAAGTGATGCTCACGGCAGTTACCAAGCTAGGGGTCGATGCGGCTATTATTTTCTCGGACTTACTGCCCATCCTCGAACCAATGGGTTTAGATTTAGAATTCGCCAAAGGTGAAGGTCCGGTAATCCACAATCCAATTCGAGAGTCAACGGATATAAATCGAGTGCTGGAACTTGAGACGGTTGATTCGCTCGACTTTGTTATGCAGACGGTGACAGAGACACGCAAGGCATTACCGGAAGATATGCCGCTGATTGGGTTTGCGGGGGCGCCGTTTACCCTCGCCAGCTATGCAATAGAAGGTGGGTCCAGTAGGAATTACATGAACACTAAAACACTCATGTATCGGGATCCCGGCGCATGGCATGAGTTAATGCTGCGATTTCAACGAGCCATTACCATATACCTGAATGCGCAAATCGCCGCTGGTGCCCAATGCGTACAATTGTTTGATTCGTGGGTTGGCTGTCTGGGCCCGGATGACTATCGACGATATGTATTGCCATATGTTCAGGGGATCATCAAAGATCTGGTGCCAGGTGTTCCGGTGATCAATTTTGGTACCGGTAATCCAGCGCTGCTTCCGCTTTATGCGGAAGGCGGCAGTCAGGTTGTGGGTGTTGACTGGCGAGTTCGATTGGATGAAGCCTGGGAGACGATCGGTCATAACCGCAGCGTCCAGGGAAACCTTGAACCGATCGTACTGTTGGCAGAGCAGGAAGAGATCAAGTTAAGGGTAGCGGAAGTACTGGATCAAGCGGGTGGGCGTCCCGGCCATATCTTTAATCTTGGCCACGGCGTGCTGCAGCAAACACCGGTTGAAAACGCAATCGCGGTGGTCGACATGGTGCACCAAATGAGCAGCCAGTGATATAACTGCTAACCCCTAACATCTGCCCACACGGCTGATAAACTGAATATCAGTGATTCTTGAACAACAATAAACGGGATTTCATCAATGAGTACATCCACCACTTCTTTTGAGCAACTTGACCAAAGCTACGCTGAAGGCGGCGTTGAAGCCGTTCTGGATACACTCATCAGTTCGCTGCGGGAGCAGAAGAAGTTTCACGAGTTGTTTGAAGCTCTGAAAATGAAGGCGCGAAATGAACTTGGGTTACCCTTGCTCTACAGTGATTCGGGTGACTCACTTGATAGCGATACTCGTAACAAGCTTGAAGATGCACTGATTGCAGCCTGCAAAGAAGTTGGACTTGCGTTGCTCGATGATGGTAAGGCTGGTGAAGGTTGGATGTACATGCGGGTGGTTGGTGATCGCCCTGCGGCTAAACAGATCTTGGATTCGATCGATGTAAGTGATGAAAACATCGATGAAATGGTAGACGTTTTGCTCAATGAAGGTGTGGATGTTGGTCGCGGTTTTTCAATTGTTTTGAATCACTACGGTACCTGTAATTCCATTACAACCTATGAATCGTTGATGTATCAGAAAAGTCGTGAGGAGCAGCAGGTATGTGCCCAGCTGTTGCTTGATCATTTGCACAACGATCTGGTCGCGACTGTGAAAGCAGATATTGGTCAGCAATCCGGATCAGAAGCGACCGGTGATACGCTGGAAGAGTTAGTGAATGATCGCGATTGGTTGTTTGGCGAACACTCCTATCACGTAGATACAACGCACTTAGCATCAACGGTTCGATTCAGCAGAGTGCTGGAAGATGAAGCGTCTTTACGAAAGGCGATGGACTTGACATTTTACGGTCGTAATCTAAATGAGCAATTCCAGTATGCCGGTGAAGAACCGTTCGCAGATATCTACGTACACCATGCACTTTACTTCCAAGCACTGCTTAGTGAAAACCTGGAGGAAGCGATGGCGCACTTTGAAGATCGAGCGAGGACTGTGGTGAAAGAACAAGAAGGTACAGCCGCCGTTGAAACCTACATCGACTTGCTTGCAAGACTAGGGCGCACTGAAGATGCTGTCGCGGCAACAATGGAACTACTTCCACCGGGATCCCACAGCATGGGCATGGCGCCGTCATTGCATGAACTATGTGAAAGCAGTGGGGATTTTACACCCATTAAAGAAGTAGCCAAGACACAAATGGATGTGCTTGGCTACGTTAGCGGTTTGCTCGAAGCGAGAACTCGATAATACCGAGGTCTTATTTCTCAGTTTCTTTTTCAGACTTGTCTTTCTGCTTCTTTAGAAATTCAGCTGGCGAGAGAATTGGAGCTGGTATTGCCCGCTTCTTAGCTGGCTTTGTTTTAGCTTCTTTCTCGGTTGCTTCCTTTTTAGCCGGCTTCGCCGGGGTAAGTGTTTTCGACTCCGTCTTTACATCGCTTTGGATCTTGGCCGGTGTGGCTGCGTCGGCCTTGGGTTCCTTTTTGGTCGGTGCCGGAGACACAAGTTGCTCAAGCAGGCTTCCAACTTCGTTTACCACTTTTCCTGTTTCTTCACCGACGGCTTCGAGCGTGCTAATCACAGGCGTTTCATCACTGTCAGAGATGTTTAGTTTTGGCAGGTTGATCGTCTTGAAAAAGTCCTGCAACAGTTCACCAGCAGAAATCGATGTAGCTGCGCTTAAAGTTGCAATTAGACAGATAGAGAGGATACGAATTTTCATGGTAAATCTCGATTCCGAGAGTGATTAGTAGCGTGGGGAAATGTCGGGGCAAATTAACTGCCAACACAATTTGTATCGGTAGGTTTCACGGGTTTGCTTAATATGAGTTCTGTAGTAGTTTTGCTAACTTGTTAAACTAGTGAAGCTAGGTCAACTTTGTTTAGGGTCAGATTTATGCCCGCTTATGCACCACGTGCATTTGTAGTGTGAGGCAACCTCAATCAGTCGTTTGGTGTTTTGATTTGACCATCGAATGTGATGTCTAGAACAGTTTCAAGAACTGATTCAGATTCGTGGAAATCTTCTAAAACAGAGCGAATGATTTGGTATAGCGTATTACAGGAGGCGTCTGCAAATGTCAGATTTCATTGCTTCAAATAACACAGATATAACTGGCAAAATCGGCTATGAAATAGCCGATTTTGCAGAGATTCCGGGGACACCGTGCCCGTGTGGTACTGCTCGACGGGCGTTTAGTGATATCGAAGATTTTCCGGCGACGGTTCATGTAACAGAAATCTCGGTAGATGCCCAAAAACACTATCACAAAACACTTACCGAAACATATTTCTTTCTAGAGTGTGGTGATGACGCGAAAATGGAGCTGGATGACGAGATTATTCCCGTGCATTCTGGTATGAGTATCATGATCAGACCGGGCACTCGCCACCGGGCGCTAGGCAAAATGAAGGTGTTGATTATGGTATTGCCAAAGTTCGACCCGGCGGATGAGTGGTTTGATTAATAAGATATCCTTTTGCCTTTTGAAATGAGCAATTGAGTCGCTTCTATATGCTTGTTTCAAGTCTTCCAGACCCGTATCTTAGACAGTACATGGCGTCCCCTTTTTTCGGGGAATTGTATCCGCGCGTTTAAGAATTTAAGCCGCGAAACCCCACCTTCTTATGTCAAGCGTTTAGGAAAGCTCCATCATGATGAAGTCGCTTCGATTCTCTTTTGTTTCACTTAGTTTGGTCTTGTTACTGAACCTGGCCATGATGGCGGGATGTTCTAGTGATTCCGGGTCAGACGACGGCGGTGAATCGACTGTAACCGGTACTAGCGATGGTGGAGATGATGCTCAATCAGATTCAACCAGTCAGGAGGCAACTGACCAGGCTGAAGATACTGGAAATAGCACTGACGGTGGTGAGGGTGAGCAAGGCTCTGATGAAGGTACCGATGATTCAGATTCAGGTAGTGAAGCTGCTGCTATCTTCTCCGGCGAAACCGATGGCCCTCGACTCGACTGGACATATTGGAGAGGCCCTTTTTCAAACGGCACTAGTTCTGAAGTTGGCTTGATTGATGACTTTGATCCGAATGGTGGTGAAGGAAGTAACGTATCCTGGAAGCGAGATGACCTAGGAGGTCGCAGTACTCCAATCGTGATGGGTGGCCGGCTCTATATGGTCGTTCGTGATAAGCCGGGTACAGAACAGGAACGTGAAAAGGTCGTTTGCCTTGATGCAGCAACAGGTGAAGATATTTGGGAAAACGTCTTCAATGTATATTTGAGTGACGTGCCGGATACACGTGTTGGCTGGAGTAGCGTCGTTGGAGATCCGGAGACCGGCAATGTATACGCTCTTGGTGTTTGCGGTGTATTCCAATGCCTTGATGGAGAGACTGGCGAAGTTAAGTGGAACTTGCCGATGCATGAACGCTTTGGCCTGCTAAGTACTTATGGTGGCCGAACTAATTTCCCGATCCTTTGCGATGACTTGGTGATTATTAGTTCGATTGTGATTGGTTATGCCGAAATGGCGAAACCAGCTCACCGTTTTGTCGCATTTAA
>JAKUOW010000173.1 GCA_022451045.1 Pirellulales bacterium | reverse complement strand
AAGTGTATCCCACGTAATCGTACGTTCCAGGTAATTCATCGAAGTCGTTTTCAGCACCTGATTTAATGGTGTAATCGGCAGCTTCGGATTTTTCCTGTCCCATTATTGTTACAGCAATAGTTGCCTTTGTGTCCGTAAACGTAAGGGTCATACTCAGCTGAGCGGCTGGCAGAGGCTGTAGCTGACCCATTGGATCACGTAGAGAAATCTGAGTTGTTTTCCAGCTGCCAAGCCATGGCTTAGTGGATCCTGTTGAGCCACCCGTGTTGGCTGGTGTATTTCCATCTCCAGCTGCAGGATTATTCACAGCAACCGAGTTGGCATCACCTGCTGTCGCCGGAGCAAGGGCCTCATCTTTGATGGGTTTTGCCTGGAATTGAATAATTGCGAGATTCGTAGCAGTTGAATCCTCCGGCTTAGCACTACCGAAAATACCTTCAGCGTTTTCGCCTTTGAAAGGATTGCTGGCGGAGATGTTATTGTGTTGTTCCTTGGTTAACATTGGTCTGGCGACAACTAGCGGCATTGGTGTCGTATCTCGGATTACATCTGCTTCACTCGACTTAAATGCTTCATAACGTTCATTCAATCGAGCTTTTTTCACAGCTTCTCGGTCAACCACAGCTTGTTTACGAGCCTTCTCTATTTGAATGCGAGCCGCGCCCTGAATACGCTGTAGTGATTTTGATACAGGATAAAAATCAGCGATGTCATCCGCTTCGGCATTTGCCCCTGCTGCAAAATCTGCTGCTGCCTCATCCGTATTGCCTTGTTTCAGATTGATAACGCCTCTGTAGTAAAAAACGCGAGGGTCGTCTGATTCGTTTTCGATCGCCTGAGTAAAAAACGCATTCGCTTCGTCAAGGTTTCCAGCGAAATAAGCATGTACACCGTTTCCGTATAACTCAGCCAGTACGTCTTGCGCATGTACCCCAGATGTGCCAACAAGTGTAAGAGCGATCATTGCCATGAGAATTCGCTGAATTCGACCTGTCATAACTTCTTCTTCCCTAACAAAAAACTGACGAGGATCCTCAGTACACGGTACGTCGGCAGTGGTAAATGCGATAAACTCGGAATGCGCACCGGTAGCGTAACTGGAATCATCCTATTTTTAATATCGGCGTGAGGCAAGCAATTATGTGGTCACTCAAGTGATATCGATGCCGCCAAATTTCGCCTAAACATCCTGTTTTAACACCACCCGTTAAAATGGTGGGGTCAATGCCCATGGATCCGCTTCCCACATACGATCGAACCAAAACGTACCAATGGAATTACGACCACGCGCCAGCGATTCAATCTGCTGAAATTGCAGAAGTACCGGGCGACTTCAAGTTTTGCGGCTTGCCGGTGGATTCGCCTCTGGGCGTGCCGTCCGGACCACTGCTAAATGGGAAATGGTGCCTCTACTACGCAAGCCTCGGATTTGATGTCGTCACATACAAAACTGTCCGTAGCGGTGCCCGTCTTTGCTATGACTTGCCAAATCTCCAGCCAGTACTGTGCGATGATCTGCACGGCGGGGAAGGTCCACTTCTTGCAACGTCTGAAATGCACGGCAGCTGGGCGGTCTCTTTTGGAATGCCATCTACCAATCCTGCTGTTTGGAAAGCAGATGTGCGCGAGACTCGTGATCAATTGCCACTCGGGAAATTACTCAACGTGTCGGTGGTTGGAACCGTACAACCAGATTGGGAATTTCAACAGCTTGCTGACGACTATGCACTTTGTGCTCAACAAGCAACAGAAAGTGGTGCGGATACTGTCGAAACTAATTTCTCATGTCCGAATGTGTCGACTTGTGACGGCCAGATCTACCAGGATCCAATTCAGGCTGAAAAAGTAGCGCGAACGGTGAGAAGTGCGATAGGTGATATACCATACATTGCCAAAGTTGGCCGCATTACAAGTAACTCCGCATGCAAGGAACTTGTGCATGCACTCGCACCGTTTGTTGATGCGATCGCCATGACAAACAGCATTGCCACGCAAGTCCGAGAGCCCGATGGGAATTTACTATTCGGGGAAGCACATCGCGGAATTTGTGGCGAGGCAACACTGGAAGCATCGATTTCGCAGGTGCAGGAATTTCACACCATTATCGAAGAAGAATCCCTCGAGCTTGAATTGATTGGAGTCGGTGGTGCTTCCTGCTATGACGATGTGCAACGATATCTAAGTGCCGGAGCACACGCCGTGCACATAGCCACCGCTGCAATGATCAAGCCACTTACCGCCAAACTCATTCGCGATCAGTGGTCGGCACGGTAGCGATCATGGAAGTCTCATAACAAGCAATCTTCATCGCGATTTCCAGCGAGGTAATCAAATCTAATGCGTTGTGGTGTAGCACGCTGCGCATTTGCCAAGCATCACCACTGCGCACGTAATTATGGTAGGCCGATGGAATATCACGACCGGGTATATCACCAGCCCGATGTCGATCGCAGACATACGTTTCGATCGTTTGAAGCTTGCAGTTTGGCAGCATCTTTTTCCAGTGCCGCCGCGAATGATGAAGTAAGTCGCAGTGGACAGTTGGCATGTGATTTACCAAGTCCGGATGAGATTGGTCAAGTCGATGCATGATGCAGCGGTCCTGAATGACAGGCCAATCAAAGCTCTTTCCATTAAACGTGACGAGCACATCAATTGACCGGAGTAGTTTTCTGAGTTGGTAAAGCAGTGACGGCTCCTGAGAGTAATCTGTCGCCAGCAGCTGGACCAGTTGTAGCTGCCTGTCTTGCATTAACATGATGCCTGCCTGAAAGACGACGGAGCCCGCAAAGCCGCAGGTCTCAAGATCCAGCAATGCAATGCGGTCAGGAAAGAGTTCAATGAAGGACTGAAAGACGTTATTGATGTTTGAGCGATTGTCCGGTTCAGCTCTCGCTAGAAACTCTTTGCATCTGGCCATTTTCTCCAACCACTTTGGCAGCCGATCCCATTGTTCAATAACCGGTTCTGTGGATTGCCAGTGCTTCCCAAATGGTGTTTTGATGAACTGTCCCTCAGGCAGTGAACTGGTCGAGATCCGGTGTCCTTCTGGTGCAGGAGGATTTTTGTCAACGCGCCGATTTTTGGAAAAGGCTCTCAGTTGTGAAAGTGTCTCACCGCTTAACATTTTGAGAGTTCCATGTTGTTGAATTACATACGAGGTTTTGTGCAGAGATATTTGCGTCTTGCATCAGTGGCTGGCTGCTAGAACTTCAGCCGCACTGCCAACGCTGGCTTCCGTGTGGAGTATAAGCTGGAGTAATTTTGATGTGGCGTGCTTGTCGGGAATGGGGTATCCGCGCGTTAAATCCGGATCACTATGAATTGCCGGTCGTAGATTAGGCAGTCCAACACAACTAGGGCAACCATCATCGCATTGGCAATTGCTTACCAGTTCTTCACAGAGTTCCAATAAGTCCGTGAGTCGGGAGTACCCCTGCTCGCTATACCCAAGTCCACCAGGGAATCGGTCGTAAATGATCATGGTGGGTGTGCCGAGATTTTTGCTGTCAACGACGCCACTAATATCGCGGTTGTCACACATTGCAAGCATGGGTAGTGCAACAACCACTAGGTTTCGTAATCCACACAATCCTTCGCTGACCTTAAACGATGCTTGCTGCATGGCATCAGAGATCGCTTGTCCCGGCGTGAACCAGAAGGCAGTTGTTGGAAGGTTCTGAGCAGGAATATCCACACTGCCGTAACCCACATTTTCACGTGTCGAAAACTTGATCTTCTTAAATGAGATAGTCTTCCAGCTCACGTCTACTTCACCAAAGGCCAGTGATGTATCCGGGAGTGCTGGCCTGGATTCCAGTTCGTGCTGGATCTTTACACTGCTATCGAGCACAGCCTGAGTGTAGTAATCCATTTCCTGACGCTCTGCATAGGCGACTCGCCCTTCCAAATCCAATTCACGAATGAAAAACGTCTCGCCGTGATGCAAGTAAACAGCTTCTGGATATACCAATTCCGGCGCACTGATAGCATCAACATTAGCAATTACCTTGTTTGGCAAATCTGGGTCTTTAGAGATTTCGACGATGCTGAATGTGTTATCAGACATGTGCCGCAGGCTAATCTTATGAGCTGGATTCTGACCACCACTGAAGTAGTACTTGTCTGCTACATGGTTTAGTTCGTGATTATTGTGGAGGATGTCCGTTATTGGTGTTGCACATTCACCAAATTCAGTCAGCCCATCATCATCCAGCGGTAATTCAAAGGCAGCGGCCTTTAAGTGGTTGGCCAATACGTATGGATTTTCAGGATCAACAACTGCCTGCTCCGGCGACTGACTAAAGAAGTATTCAGGGTTACGAATCATGTACTGGTCAACCGGTTCATTACCAGCGAGTAACACCGACAGACTCTCGTCATTTCTGCGTCCGCTGCGCCCTGCCTGCTGCCATGTGCTGGCGATAGTTCCCGGATAGTGTACGAGCAGTGTGACATCGAGCGACCCAACATCGACTCCAAGTTCCAGAGCGTTCGTGGATGCCACGCCGCGGATTCGCCCTTGAAACAGGTCTTGTTCCATAGCCCGTCTCTCTATCGGCAGGTAACCGCCGCGGTAAGCACAGATGCGATTGTGATGAGGCGACTGATTGTCGAACAGCCGTTGTTGTGCATAGCGACTGATGAGCTCAGCTGCCTGACGAGTACGTGTAAAAGCAAGCGTTTGACCACCTTGCTCAATAGCCTCACACATCCACCATACTGCATCATCGTTGGCGCTGGCTCTTGCCAGATTATCACAGCCCAGCTCGCTCGGATTCCAGAGGATGAAGTGTTTGCGACCGCGCGGTGATCCGTCGTTATCAACGACGACTGGTGCTCGACCGATTAATTTATTGACGAGCTCGCCGGGGTTAGCAATGGTTGCGCTTGTGGATAAAAACTGTGGGTTGCTGCCGTAATGCTGGCAGACGCGTTTGAGCCGCCGTAGTACGCAAGCGACATTTGCACCGAGGATCCCGCGATACATGTGTACTTCGTCCAGCACAACGTATTGCAGATTAGAAAAGAATCTTGCCCACTTTGGATGATACGGCAGGATTGCTGCATGAAGCATGTCTGGGTTTGACAGCACCAAGTTTGATTCAGCCTTGATTCGCCGCCGCTGAGAAGTAGGCGTATCGCCGTCATATACACCAGGCTTGAAAGGCAGTTGTTCCGGGATTTGTCCCCAGTTGTCCAGTGGGCGATTAAGCAATGGATCATCCACACCGGTTAGCAGTTGCAAGAGGCCTTTTAGTTGATCCTGAGCCAGTGCCTTAGTCGGATAAAGATACAATGCTCGCGCCTGTGGGTCGGACAGACACGTTTCAAGAATGGGGATGTTGTAGCACAGTGTTTTACCGCTGGCAGTTCCCGTTACCACGACCAGATCATTTCCATTACGAACGGCTTCGATCGAATCTACTTGATGAGAAAACAGATTATCGATTCCACGTTGCTCAAGCAGTTGGCTCAATGCGACTGGCAATGGTGACTCAAGTGATTTGAATTGGCCATCACGAGCATCGAGTAGCTCATGATGCATAATCTGTTGCTGGTATGCCGGATGCTGTTTTATCAATTCGATCAGAGCAGATATTTCCAACGGATTTTTCCTTGTTAGCGTGGGATTAACAGAAAAACTGTATAAATGTACACAACTATACAAAAGTATAGTAATTAGATCGATTGGCCAAGGCAATTGAAATAAGCAGGAATTAGGCCGGTTTCGACAAAAACAGTAATCGCAGAATTCTGGTGATGCCGATATCAGTAACTCCCGGTCGTTTCCGGCAGAGGGACCAACATTTATCGTTGATCTGGATCACCATGGAGCTAGTGCACAGCACGCCCGATCCACATCAGTCTCGAAGCGACTCCACTCGTCGCAGTCGACCGGGTTGAACTTATAGTTCATTATTCATTGAAAAGGGCGGCATCCCTTCAAAGGATGTCGCCCTTTATTTTTTATCTAGATGGGTTCGGTACCGAAATCTAGTCGAGCCTCTTTACTCGAATGTTTCGGTAGTAAACGACGCTTTGAGGGTCGTGTGCCTGAAGAGCGAACGTGCCACTACCTAATCGGCGCTCAAAGTCCTTGCTGAATGCCTCTTTGCCGGCAGGTTCCGTGTAATCGACTACCGTCTTGCCGTTAATCTTAATCGTGATGTGATTGTCCTTAACAATGATGTGCTGTTCCCAGAACTCACCATCTTTTGCCGGTGGATTGCCAACGTTTACCACACCATAAAGGCTCCCTGTCTTCTTGGGATCCTTATGAGTGATATTCACTTGAGCTTCGTAGCCGTACTTCGGCCAGCCTGATTCCTGATAACGAGTGTGGAAATAAATTCCAGAGTTACTGCCAGGTGTCGTTTTCACTTCTGCCTTGAATTCGAAGTTCTTGAAAGGCTTGTCGGTACCCACGTAGAACAGGTGGCTGCGGGGTCCGTCACAGACAAGCAAGCCATCTTTGAATTTCCATGAATCTTTGTTCTCGCTGGCCTTCCAACCCTTCATTGACTTGCCATCAAAAATGGTTTGAAATCCCTTTTCTTTAGCGTGTGATGAAGTAGTTGCAACGAGAGCAAGCACAAGTGACAGGAGTACAGCACACTTTTTCATAGTTGTCTTTCCAGATATTGAATGAGTTCGAATTGACTGCCAGACCAATCAGCAAGCTGATTGTGCATCTACTTTTATGATGAACTCGTTACACAAAGACATCAAGTGGTTTGAATTGGCCGCCAAGCACGTCACCGGAAGGCCATTTCATCCAATTCTCCAGTACCGATGCATATAACTGTCGGAAATCAAACTGGTGCTTAAGGTCACCTTGTTGCAGGTCAGTTAATGACGGGTGACTCCCATGAATTCCAGCTTTCACACGGGAGCCGGCAAAGAACATTGGAGCCGCGGCACCATGATCCGTACCATCGCTGGCATTTTCTTTGACGCGTCGACCGAATTCACTGAAGCACATGACCATTACCCGATCGCCGTGGCCGCGCTGCGTGATGTCATCGACAAACGCTTTGACGGCACTACTCACCTGCCTAAGCAGACTTGTATGAGCATCAGCCTGCTGTGCATGCGTATCAAATCCATCGATGGATACGTAGTAAACTCGAGTAGCAAGCGGGCGATCGATTAACTGAGCTGCCGTCTCGAGTTTTCGCGCCAGTGCAGAGTTGGGGTAGGAGACAGCGGAAGTATTCTTGGATCGAATTTCTTCTAATTGCTTACTTGTTCGGATCGCTGCCTGAGTACTTGATTGCACAAAACCAAGCAGCCCGCCTTTTCCTTTATCCTCAGCCTTTGCCACTACGCTGGATAGCGTCTTGGAATCTGCAGGCAACTTGAATTGTTCTAAAGATTTTACCGATGCGATTCGTAATGAACGGCTTGAAAGAGCCAGAGGTTGTTTTTCAGCACCAAGGTGCAATCCTGGAATATCGGTTGAGTCTTCCTCAGTTTGACTGGCCAATATGCTGCCGAGCCAGCCTTCTTCACGTATATCGCTCTTTCGGCGACACGTGTGCCAGATGTCCATCGATTCAAAGTGAGAGCGGTTTGGATTTGGATAACCGACACCCTGTATCACAGCCAACTTATCATCTTCGAGCAACTCGGCAAAACCCTGCATGACAGGATGGAATCCCAACGACCTATCTATCGACAGCACATTCGCTTTTGGAATTGCAAGTTTGGGTCGCTGGTTGTAGTAAACCGGATCGGTAAACGGTACGACCGTATTTAATCCGTCGTTACCGCCGCTTAACTGTACAACGACCAGAACAGATTCATCGCTTTTTGCGTTGCTGTCCGCAGCTTGCAGTAGGAATCCAGGAAGGGATTGACTACTGCTTCCGATGGTAATCATGGATGCAGAGGCAAGTGAACTGGAGATTAATCGTCGTCGTGTTAGGTTCATTTAAATGACCTCATCGTTTCGTCCATGTCGTCTAGGAGAGTTGGAATTGTGGAAGTGAAGTAAATGTGTGTATGAGTGATCGCAGTTGTTCTTCACGCTGTGAGAACCGTTCCGTACTACTGTTTACAATCTCATCCCGGATGTCATTACTTATCGGCACGGCAAACAACTGTTGTATCAGCCGATCAGCAACATCTGTCAGCGAAGATAATCCCAGTTTGCTGGCATACTCGGTAAGCGTGCCGCCGCCAAACTGAGTGTTCTCGTTTCTTAACACCCGATGGATCAGGTTTGCTCTGCCCAGAAGCGTTGATGAGTTGATCCAAGTGCGACCACCATCCCATCCTTTTACGCTTGGCGGGAAGAAGATGCTATGCCCCAAATCATGCAACCCTGCTGTAAGCAAATCCATGTTGGACGTGCCATTCAGTGATCGCAGTAGTGTGGTGACCAATTCGACCGGTGATCGAACCTTCATGCAAATGGCCAGATCT
>JAKUOW010000172.1 GCA_022451045.1 Pirellulales bacterium | reverse complement strand
CTTCCAGGTCACGACGTATTTTGATTAGCTCGAGAGCTTTGCTGTGTTTCTTTTCCAGGGGCGCGATTTGTGCCTCGATATTCGCAAGTTGTTTTTCGTCTTCCGAGAGTTGGTCCTGTTCGGTTTTGGTGCTGACGGCCCGTTGTTGGATACGATGTCTGGTGCGGGCGCTTTTTCCTTTGAAGGTGAAGATGTGGCTGCTATAGAAGACGCCTGAAAGTGCGTAATAGTCTTCCTGGCTGATCGGGTCGAATTTGTGATCGTGGCATCGCGAACATGAAATCGTAAGCCCCAGAAATGTGCGGCCAAGGACGTCGAGCTGTTCATCTACAAAGTCTGCGATGACCTTCTCTTTGTCGTTGCCCTCGATTAGGTGGGCTAGTCCCCAGATCCCGGTTGCCGTTAATCCGTCTGCGTTGATTAACTCCGGGTCTTCCATTGGAATTAGGTCGCCCGCCACTTGCAGCCGTATGAATTGATCGTATGGCAAGTCTTGATTGAATGACTTCACCACCCAGTCACGGTACGGCCCTATTGAAAAAGTTCCATTGTCGTTTGCCGCACAGGTCGGATCGTCTTGGGCATAGCGGACATTGTCGAGCCAGTGTCGAGCCCAGCGTATACCGAAGTCCGGTGATCTCAGCATTTGGTCCACCGCACGGGCAAATGCGTTTGGACTGTCGTCCGAAAGGAATGCCATAATTTCGTCTGCCGTGGGAGGCAATCCAAGGAGGTCGTACGCAGCGCGGCGAATCAGAGTTCTTTTGTTGGCAGGCGGCGCGGGCGTTAGGTGATTCGATTCAAGAGTTGCAAGCAAAAGTCGATCGATCTTGCTGCGAGGCCATTTATTGTTGGTGATGGTTGGCTCTGGAGGTAGCTTTGGCGTCTGGTAAGTCCAGGACCTTCGTGCCGCCGCTATGTCGATACCTGTTGTCGTCGCAACAAGTTCATCACGTGGGTCTGGCGCGCCAATTTGCACCCACTTTTCGAAGTCTGCGATTACCTGTGCGGAGAGCTTTTCCTTGGGTGGCATTTCGAGGGATTCATGGCGGATGGCTGCGATTAAGAGACTCTCACGCGGCTTTCCGGGGATAATAGCCGGTCCACTTTCACCACCCTTGCGAAGTGCTTCGCGCGTGTCGAGTAAGAGTCCGCCTTTTAAAGTCTTTTTTGCCGCTGCGTTTGCGGAGTGACACGAGTAGCAGCGGTCGACCAGTACCGGCCGAATCTTTTGCTCGAAGAAATCAATGCCTTCATCAGCGTAAATAGTAGTGGCAGCGGCAAGGTGAGCTAACAGAAGCCAGCACGTAGCAGTAAGATTGCCGCAAGTTACAGAACGCATGTCGGGAAGTCCTGGAGATTCGTTCAGGGAGTCTGTCCGAAGGACTAGTATAACATGGCAAATCGCGTGACTGAGGCTAGGGCTGTCGAGTGTGGCTGCAGTATAAAAATGGGAGGGGAAAGCAGGACTATCGATTCGCTTGGTGTTACGTCATTCGATTCGCTAGCAGCGATCACTATTTGCCTGCCTTCAACTGGCTACGGGCATGATTCAACACGGTTTCAAGCTTTACGGGAACACCATTTTGGCGTTTGCTTTCATGGGCAGCTTCAAGGAATGCAAAGATCTCGATTGTCTCTGCAGCGCTAATAGGTGGCTTGCGATTCCGAAAAAAGTCAGCCATTGCCAGCGCCACGCCCTTATAACCCATGTACTCACCTTGCGGTGCCAGCCAGTGCTCCCCCTCTGCATCCGTTTTCAAGGTTGGTACACCACGGCCGTAGTTGCCGGCTCGCAAGATCCCCTTTTCGCCAAACACAATACCACTGTACTTCACGTTTCCAGTGCCCAAGCCGCGGAAAGTACCAATGCGGCCATCCTTCCACGTGCCGGTAACTAGTTCAGCTTGGGGTGTCGAAGCACGTGTCACACTGACACAACCGGTCCCCATGATCGTATACAAGGTTTCGGCACTGTGAATCGAGTGCCAGAATAAGTCTGCGTGTGTTTCCTCAAACTGGAGGCCCCCGTACACACTGCACCCCAAGACCCGACCGACCTGCGGATGATTGCGCATGCCACTAAAAGCGGGAACGAATCGGTGTTGTGAGCAAGAAAAGAGCGGGGCGTTGTGTGCCTCGGCGACTTGAAATATCTTCAGTACGTCCACCAGCGAGGCCGCCATGGGACGCCCGATGTATAGTGGTTTGCCGGCCTTAAGAACGGGGGTAGCCTGTTTCAGATGTACGCGACCATCAAGGCTCATGAGAATGACTACGTCCGCACGTTCAACTACCTCGGAAATGGAATCCACGCAGGGGATGCCCATTTCTACAAAACTTTTGGTCCACCGTGGCAGCGCTTCTACGCTCGCCGGAATATCTGGACTGCCGCCAGGAAAGGCTGCTACCACCTCGAATCCCGAGAGAGGTTCACCAGGTTTCGCTGCCCGGAATAGACTAGTAAAAGCCACGGCCTGGTAATTATCCAAGCCGATGACGCCCACTTTGATAGGAGCCGCGTTGACTGCCTTAAAAGTCAGCAGCAACAAGCTGGTTAAAAACAGGATGCGTTTTGCTTGATTCATGTCCGGTTACCTTTTGTTATCAGGGGCGTGTGTAATATTCTTAGCAGCAGATCATGCTCGTGGTCGGTTAGTGATAGATTTTACAGTCGGGCAAGGCCCTTTTGAGGTTGGCGATACTTGTCTCGCTGAAAAGAGTCCATTTATCCAGATGAAATGGCTTCAGGTTCTTCAATCCCTTGCTGTGAGTCAGTCCGAGCTCCGTGATGTCGGTGTAAGACAACGATAGCGTTTACAGGCTGGTCATTTATTTCAGGTGCACCATTCTCCCCGCTCAATGGCCCTCCCCAGCGGTGCCATGTCCTCTGAATCGAGCCCTAATCAACTGAGGAGTGGGCGTTACGCGCACCGCGATGTTGCCGTCGGCGACTGACAATCTGTTCGTGCGGCCCAATAGATCGATCAGATCAACTTCCGTCCCATGACAGGGAATAAGTAACGTCTGGGATTCCTCGCTCCAGAGCATGAGGGTCTGCCGGTCGTCGCCGCCTGCGACACAGATCTGCTCGATGTTGTCAGGCAGTCCGGGCAGGTCATCCAGCAGTGGACGACCGTCGAGGAGATGGCTGGCCACGTTGATTGCGTTGTTGGCCGGGAGTGGGTCGCCGTACAGGTTGCAGAACCCCAGGCAGGCCGCGTTGTCGTACAGGGACAGATATGCCAGTGACTTGACGATGGGATGCTTCAAGGTCCATCCCAGTTGTTTCAGCACGCCCTCGGCCTGGCCGGTCGCCCCGTTCGCGGCATGGGCCAGAGGCGAGGACACTTCGCCGTAATACACCGAACAGGCGTTTTTCGTACCCTCAGCTAGGTACGGCAGCAAAACCCCGTGCCCCTCAAGGTGGGAGTTGCCGATCAGGGGGTCCGATATCCGTGGCGCACGGTAGGGGTGGGCGTGCACGTCCACGTGATCCGAGAACCTGGCGTACCCCCGCCGCAAAAGTTCGTCCGTGGAATTGCTTCGCCGTACGAGAGACGCTGTGATGAACTCGGCCTCCGGGTCGGCCTCCTTCACGGCATCGTAGAGGATCCGGGAAGCATGAGCATAAACGGCCGCGACTGCTGGTGTCACGGCACCGACGTTGTCCACTTCGTTGTCCCCGCACCACAGCTTCACCCTATCTTTGTACCGTGAGACCACAGCATGGGCGTAGTCGTGGAGTGTCTTTTCGAAATCCGGTGTGCCGTATGGCGGTAGGGGCCGGGCGCCGTATGGCACGAGGCGAATGCCACGAGCCTGATCCTCAACTTGGTCATACCGCGTGTTGTTGTTCTGTTCTTCCGCTTTCTGCTCACCTTCACGTCTGAGGTCCGGACGCTCATAGCCGAACGTGAGGTCACCGACGACACGGATGCCGACCTCTTCGGCCTTGTCGAGCAGGTCGTCGATGACCGGGGCATCGTCGATCGTCACATTGCCCTCGCCATCGTGCTTGACTCCCCACACATTCCAGCCCTGGCAGAGCTTCTGGTGCTGAGTGACGCCAACGCGGTGCAGCCATTCGAGCTTCTCGAAGGCATTCGGCCGAACAGCAAGCCAATGCCCGATGCAGGAAAGCCGCCGGCTCGTTACGTCTCGGGAGACATCTACCGGTCCCCGAACCACGGCGACAGCATGCTCGTGGTCCCGCGCCTGAATCCGGCCATCCGAGTCGATGAAATCGGTCGTCAGCGTGTAATGACCCATCGGTAATGAACCGCGGTACAGCGAGACGGTGCAGACAAGGCCGCCTTCGGCGGATTCGCGGAAGTCGAGCGGAAAGCGGTCAGCCAACACACGTTTCCCGTTGAAATCGAAGAGGGAGACTGCAACTTGCTTGGCTGCGGCCAGCTTAAGTTGGTCGAGGGAAACGTTGCTGTCTGCCGAAACTGTCGGCGGCCCGGGTGGCGACGCGTACGTCCAGGCCTCACCTTCGTAATTGTCGTGGGGGTTGGCGGGGAAGTGCTCGTACGAGCCGGCTGCTGCTTGGATCGTTAAGGTCAGGTCGGTCGGCTCTCCCTGCACGAACAGCGGTCGTCTGTCCTCGGGGCCACGCAACGTGGATAGATACCGTACCGGAACGGCTGCATCGCCGGCGCTGGGAAAGTTTCGCTCAGGATCTTCGCATTGCACGCGAAGCCGCGGAACGGGTCCCCCGCCCGGTAGCGATATGCTGGCACGCAGCGTCCAATTGCCCGGCTGCCCAGCCGTTGGATACACAGGCGGCACACCGCGAGTGCTCGATGGACTGAGAACTTTGATCAGGAGCCGGTTCCAACCAGTATTCAAGTGCATCGGAAATGGGCCGCCGTCTTGTTGCGTAAGCCGCGTTCCATTCAGCCAAATGACCACGGGCTGGCCGGATTCAACCACTAAGTCGACGTGTCTGGATTTTGCCGTGTGCAGGTACGTGTTGGCATACGCCGCGGCGCCGGCCCAGCGTCCAGCCGCATCCTCGACCACCATTTTTGTCACGCCCGGCAGGACGTCTTCCGAGTAGAAGTTTATGAACCCGTTGAGGGCGGAATACGCTTTCCAGACGAGGCACCGCGGGCGAGCTGTCCCCCACGAGAAGGAGACGTCCCCGGGGGTCGGCCGTATGCGTGTCTCGATCCCAGGACTCAGCGCCGACAACCCACTCTTCCCCCACGACGGGCCCCACACGTTCCATAACTCGATGGGACTCGTCCTGACTTGAGCTGAGGGATCGGCCATGCTAGGGATGGCTGCCACTAGGTCTGTCATGCCGTGGCCAGGCATTGTAGGGGCGCCTTCGGCTGGTGGAACGCCGCCACTAGCATCAGAGGCAACTTTGGATGAATCGTCGCTAGCGTAGCCGACGAGACACGAAAGCCCGGCCAACACTAAGCCGAGTGCTATTGAGGATCGCATGGCAACCAATGTCATTGAGGTATGGGGACGAGCGGAAAAGACAACTTGGGAGACCGGCATTGTACCACTAGAGTCACCTCGTTGTCGAAAATCGAATCCATAGCGAAGGAACAACAAATACAGAGTAGCTCATTCCGTTAGAGCTCAGGACCGGGTGCAACCCTCTGCTGGAACGCGGTAAGATGGGGTCAACAATGAATTGGATCGGAATCCATAACTGCGGCGGAGAAAATAGATGAAACGATTGATATCCCGCATCCCGTTGTTTATAGTCGCCCTGGCCACACCTTGCAGCGGTGCTGATTATTACATCGATTCGGTCGACGGATCAGATAATAATGACGGCCTCTCGATGCGCAGCCCGTGGAAGTCACATATGAAGGCGGAGTCAGCATCACTGGCGGCAGGAGACGTAGTCCACTTCAAGAAAGGATCTGCCTTCTCCGGTAGTATTCGGATCGATGAATCTGGCACAGCAGCCAAGCCGATACGGCTGACTTCCTACGGGACGGGCGAGCTGCCCAAGTTTACCAATCCCACTACCCGTGATGCCAGCGGGAACGCGATTATCCTCGGCGGCGACTACATCATTGTAGAAAACCTGCATTTTCACGACACTCCGGGGGAGTACGTATCGGGGTTCATCATTATGACGAGACTGGCCGCGCTCCGCATCGATCGCGGCTCGGATCATTGCATTATCCGAAACAATGAATTCATCAAGACCGGTCAGGGCATCATGTCAGCTGGCGAGCATACCTTGATTACAGAGAATTACCTGGATGGCCCGAGTTATGCACTATGGAGAACGTCAAAAAGCAGCTGGGGGCCGATGGGGATACACTTAAACATCGGCAACCAGGAAGTGTCATACAACACCATTAAGAACTTCGGGACCAAAGACAGCCCATGGGGCTCGGATGGCGGTGCTATTGAAATAGATTGTGGCAGATATCATAAGAAGAATATCTATATTCACCATAACTATTCGGAAGGCAATGCTGGATTCCTTGAATCCAGCTGGGACTACGATTGGCCGCGTTTTCAACAGGAAATCTATAACTGGAGAGTTTCCTTTAATGTGTGCTACGATGGACAGTCATGGCTATTCATGTTGGCACCATGCACCGGCATCTATTTCGATAACAATACGATAGCCCGATACAATGGTTTCGGGAGGTCCCAAAATGCCGGCGCCCGCATTGATGTCCGGGGCGGGAGCCCTGTCGGTAAACCTTCGGGAGCCCATTTCAGGAACAATCTGTTTATCTATTCGTCCTCTCCTTATACCGGCAATCGATCTGGCGGGGCCCTGAAAACAGCCAACTGGTACTCAAAGTATAAATCCCCCGGCACTAAATATCA
The DNA here is from genome assembly GCA_022451045.1 of Pirellulales bacterium. Lineage (GTDB taxonomy): Bacteria > Planctomycetota > Planctomycetia > Pirellulales > Pirellulaceae > UBA11883. The sequence continues at coordinate 1,616 of JAKUOW010000172.1, read as the reverse complement.
GGGTGACAGCAACCAGGCAGGCAGCGGCGATCCGGGCCTTGTCGATCTTGAGAAACAGGATTATCACCTCAAAGCAGATAGTCCATTACGCGGTAAAGCGATAAACCTTAGCGAGTTATATCAAACGGACTTCGAAGGTCGTCCGTTGCCCAAGACCGGAAATTGGGACATCGGTGCGATTCAATACAGCGCGACTAAGCCAAGCAAGGTATTGCAGCCAAAACGGCGAAGTAGCCGCTAACAGCTTCCTCTAAGGGATGTTGGGTTCTGATCTGAGAGTTTCTGTATTTGCGAGGACGCGTGGACTACTTGGCTATCGTCAGCCGGTACACCTTATCAAACGTCCCCGGATCTTCGTGATTGAAAACGGCGATGAAAAGTGCTTCCCCACGAGGCGTCAAGTAGTAAGGTACTACCTTGCTGGGAAGAAAGTGACTGAGATCATCCCATGTTCCTTCTTTCAAGTCCTGCCACGTTTTGAAGCGAATGAACTTGTTCTCGTCGTAGTCGTTTTTCCCCGCGTAGGTGGGGCAGAAATAAGATGTGGCGTACCAGTGGCCTTGGAAGAAGTCCACGTCGTTTAGCACCAGACCGGTCGACTTCCAACTGCCAGCCGTGGCATCTTTCTTCTTCTCGAAGCTGTTGTGGATTTTGTACTGCTGTTTGCCGAAGTCGACGACTTCGACCACAGCACCAACACTCGAGCCAATGACGTAGAGCCTGCCGTCCACGATCGTCAGCGCGCGTGAATAGCCCAGATGCTGGGACAGATCCAGCGAGTCTGCTGTCTTGCCCGCGGTCTTGAATCGAAACACCTGACTACTGTCTGGGTTGAGAGAGTACAGCCAGCCAGTGGTTTGATCGAACAAGATGTCGTGTGGACGCTGGAGCTTAAACCCCGCCAGCGAGGTCAGACGTGTTTGCACCTGGGAACTCGCTGGGTCAGGAAAAGTGATCAGCCGATGGTTCCCCGTGTCCGTCGCATAGAAGAGCCGATCGTGCGGGTTGAAAGCGACCGAATGTGCGTCTTTCAATCCTTTGATGGCTGACTCGCTAAACGTTGACTGTGAATCGGTCCGATAGAACAGTCGATCGCCCGTGGTCACAATTTCCGTCTTGCCGCTAAAGGCGATGTGCGTGCATCCCGGGAACGAAGCGCTCTTCGGCGCATAAATCGTGACCTGAATGCCACTCGACAAACCCTCGTCTTCGGCAACAGTCGGGTCTGCACCAAACAGCCAAACCAAATTCACAACAGCGAATAACATTCCGGTTGCGTTCATGCGATAGTGAGATGCTGGATATTGCAATGTTCGTCTTTTCATGACTATGAGATGCAATTCGCGCTGGCGATGCGCCATACGCCGCGTTGATCTTCAGTCATGCCGTCGGATGCTTCGTAAAACATGCGAAGGCACTCGGCGGAATCTCGGGCTTGTGGGTTCCAAATCACGCACATCTCCGACCGCTTCACCGCATCCCAGGTTGCCAAGCCTGATGTGAAGAAGAGCCCTCCGTGCTGTCGCGCGGGGGGCTCAGTAGCGGAGGAGGGACTCGAACCCCCGACAATTTTACTCTTAAAAATAAGCATTCCCAAAAGGCCTTTGAAAAAAAGG
>JAKUOW010000171.1 GCA_022451045.1 Pirellulales bacterium | reverse complement strand
CCGACCCACGTAACGGCCAACCCCCACTTTCACCGCTCGTTCAATCCTGGCTTACTCCGGTTAAGCACTTTTATGTGCGTTCCCACGCGCCAAACCCGGTAATCAATGCTGACAACTATGTGCTAACGGTCGAGGGCAGGGTGCGAACTCCCTTAAAACTGAGTTTGGCTCAGTTACGCCAGCTAACACGCCATAAAGTAACTGCTACTCTGACATGTGCCGGCAACCGACGCACTGAGTTTAATCGTGAAGAAAAGGTCGGGGGTGTTCAATGGGAAGCAGGAGCCATTGGTAATGCTGAATGGTCAGGATTCGCGTTATCTGATGTGCTTCGAAAAGCGGAGGTTTTGGAATCCGCAAAGCACGTTTGGTTCGAGGGCTTAGACGAGATCCAACGAAGTGATATGGTGATTCCATTTGGGGGCTCCATTCCAATCGAAAAGGCGATGAGTGACGAGAAACAGCCCGGTGCCTTATTAGTTGATCAAATGAACCAACAGCCCCTAACAGCAGATCATGGCTATCCATTGAGAACAGTTGTCCCGGGGTATATAGGTGCTCGCAGTGTAAAGTGGCTGGGAAAGATTGTTGTTAGCGAAATGCCGTCTCCCAATCATTATTTAGCTAACGCATACAAGATCGTGAAAAATAACTCACCGATCGACTTAGCTGAATCCGGGCCGATTTATCGTTATCCGATAAACGGAGCAATTGCTACGCCTGAAGCTAAAACCACCGTACCCGCCGGTCAGCTCGACATTTCCGGTTACGTTCTTCCCTCGGGACGACCTGATACTGCTATACAACGAATACAGATTTCAACAGATAACGGAAATTCCTGGCAATCTGCTAAGACATTCGGTCAACAGAGCGAGTATTGCTGGCAACTGTGGAAAGCTCGTGTCCAAGTCTCAGCGGAAACACGTGCAATTATCTTACGTGCCTTTGACACGTCAGGTGGATTCATGCCCGGACGCGTGCCTTGGAATGCAAAAGGCTATTTACAGAATTCATGGTATCGCTTGCCAATTCAAGTGCAGTGATAGATTGGCAGTCCGGTCGGAATGAGTTACGTGGAGCAAACTAGTCTACATCTCCTCGCAACACGACTTTGCTAAAGCTTGGCTCTCCTGAACAAGTGGCAATGGCACATTTTCCCGATCAACGGCTTGAACGATCCTGCTGGGCAACGACAAACAAAAAGGCCTCTGGAGAAGCAGCTGTTTGTAGACAGCTGTTATCCCCAGAGGCCGTGTTAAAGCAAATTTGCACGTTGGTTCTTGGAAAGATCAGTTCTTAGTGATCGTGATCGTGACCAGAAGCCTGACCTCGGAATTCTGAGTATTCCTCAACGTTGCAATGCCCTCGAGGACATACAATGCTAACCAATTGTGCTGGTTCGACGCTTATGTCGATTAAAGCCACATAATGGTTGTACTCAGCGCGTCCCATGCCACCATGGTATGGCGTTGAGTTCAGATTCGTAAAGGTTCCATCGCCAATAAGACTTGAAGAATCACCTAATCCAAGTGCAATTAACGTGGCACCGGCATCAGCTCCAACCAATACGTTGTTATAACCATCATCTCCGGCATTCCAAACGGCAAGCGGAACGGCCGTACCAGCTACGAGATTGACGTAATAACCACGACCTCTGTTTCCATCATCAGAGAGTGGAACTTCAAATGCATGCCCGGGAATATCGATTTCCGCAAGATTCTCGACTTTAGTAACCGCTCCGTCGGCACCCTTAATGTCAAGTGTCTTATCTCCCTCAGTGGCAGCATTACCCTTTAGATCCATATAGCGAATCCTTGTAATACCAGCGTCGAGCAGTGGTTCAGGATCTAGCTCAGTAACCGTCACCTTATCTTCAAGCGAATGAGACAGATGTCCTGCCAACACTCCGCCTGTGGCATCTGAAGCAGCGTTATCTGTTTCAGCCGCAACAAAGACTGGTGTATCAGGAGTAGCTGCTATCAGAGTTTCTAAGTTATTGGGTAACGCTCCTTCGGTCGTTTGATAGACGGTAAACGCATTTTCAATAGCACTCATAGTATGGGAGGAAGTACCAGTTGCGGTTTTATCCTCGAGTCCACCGTAATTAGTGATTATTGCTCCACCTACAATAGCCAGCATTGAGATGACCATTAACACTTCGAGAAGTGTGAAACCAGTTTTCTTTTTAATATTAACGTTCATTGGAACCTATTCTTTTCTTTTGATTCTTTAGTTCTTGCGCTGGAAAGCTGCACAAGATGACTGTGTATTCGTTGCCAGCAACACAGGTCACATACAGTGTTTGCGGACAATCGAGAGATTACGTCGTCAAAACGAGATTCGTTATGACCAGTTCAAAAGATGCTCTGGCGGGCCGCGAGCCCCGAGAACAGACCGGTGTGAATTTGAGAAAAAATAAGCTACATCCAAAACGCTTCCGATTTGGATAACACTTGCCGATACCACTTCTGGAACACTTGGCTGCTCTGCAGAGTGAGTTAGAACGTGGCAAGTCCAACAATCAGAATCGTGTTTTGGAAGGTTCTCTTCATTAGAACCAGGGTCAGCATGCTGTTTGTCCGAATGTGTATGGCTACAGCAGTCGGCTGGATGTTCTGCTGATTCAGTAGTGTGCGCGTGATCATGTGTGTGAGCATGCGTTTGACTATGTTCCGCCGTTACAACACTACCATGGTCGTGCGAACACACCGATTGGTGTAGCACACCGCCAAACATGACCCGTATCAGAAACAGGGCCAAAAAGGCTGTCGATAATATTCGGCGTCTAAATCCCATAGAAAACCATTACGGCATATGAGCTTTTTTGGTTCAGTTACTAGATAAAAGTTCTATACACCTCTGCATTCTTGTTAGAAAACAAGTTAAGGTCAACGCATTTGACTACGAGTTTCACATAAAATCTCGATGGTAAGTGGTTCCTGTTCAAAAGACAAAACTGAATACGCATTGAATATCTTGATTTTTTTTAACTTCAGTTAAAACTGTTGAGCATTAAGAGCGTAGTAACCATAATTGGAAACCGAGGTACTTATTAAAGTATCGTTTCATCGCAGGCTCAGTAGCGTCTCTATCGTGACTTACAAACGTCCCATTTTCCTAATAGCTCTCGTGACCATCTATCTTGGTCGCGTTATGTGTGGTGAAACGCTCCACCTTCTAACCTGTTCTGACGACCATCTGTCGTGTGCCAATCATCACGAAGCTCACGCAGGTGATTGTGGATCTCCGGATCTTGGCTCAAACGGCTGTTGTGATGGACATCATCACGATGAACAACATGATCAGGATAATCCTGCTGAAAAACACCACCATGATTCTACAGATTGTTGGGTTTGCCAGGTCTTAGGCCAGGCTGAGACTGAAACGATATCAATCGATTCTACGGTATCAGTCGAACCAATCGCTTCTATCACTTATCCGAATCGAATTCTCTATCTCAACATCGGATCTGCGGCCATTCGGGCACGTGGCCCTCCTGCGTACGCTTAACGCTTTCCGGTAAACGCAATCCCTTGTCGGGGCCGCCACCAAACTCGTCGCCATTGCGCATCCAAAATGCCCTATGGCTAACTGGTCAATGTGGGTAACCCCGGCATATGGGCTGGCCATCGCAAACATATGCGCACAGGCACTATTTTGTGCGCTCTCCTCGCAAACCACAGCTACGATCAAATGTCGCCTTCCAACTCAACATCGGACTCTATAAGTCCAGCGACGAGCCTTTCAAAACGTTTGTTTTCCATAGCGAACCGGAATTACTTCCCGTGGGCTGACCGGTATGTCTATTGGCTAAAGCAACCAATTGGATGGTTAATTGTCGGCGCGTTTGCAGCGCTACTCATCGGAGTATTCCTTGCACCGCAGGGTTGGGTCATGTTTGCAGCTTTAACCACCTTAATCGCAATTGGGGTGGTGTGGCCCTGGGTTTCCATGCGTGGGATCACTTGCCAGATGAGCTTCAAAAGACGACGTGCTACGGAGGGTGATACAGTTCAAGTCATCTTACGCATCCGAAACATTTACCCCTGGCCAGTTTGGGGATTGGCCGTTGAGGGCGGATTTCTTGCCGAACATGTAACGGATACAGATGATTCAACCGCTGTTGCATTAGCCCGCATTCCAGGCTGGTCAACTAACGAATTTGTATGGGACTTTGAACCAACTCGTCGTGGCCAATACCCGACTTCTAAAACCGATGTTTCGAACGCATTTCCATTTGGCATTTGGTCAGCTAAGAAGTCCATCGATGTCGTGTCACGAATCATCGTTTGGCCACTGACAGTAAAACTATCTTCTATACCTCTTGTCGGCGGCAATGAGTTTTCGTCCGCTGGAGTGATGATGGATCGTGCCGGACATGAAGGAGATATTCTGGCTGTACGGCCATACCGCCAAGGCGACTCGCTCAGAGACGTGCACTGGGCACAGACGGCTCGCCACAATCGATTCATTGTTTATGAGAGACAATCTGCCGCGAGACGTGATATTGAGGTGGTTATCGATACGGACCCAACAATACACGAAGATTGTGCTCAATCCAACAGTTTGGAATGGGGCATTCGAGTCGGTGCTAGCCTGATTCGCGAGTTCCATCAACACGGCTGGAATGTCACCTGCACCGTGCAACCACAAAAACACACTAACGTCGGTCCACAACGTTCGCGACTCGAATCCACGTTGGATCGTTTAGCAACGCTGGTACCTGACGAAGCGACCATTCCGATTGAGTCGCTCGTCAACGGCAAGGCAAAGCCAACATTTCGGATAATTGTGACCACCGCTGTACGAATGGAACAGATCAGCAGCCAATCCGATTTGGGTTCTGCTACGCGCTTCGTCGTGCTCGATACACAAAGTACGGGAGAGCACCGGTCAGCATGGCTGAATATCAATTGCAATGAAGACGTCGCAAGCCAACTGCGCAAAGAATGGGAGAGGCGGTGCCATGACACTTGGTCAGCAAATTAATCCGCAGAAACGCCCATCGGTTGTCTTCATCGCTATCTTAGCAATGGCAATTGTTCAGTGCTTTCGTTTATCAACTCACTGGACTATTTGGTGGGGTTTATGCGAATCCGTAATCACCTTGTTCGTCATTTTCTTGTTTGGATTCACCACCCACAGGCAGCGCGATGGTGCGAACGAACTATCGCATAGCTATCCCGTCATGTTCACTGGCATCACGCTACTGCCAATACTATTTCAGTTTGTCCTGCGGCCTCTCGGCGTGGGTGACCCAAACGAACTCATATTATTAAACTTGGTCCAAAATGCCGCTGTTACTTCGGCCATTGTCCCGATTAGTCGCCAGTCTATTAAGATTTCCGGTGTATTGAGTGCCTTTCTCGTGCTTTTCGTGACGGCGATGACCGAGAACGGCCTTATTTGGCTGATGTCGGGAGTATTCAGCGCCGCAGGACTTTGGTGTTTGATTTGCGGTTATTGGAGTCGTTTGGAAACAAGATTTGTGACGTCATCCAGTCAATTACTCCCAATCCGCCCAATTGTCATAGGCTCAACCGTAATGATCTTAATCGGTGCAGTCGCAGTCGCATCGGTGAGTACATTTGGCACTTTAACGGTCTTACCCGGTTTTATTCCAACGTCCGGCGGTAACAAGTACCAAAACAAGTTAGCTCGTTCCGGGGTCGGTGAAGGTGATTTATTCATCGCTGCGCAAGATAGTGCCTTTAGCTTTGGCCCGGTAGACTCCGAGATATTTCTTGAGTCGACCATGCCGAGCCTGTATGACGTGGCCGACGACCGATACGGTGAAGCAGCGAAGAAGAAAAACCTCAACAAAGAGCTCAGTCGTTCCATTTCGTTAACGGCTGATCGTTTAAAGCAAACTTCCGACACACCGCGGCGTTCTGATCAAGCATCCCGACAGTTTAGCACGCTTCGGCGTTTGACAGATCCGGCAGACGTGCGACTAAAAAATCGCACGTCGTCTGCTCTCTTGCAGGTCGCCGGACCAACCCCGCTGCACCTAGTCACGGAACGCTTCGATACGTTTGACGGAATTCAATGGCATCACACAATGAGGGGGACCCCACAATTAAACACAGAGCTAGAGAATATAGACGGCAAACCCTGGATAAAAGTGAACCGCGCAGAGCATAGCATTCTAAAAGGGAAACAGTCTCATACTCTGAAAATAATCAATTTGAAATCGAAACGAATTCCCAGCCCGGGTCATCTCGCAGGGATTCACATTTCTGATGTAGACCGTATTGATTTTTTTGACCAGTCGGAGGATGGAGTATTTCAACTGGCCGCTCAACCGTCCATTCCCCGATTCACTGTCATACATCTCGTGTCCCGAATGTTCTCGAACGAAGCAATTCTCAAACTGGGTGACTTTCGCAAACTTTACTACCATTCATCCAACCCCTTTACGGAACATGATGTATTGCAAAATCAAAGTATTGAGCAGGTGCACAACTGGGTTGCAGATGTAAATCCGGGTTGGGAACAGGTTTGTGCAGTCGTCGACCATCTGAGGACGCATTTCACCTGCGATCCACGTGCAAAAGTAGACGAAGCATCTGAGCACGTCATCGACGACTTCATGAAAACGCGAAGAGGGCCTGACTTCATGTTTGCAACGGCGGCTGCGATGGGCTTGCGGTCATTGGGATACCAGACTCAAGTGGTGATGGGATTCTATGCGGATTCGCGTGACTATCAATCGCGCGGTAACCAAGCCATCGTCAATGCGAGCAACCTCCACTTCTGGACGGAGGTGCACGTTGGACACGGCATGTGGATTCCAATAGAGCCGACACCCGGTTATGAAAAACCACAAGGATGGCTGTCGCTTAAACAACAGATTAGTATGGCCATTGGTAGCATGCTTAATTGGGTCATGACAAATTGGCTCGTGCTCGGCCTGATGATTCCGCTAATGGTCTTGGGCTATCGCAAGCGTCATTTATTAACTGACCTCATTTCTAAGATTCTGTGGCGAGCCGGTTGGTTTGGCACAACACAAAGGCGTATCGCCTGGACAATACGTATTCTGGAATGGCGGGCACGCATGGCAGGACATGCAAGACCATCAAGTACTACCCTTCGAAAATGGTATTCGTCGCTCGCTGCCAAAGATCAACAACTTCAAGAGCATCCGGTTCTTGAGACCATTTTAAATCTAGCAAATCTCGCATTTTATTCCCCTCACGCTCAAGACAATGAAACGTGGACGGATCATCCGGACCTATATAACACTTGCTCCAGCTTATTGAGCATCTGGACCTCTTACCGCCTCAAAAACGGTTTAACAAAAGCGGAACCAGATGGAATTTAACGGAATCACTTAAAACCATGACTCAGAATAACAGTTCGCATTCGTTAGAGAATACTTCTTCCTGCAAGCACCAAGAGACGATTGATCGTTTACGAAAACGCCTCAACAAGTCCCTATTGGGAAAAGAAGATGTAGTTGAGATGGTGTTGGTCTGTCTCTTATCCAGAGGGCATATAATCTTTGATGACTTGCCAGGACTCGGTAAAACGACTCTGGCAAAGTCAGTTGCATATGCAGTTGGTGGAGAGTTTGCTAGGGTTCAATGCACTCCGGATTTATTACCTAGTGATATTACTGGCTTTAACATGTTCAATCAAAGAACACGCGAGTTCGAATTCATGCGAGGTCCGGTGTTTTCCGATGTTTTACTGGCTGATGAGATCAATCGAGCTACGCCGAGAACCCAAAGTGCGCTCTTTGAAGCTATGGCAGAAAGACAAGTGACGATCGATAATAAACGACGCCAACTATCGCCTTCGTTTTTTGTCGTGGCCACTCAAAATCCTGTCGAAATGCATGGTGCCTATCCGCTCCCGGAAGCACAGCTTGACAGGTTCGCAATGAAGTTAAGGATAGGCTATCCGGACAGGGCTCATGAAGTGGAGATGCTGGCTGCAAATATCGGTGTGTCTGAAAACTCTGGCCACGAAGAGGAAGCCACATTAACACCATCACATCTCTGGGAATTACAAAGGCATGTTTCTGAAGTTTCGGTTTGCGAGGCCATCCGGGAATACTTGGTTGACTTGGCAGTTGCGACACGAGATCACCCTGACATTGCTCTTGGATTAAGCCCCCGCGGCCTAATTACTTGGCAAAATGTGGCACAAGCTCTGGCACATCTAAAAGGAAGAGACTTCGTCGTACCGGATGATGTGCAAGAGGTTGCGTTGCCAGTGCTTGATTTACGGATGGGAGGAGATCTTGAAACGTCTTCTCGAAATGTTGCCGCGATTCTGGATTCCGTAACAGTACCGGTGGTAAACACCAATTCCTAAATGAGATTTCGCATAATGCTGCCTACCCTTAAACCGCTAGCCAAAACAGTTCTATTGCACTTAGTCTTGACGTCAGCATTTCTAGGTTGCGAAAACTCAAACTCGACTCCTGATCAAGATGAACTTCACGTACACACGGACAATCACGGGCACGTCCATAGCCCACCACGATTCGGCGGTCAGATTTCAGAAATAGGCCAT
>JAKUOW010000170.1 GCA_022451045.1 Pirellulales bacterium | reverse complement strand
GTATGCCAGACGTTCATCGTCAATTGTCCAGGCATTGTGCCTGCGGGCGCAGTAACGGACGCCCTCACAGACTTTTCTGACCTACTACCAACATTTGTTGAATTAGCCGGTGGTTCCACAAAGAAGCTTGGAGTAATTGACGGTCCCTCCATCGCAGATGTGATTACAGGAAAAGCAACCGATTCGCCTCGCAAGTGGATTATGGCACTTGGTCATGGAGCAGCGCGGCTGGACGCCGACGGAGTACGCGGAGTGAAAGACTATACCCCACGGGTCATACGTGACAAACAGTTTAAGGTCTGGGTGGATGACACGGCAATGATTACCGCTTTATATGATCTTAAGGCGGACCCCAGCGAGATACTAAACCTCAAGGATTCATCCAACAGGGCTCACACCGAAGCCATGCGGCGATTCGAAGCCATCGTAAATGACATGCCAGACCGTGACGCTCGACCCGTATACCAAAAACGCAAACCTAACCCATGGGACAAAATGCCCAAAGACAAGTAGCCCCTGCTCGGCCCTAGTCTTTCCATGATTCCAAGGACTTTTGAACCGAAGCGTCAAGCTCCTTACTCTTCAACTGGGCGTCCTCAAGCGGTAACCCCGCTGCCACACCGGGACGCTTGTGTCCTACATGAGATAGCCACGCAGCATGCATTAGTTTTTGTTTCGCATTTATTGCATTAAAAACGTCTTGCGGCACCTCAGTGTATTGATAGCCCAGCTTATTCGTAACGAATTTGGCAATCAGCGCGTGCCCTTCCAGGTTGATATGAACTCCGTCACCTGACATTACGAAACCGGGATTGTCCTTACGTTTTGTCAGAAAATAGTTCTTCATCACGCGATGCGTATGAATGAAGCCGTCTATATCTAAATCCGCTTCAAATTGCCACTTGGCATATTTCTTCATAACGTCATCATAGTTTTCGTATATCGCAAACCATGCATACTTCTCGGCACCCTCAGCGAGCAGCTTACCGTTCTTTTTCATTGGGAGCGCATCGAACATCGGCGCCGCCAACATCAAGTGCTTCGCGCCAGCTTTGCGTACCAAACGCGTTAGCTCGTTGATACCTTCTTGAAATTTCTCAAATCTATCGTCGGAGAACGGATAATATATTCCGTCATTAATACCGTAAAACGATACCACCAGGTCTGGCTCAGTTTTCTCAAGTATTGCTTCCAATCGGTCGTGCACATTTGGCCGCGGAAACGGATGATCTGGCTCAGAAAGACCCGTTACGCCTTCACTCGGCAAACCCAGATTCACCAACTCAACCGTATTTCCGTTTCGCAACAACTGCGCCTCGATTAAGGAAATATACTGGCCAGCATGAGTATTGGAGTCTCCAATGAACACAATCCGTTTGTCATCCTTGTCGAGTAGTTTCTTCTCCTTGGCATCGATGAGGTTCAGCGGGCATAAGATTAAGGTCAGTGCTAGAATTGTCTTAAACATGTTAATGCTTTCGGGATTTGTGTTGCTTGTACACTAGCAATATACACCATCCTTAAAACACACAGCACGACAACGAGGTTTCATTATCACTTCGTCTTCACAGCTTTGGTATCTAATCCATGAGGGCACTACGTATGGACCATTCACAATGGGCACCCTAAATGAATTCATTACGGTAAATGACGTGCCGCATTCTTCAGCGATCCGGGAAGAGAACAGTGACAAATGGATAGCATATAGTCAAATCGCGTCAGGAAGAGTCGCCGATAAGGTTGCTGGTCCTCAATCGTATTGTGTTTCACTTTCGATCCATTTTCGCATGTTCCTAACATTTGCGATCGTGTCGATCGCCGCAACCATGTGGGCCTACGGGCAGTTGGGCTCATGGGCGATATCGTCGGCTATCTTTCTAAATGGAAACCTAAGCAACATGTTTGGGCCAATTCTACTAGCCATTGCCAGCACCATAACTGCATATATATTTGCGGTTCGCATCTTGAAGCTGCACGCTTTGTTAATCTCCCCTCATATTTCAAAGGGCGATCCATTTACATGGTCCTTTTTTAAAACAGCCGAGCTGGCACACCGGACAAACGAACTTTCCAAAGAGCATCTAAAGAAAGAACAGGTGATAAATCCAGTACTTGCGCGAATGTTCATGGTCTTTGGGCCATGTAGCTTTCTTCCATTTATAGGGCAATATTTCATTCTCACATTTCTCTTGATCATGCCCGCACTCATTGCCCAGTTTTTTTGGGCTTCCCGCACTCTAGTCACACGCTTACCCTAACAGCAAATATCAAATAGACTCGTTACCTTATGGTAAACGCTACTAAAAGACTAAGAACTCATGCCGATCTCTATTGAACAACATAAGACATACATCCACGACGCTTTAGTCCACGCCGGTGCAAACCCAAGACACGCTGCAGTGACAGCTGATGCGCTTTGCCTTGCCGATTCATGGGGCACGTTCACCCATGGATCCAAGCTACTCAAGGGTTATACGACGCGAATCCGCGCAGGTGGATGTCGAAGTGACGTAGACCCACAGATTGTCAATGATGGACCTTCGTTCGCATTAATCGATGGAAACTCCACACTTGGGCAAGTGGCCGGCACATTCGCAATGGAGACCGCCATCGAAAAAGCACGCGAGACGGGTATCGCGTATTGTGGAGTCTTTAATTCATGCCATTTAGGTGCTGTCGGCGTATATCCAACTATGGCAGCCCGAAACGACATGATTGGTATTGCAATGGGCAACGATATTCCAAGCGTAGCCGCTCCTGGTTCAAAGACCGCAGTTCTTGGTACGAACCCTTTTTCATACAGCGTGCCTGCTGGAAAACACCATCCGATCTTGCTTGACATGGCAATGAGCACGGTCGCCGGCGGCAAGGTATACGCAGCAAACCAACTCGGAAATCCAATTCCAAACAACTGGATTGTCGACCGTGATGGCAAACCGACCACAGATTCAAGCCTCTACCCCGCTAACGCGGCATTGCAACCTCTCGGTGGCTACAAGGGTTATGGACTCGGTCTCATGATCGAGTCTCTATCCGGAATACTCTCTGGGGCAAATTTGACCTGGGATATTAAAGCTTGGATGACTGCCGACCCCGCAGATCCCACGCATCACGGCGCTGCCTTTCTTGCTTTTAACGTCGGCGCGATGCAAAACCTAGACAGCTTTAAAGAACGAGTTGACGGTCTAATCGATCAAATTCACAAAACCCCCACCGCCGATGGAGTCGACCAACTATTCGTTGCGGGAGAGTTCGAATGGAATCGATACCAGAAGTCCGTGGATTCAGGCATTGATCTACCGGCGGACGTCATCGCCGCACTAAATGCGATGGCCGACGAAATTGAATTCCGACGCCCAAGCAACACATAGCGACATAGTTATCGCACCGTCCAACCGCCGTCCATTACAATTTCCTGACCAGTAATATTCCGTGCATGTGCTGTCATCAGGAATGCGGCCGTTTCAGCCATTTCCGGAGTGGTTACGAAAACCCCTTTAGGCATCGGAGCGAGCATGATCTGTTCGATAACATCGTCTTCACTGATTCCGTGTAAGATTGCCTGTTCTTTGATCTGCTTCTCAACTAAAGGCGTTAACACATAACCTGGGCAAATCGTGTTGATCGTGACATCAATGTCACATGTCTCAAGAGCCATTGTTTTGGAAAAACCAAGCAGGCCATGTTTCGCAGCTACGTACGCAGATTTGTATGGTGATGCTACAAGTGAATGGATCGAACCAATATTGATAATCCTCCCATAGCCATTTTCTCGCATGGCTGGCAGGCACGCCCGTGTCACTCTGGCCACTCCATTAAGCAACACATCCACCACAGTGTCCCAGGTTGGTTGTGGGAATTCTTCGAGTTTTGCAACATGCTGGATACCGGCGTTGTTTATCAATACATCAACCGGATCATCAGACAAACGCGTTGATAGCGCACTTATGGATTCTTCACACGAGACATCCAGTTGAAACACGTCATGCGTCGCATGGTCACCGATTAGATGTGATGTTTCCAATGCAGTTTCATAATCGCGATCAGAGATAACCACCCGGTGACCCAACGTTGCCAAATGACTCGCCATTCCGCGACCGATTCCACTGCCAGCGCCAGTAATCAAAATAGTTTTCGGCATGTTTATAAAACCCGTACTAGTCTATGCGAACTTTGTTGATTTTAGTCAATCTAAGCAACATGGCACAAAAAAAGGGAATGCTGCTGAGCAGCATTCCCTCATAGAGCGGAGAGGACAGGATTCGAACCTGCGGACGGATCACTCCGTCACGGATTTAGCAAACCCGCGCTTTCGACCACTCAGCCACCTCTCCCAAGTTTTGTTTTTGTTCTACAAAACCACTTGTTTTCCAGTGTAATATGTATCGGCTCGTTTCGCTTCTGACGCCAAAAAAAGACAAAAATGCAAAATCTGATGGTGTCCAAAATGCTCTAAAAAGGGGTTATTTTGTATCATTTCAATACAATCTTGGCTCTGGACACCACTTTGGACACCACCTGGACACCACCATTTACGGCTTGGGAAGGTGCTTATCAAGGTACGCCTGCGAACACTCTGACGAAAAGTTACTCAACGCTTTGAGCGCCTTTATCATCGTCGAATAGTACCGCACATCAATCGACTTGATGTCTTGTTTCTTCATCTTTCCAGTGATCGCAGTCAGTTGGGCACTGGCATATTCAATCTCCGCGGATATCTGGGACAGTGCGGTCACCGACAGTTTTTTTGACTCGTGTTTCACGCCCACATCAAAGTGCCGCCTGAACTAATTCAAAAAAGGACTATGATAATTGGATATCGCCCGTCACCGTACGATATTTGTGACCACATGATCTGCTAGTCACGAATCGATTCTGTCCAATTTGGCGCGATTACACAACCCGCTGCATCTTCGTTTTTCAAAGTTCAACGTAGCATTTCTCACCCTTTTCGCATACGTTATCTTGTCTCCTATTTACTACATCCAAAGTGACGTAATCACCTCACCAATGCCACGCCTAACCATAACGCTCGTTTCGATCGCGACCCTATGGCTTTCACCCAGTATTTATGCAGAAGAGTCAATTACAGCGCGACTGGAAAGCCATGTAGCTTTTCTTGCCGGTGATACGCTGGAGGGCCGTCTGGCCGGCTCTCAGGGAAATCATGCCGCCGGAAATTACATCGTATCGAAGCTTGTAGAATACGGCGTGAAACCAGTCGATGGCCAAACGGACTTTTACCAGTTATTTGGCGAGGGTTACAGAAACATAATTGGGTTGATTCCCGGGACCGCCCCAAATAATAAGACGACTGTACAATATGGAGCGCATTACGATCATGTCGGTTACGGCACCAAAAAGACGTCACTCGGAGAAATCGGCCTGATACATAACGGTGCAGATGATAATGCAAGTGGTACTTCCGCCATTCTCGAACTGTGCCGCCACTTTCAAAAACACCCGCCTAGCAATAATGTCCTCGTCGTACTTTGGGATGCCGAAGAACTAGGTTTACTCGGTTCCAAACACTTTGTTGGCGCCCCGGTCTTTCCACTCGACAATATCTCCTTGGCCGTTAACGTAGACATGATCGGTCAACTAACTGATGGAACGCTTGAAGTCCACGGAAGTCGGTCAGGAATCGGATTAAGAAGTGTAATCGCCAATGCGAATCTGGATCACCGTATCCCCATGGAATACAAGGACAAGGTAGTCCGAAACAGCGACCATTACGCCTTCCTGGAACATGAAATTCCCGCTCTTATGTTCCACACAGGGCTACACGAGCGATATCACCGTCCCGCCGACGACCCAGACACACTGGATTACAAAGGGGCTACTCGCATTGTCCAATTCCTAATTGACTTTGCTACAGCTCTGGACAACCATAATGCTCCATTCAAATTTCGCAATGATTGCCTCCAAGATCACCGCGCAGCCATTCGACTGCATGACACCGGGATAACGGACTTACTCGACACGAACGGGATCACGGCATCATATGTTCCGGGGAAGCCCTCGCACCTGCGAGTCACAAACGTCAAGAATTCGGCGAGCCGACCACGCAACTGGCCAACAACAGGGGCAAAAATCAGTACGATCTGTAATATTCCCATTGATGATATTCACGGTCTGGCGGGTGCGTTTCAATCACTGCTGGATAGCCCGTCACTGACATTCATTCCAAAACGTTCAGCTATGCGTAAAACCATTAAACTCCAGCCAATAAAGAGCGTTCAGGTTGCCGGTGCGCATTTGATCAGCGATCTGGGAGATCCGGATGTGTTTTACGTCCAACAAGTGATAATAGATAGCTCCAGTGCACGCATGGGAATATCCCAAGGTGATACGCTAATACCACGTCACACACGAAATACGGATGTTTTGGATTGGCTAGCACGTCCTAAGCCACGAAACGCAGTGTTTGTGGAACGTAATGGCAGTATCTTGTTGTTTAAATAAATCATGCTTATCGGAATACAAACTGTACCAAATAGATTCTGATGAATCCCATACGCCTTAAAATCTGTAACGTGGCGGCGGAACTGCTTGCGACCAACAAAGCAGTAAACAACATGCACGCTCGGCGTACTGCCGCCATGCAAGTCTACGGAGAATTCACTCCTCCATGGTTACTTCCAACAATGGACGAAATCGACCGTTCTTTAAACGGGATACTTGATGTAATCCAAGACTACCCAAGCGAGCACAATCACTCACTACGTTCCATGGTTATCGGCCTGTTTAATAGCCTTGAAGGGCACCATTTTCGCACCACCGACCATCCTGAAAGAGACGTAGACTACCATTTGCTTCAGACCTTCGATCTATGTATCGAAGAGCGGCCCTACGATACCGAACTGGCCTTCGCGGGACTTGTGCATGATCTCGGCTTCACAATAACGCCTAAAGCACCAATAGCTGCGACAATCGAGTTCATCGCCGGTGATTTTAGTGATCGCATTTACGATCTGTTATGCCAAATGCCCGTCGCTCATTCGGTACTAAACCATAGCGCTGGTCACCGCGCACGAAAACGTTTTATGGCTCACTCACACCACGAGGATGCATTGTTTCTTGCTGAAGCGGATCTCACAGCACGCCAAACAGGAGTACCGGCGTCGACTCTCGAGGAAGCTCTAACGATTCTTGACGACCTACTCTGAAGCAACGCGCAAGACGTGTGCAGCACACAGGAACTACGCAGCACCTTGTTGTTTCTTGATTTCCTCGAGCACTTGATCGGTGATCATTTGCACCAACATTTCGTCCGCCGCTCCATTGGTTTCCTTATTGGGAGTCTGTTCCCATGTTTCCGAAGGATCGACAAATGCTCGTCGCTCAACACCAGAATCAGCCCAACTGTCACGGAAGATGTCGTTTGAACAGATATTGCAATCAGCATATTCGTCGCTGGTACGAGGGTCCGTCCAACCCCATTGTTCCTTCAACGAAAGAAGCTCGCGTTCTTTGTCTTCCGTGAAGAAGCTCACATTGCCAAGACCTTTTGCTAGCATCAGCATTCGACAATAAGCATCAAGTATCTCGGTCCACCAGTAGGCCTTTTCGACATCTTCTCCGTAGCTGACAGTCCCGTGGTTAGCAAGGATAATCACGTTTGTCCGATCGACGAACGGGATAATCGTGTTTGCAAAATCTTGTCCGCCAGGAGTTTCATACTTGGTAATCGGCACATCGCCTAAGAATATCTCAACTTCCGGTAATACACATTGAGGAATTGGCTCCCGTGCAATTGCAAACGCTGTGGCATGTGGCGGATGGCAGTGTACCACGCTCTTAATATCCGGACGTTGCCGGTAAATTTCCAGATGCAGCAATGCTTCGCTAGAACGCTTCTTACGACCAGCTGTCTGATTTCCCTGACCATCGATCGTGCAAATGTCGTCGGGCTTCAAAAAGCCTTTGGAATGCATCGTCGGTGTGCAAAGGAACTCATTGTCGCTGATTTTTACAGTGATATTTCCATCGTTTGCAGCAGCGAATCCCTTGTTGTAGATTCGCTGTCCGATTTCACAAATGTCTTTTTTTAGTTGAAAAACGTTAGCCATCTCTTCTAAATCCTCATCTTTTTGAGCCTTAGAGCTCTATATCGTCCAATAAAGCAGCGTTATACGCATCAACCGGTTTTCGTTCCGGAAGAAACGGTTGTGCAGCTTCCCCGCCCTCGCTGAGGGCCACATAATCCCCATATCCGGCACCATATTCATCCCAAAGAACAAGTTCCTCTGAGGCCGGCATTGTTTTCTTCTTCAACTCCTTAAGCGTTACCGGTACAGCAACACGTAGCGTTGCACCTCGAAAGCTGTCTAGCATTCTGTTACACGTTACTTTTCCGATAATCTTTGCGATACGCATTTCGCTTACTCCCTAGGGCGACCCACTATCCAGTCGTTCCAGATTCTCCGATGTACATACTGACGGGTGAATTACCCAACCATTCGGCCTGTATTCTTCGAGTGCTGACATTGCCTTTTCATCACGTAGCGGCAAGAAGAATTTCGAGGCCCATTTTGCCAGGTGTGCGCTTACTTCAACCGGATCAGCTGCTACTATTACCGGGATATTTCT
>JAKUOW010000017.1 GCA_022451045.1 Pirellulales bacterium | reverse complement strand
GACCGTTGCTACCACTGTAAAACGGAACTCTATTCACAACTCGACGGGTTGTCGGATTCTCTGGACGTACAAGTCGTGTTCAACGGCACAAATATAGACGACCTTGGTGACTATCGCCCAGGTTTGAAAGCTGCGAGTGAGCACTCTGTTGTGAGTCCGCTGGCAGAGTGCAGCATGAATAAGGCGGATGTGAGATCGCTCGCTGAAGGCTGGGACTTACCAACATGGGACAAACCAGCATCTCCCTGTTTGTCGAGCCGTATTGCTTATGGTGAAGAAGTGACTGCAGAGAGATTACAAATGGTGGATCTCGCTGAACAGTGGCTCAAAGAAAACGGGTTCCCAAACCTTCGGGTACGCTACCATCGCGGTGATATTGCCCGAATCGAAGTTCCTGTAGATCAGATTGAAAGCGTTGTGGCGAATGAACTAAGAACCCCACTTGTTACGTACTTAAAAGAGATTGGTTTTAAGTTTGTTTCTCTTGATCTCAGTGGTTTTGAGTCAGGAAGCCTGAATCAACTCGTCAATATCGAGGTCGGCTGACCTTGGAAAAGAATAAGTATGGATCAATTGCAAAATTAGTTAGATGGCATCAAACGACGCAAATCTGAATCTGAGTTTGGCCGGCAGGCAGCTTGGAGATTATAGAATCCTTCGGCGGCTTGGCCGCGGTGGTATGAGTGTCGTTTATCTCGCTGAACAGATGTCACTTAAACGACGTGTTGCCATCAAGGTACTCAAATCCGACTTGGCGGAAGACGAATCATACGTACGGCGATTTCATAAAGAAGCACAGGCAGCTGCTGGGCTCGTTCATGCGAACATCGTGCAGATCCATGAAGTTGGGCAAACAGACGGTGTCCACTTTATCGCGCAAGAGTATGTACATGGGCAGAATCTTCGCCAGTACTTACAATCTCAAGGCGCCGTTGGTATCCAAATGGGGCTGAGTGTTTTACGGCAGGTGGCTGCAGCGCTTGATAAGGCTGGGCAAAGCGGGATCATCCACCGTGATATTAAGCCTGAAAACATCATGCTTTCACCAACCGGTGAAGTGAAGGTGGCGGATTTTGGATTAGCGCGTGTTGTGGACAGCAGAGATTCGATGGATGCAACCCAGGTTGGTATGACCATGGGAACACCGCTCTACATGAGTCCAGAGCAAGCAGAAGGTGGGAGGATCGATCCAAGAAGTGATCTCTATTCACTTGGCGTGACGGCATACCACATGTTTAGTGGTCGGACTCCGTTTGAAGGCGACAATGCTCTGAGTATTGTAGTCCAACATCTGAAAAAAGAACCGGAGCATATTTTGGAATTGCGCAGCGATCTACCGAGCGACATCGCTGCCTTGATTCATCAACTGCTCTCGAAGAAACCGGATAACCGCTGTCAATCAGCCGCAGAGTTACTCGATCAATTGCGAGGTATTGATATTGATGGTTTTGATGACCACTGGGTTCCAAATATCGAAATCGGTGATGCGTCCTTAAGCGAAAATCCTGACGGCCGCATGGAGATCACTCAGCAATTGAGCACCCTGATGAAATCAGCACAGGGTCCTCCAAAGGTACTAAACGGCCGTTGGGTCGCAGCAATCCTCTTGATGTTTGCGATTGGTGCCATCTTCGGTACAGCATTCGCTCCATCCTCTATGCTTGACGTTGCAGACGCGGGTGTTGCCAGTGAGATCGAAATGAAGGCATCGGTAGAAGAACAGTTTACTTTCGCGGCACTAATCAACACAGAAAAGGCGTTACTGAGTGTCAAGCGATACTTTCCACCAAGTGAAAGTCCCACAAACCAGGAGTTTGCCTTGAAGGTCGACAGACGTCTGGCGACTCTGTACCAGCAACAAGATCAGCTGGAAAAAGCAGATCGTATTTACACACGCCTGAGTAAATTAGACGGTAGTGATATTGAATTACGTGCATTTGGCTTATGCGGACAGGCCAACATTGCTCAGGTACGCGGGGAAACAGATGAGGTCGCCTCTCATCTTTCTAAATTGGGTGCACTTGTTGGACAACTTGAACCCACCGCACAGTCTCTTGCGATTCAAACATTGAAGACCGAACTCAGAGACCGACTCAATACGATCCTGACTACCCTCTCTACTGATCAGTAATAAACAGCGATTCACCATGTGACTAGATCGACTCGAGGAAATGTATAAGAGCTTCCAAATCAGCTTCGGATAAGTTGATCGAATCATCTGGATGTGCATGATCTTCCAAAACCGCTCTCACATCGGCTGCCCGATTATCGTGAAATAGCCCGTAACGCTGGCTAACGCCACGGAGTGACGGCGGGTTAAATTCTTTTAGCCCGTATTCGTCCTGAATGCCGACGTCATAGGTGTTCACAGTCGTGTAAAGTGGCGGTGCGTGGCATTCGCTGCATTTCAAAGTCTCAAACAGGTGTGACCCTCGTTTAATCTGCTCTTCAATCAATTCTCCACGTGCTGTCCGGATACCCGGTGCAGGCTGGAGTGTTCGCAAGAATGCCGAGATTGACGGTGCGGGGTTTCCTTTGGCGAGTCCGGAATTGCCGCCTTGCATTGTGATGTGAATCGACTTGAGTACCTGACCGTCGAGGTCAATCTTGTTACCCAACCATGCCCACGGTCCCGTTTCCCCGGTTCCTAACAGCGAGAGAATTCGCTTGGGTGAAAACTTATTTGAATCGCTCAGGTTCTCATTCAATCCACCAACGGTATGGCCGTCTACATGGCAACTGTTACAGCTATACCAGCCATCAAGTGAAAGACGAGAATTGTAAAAGAGACGTTTTCCCTTGTCAGCAAGTGAATACGTTGGTTGACCATCACCCAGTGGCAGTCTTTTAAAAACCCGATTCGACTGGCGGTCGAATACTTCAATTGTGTCGTCGAAGTGGCTAGCGATATAAATAAATCGCTCCGTTTGATCGGTGGCGAGTGCTATCGGTCGGCTCCCAACATCAATGCGTTCCAGAAGATTATGCATGTCTTTTCCGTGAGCAACTTGGCTGGTACCTCCAAAACAAATAAATAACTCTCCATCACTGGTAAACAGGATGTCGCCGGGATCCCCGGCAGCATTCCCGGGATTCCCGACAGGATACTGTAGCCAATGCGTTACTTTTGTAATTAATTGTGGATTTGGTTGTGGTGTGAGTAGTACTTCAAGGGGCACACTGCGAATGAGATTTTCGAGGGTGTTTCCCCAAAACACGTTATTGCGAACGGTGGCAGAGTTAGGACTCAAAAGCTGATGTGAAAATGTCAGGTATTTTCCATCAGTACTAGTCGTCAATCCGCGGATATTTTGAACGTTGACATTAAAGAGCCCTGTTAACCGTTGCTCCTTCAGGTCGATCGCAGCGATGTGACCGGCAAATGCATCTGACACAATCGCGTGTGAGTCATCGTCAGAAATCCAGACTTCCTTGGGATTGAAAGGAAGATCAATCTTCTTAGAGATCTCTAAACCCGATTCAACGGTCTCATGGATTTCAACAAGTGTTACCTGCCTGGCCCAAATGGATGCAACAACTGCCAGTGTGCCGTCAGATGTGCTTTTTACGCCTACGGGAGAGCAGGGGACCTTAATACGTTTAATAACTGAGACGTGTCCCTGGGCAAGGGATGAAAGCACGAGCTCATGTTTTGCTTCATCCGTGAACAGTAGTTTCGCTTGTGAGCCGACTCGAGCAAGGCTACTTATTCGCTGGCCGATGAGCGTTTCAGAAAATATTCGATTCTCACCAGTTTCCACCACACTCACGCTTCCCGAATCCTGATTAGCGATGTACAGCCACTGATCAACAGTTACCATTTCCACTGGTGCATAAAACTGCGGGTGCAGTTGAGGTGGCTCAGCGGAGTGTGAGTGATCAGCATAAATGCACACAAGCAATATGAGCAGAAGACGTGTTTGGCACTTTCGCTTTTGCATGCTCAAGACTTAGTCTTCCGAATAATTTGCATTGATATCATCGATCATGGACTGCACCGTGTTCCTGAGTTGATCGGTTAGCTCGGAAGCATAGTTTCGCCGCTTTTCGCTAATGACTTCTATCGGATCACCGAAGCGTACGAGTGATTTGCGTGTGGCTCTGATACTAGCTGAATACTTGTTGAGCACATCTTCTTCCAGTTTGTCGAGCGTTTCGGCAATGCGTTCGACCGTTGGATTGTCCGAGACGTAGCTTCCAGGATAACTGAATAGTTGCACTGCAAGGAATACATCGTCCAGATAGTGGTCAAGTTCTGCTCGCTTGTTTTCGTCACTTGGTTCAATTGACTCAAGTTGTGTGATAACTTCGTTTCGAAGTTGTTTGACACGTTCGGGCAGCATTTTATCACCGGCGTCGATTTCCAACTGCTCTTCATTGACAGAGAGGATGTGATCAGCAAGTCGTTCGGTACGTTCTGGCAGAGTTCCTTCCTGTACGGAGTCCAGATGTTCCAGTTCTTTGAGTGCCATTAGTGCCGAGCCGATTCGATAGATTCTCTCGACCATTGGTTTTTCGGGTGTGGGTCGCCAGTGGATTGACGATTCCAACTCGATAAGTAAATCCAGCAATTCCGGCATCGGATCACTCGTGTACCAGTATTTCAATGCGGTGGGTATGCATACGATTTTTCGATCAGCACGTCTGGCAGAGAGATATGCCAATGCCGCTGCACCTTCACGGAAAGGCGTTACATGATCATTCGTGTGATATACCTCACCTTCGGGGAAGATCACCAGTGGATACTTCTTCTCCTGAAGGATGTTTTGTGCTGTCTTCATGGCCTCCATGTCTGTGCCTTCACGATCGATACTGAATGCACCGTGTTTCTGAAGGAGCCACTGCCCAATTTTCCCCTGGCTTTCAAAAACGTGCCAGGTTGCCATGAAGTACATAGGAAAGCCAGTTGCATCCGCAGCGGCATTCATGGAAAAGGGGTCTGCATGAGATGAATGATTTGGAGTAATCAGCACTCCGTTACCTTGGCGAATCTGTTCCTTGACAATTTCGGCATTTTGGATTTCAACGCCTTCAAGCTGACATGTTTTTAAACCCTGCCATTTCCGAAGTCTCTTGGTGAGCCTTACGACCCAAGGTGATAGCTTGGGTTTCCACCGTCGGGGCGGTCGCGCCATGCGATATGGATTCATATTGTCTCCGGTTTGATACTTCTTAGGACACCGGTGCTGAAACTGACGATAGCCATTGGCTAATCGTCTGTGCCGGCAGGTTGTGCACAAGCCTGTCGATGTAAATAAATTGTAACGAGTCCGAGTGTGACTCCGCCAATTCCGTCAATAATTACCCATGCCATTGGTAACCCGCATTCCCATGCAAGAGTTACGCCGATAATGCAAACCACTAGAAGGGTTCGGCCGTGAAAATAAATTAGTCGCTCGTACTTTATTATATTTCTCGCCATTAACAATCCCAACAATCCGTACATGCCGCATAGCGCGCTGGTAGAGCGAGCAAGATAAACCGTGATAGGCGCTTCTGGAAATTGACCCATCCCAAGGACTTGCTCGTGAACCCATTTCATCCAGCTAACAGGCATGACAAATGGGATAAACGCTAGCAGACATGTCAGCCCAAAGAAATAGAGCGTCAGCGTAAGATATCTCTCAGCGGTTCTAGCGGTCATTGAGAATTAGGTGGTTGTCGTAAGGTGAATCATGGGAGTGCAAATACCGTGCTCGAAGGAAATCACTTTCCGCCCGACTCGATCAGCTCTTCCATTCTCTCGATAGCTCTATCATAAACACCGATGACGCTATTGCGTGCGGCGTCATCGTCGAATTGCCCAGTGCTGGCAGCTTTGTCGCGGGCTTGTTGCATTTCCGCCATCAGGTCCAGCGCGACGTCAGGATCGAAGATTGATTGCCCATTCTGCTGAAAGTAAATTGGGCTTGTGTGTCCGAATATCAGTCTGTCGTAAATGTTTTTGTTGTTATCAACTGGTACGCGTACCGCGAGCCACCCCGGTTCGCTGAGGTCGACCGTGGTGTCCATTTCAGCCACAAAGTAGCCGTCTGTTGATTGAGTATCCACGGTCGCAACGACATGTCCGTTGTGTACGAGCTCTAAGCCTTTGAAGTCAGTTCGTCCCTTGCCTGTGGCGTTAACCTGTACGGTGTTACTGCCGGACGCCAATTGAATCGTGGACCCAATACTTTTCTGATTAGCAGTGAATGAAAGAACCGGTCCATTTGTAATGAAAGTCTCGCCCTTTCGTAGCGCCGCCAGCCATTTGTTGCTTGTCACTCGTCCTCTAACTGGGACGTAGGCTCTCGAGTAATCATAAATGAACCAATCGGTGCCGGTAGAAAATGGTACCTGCATACCTACATTCAGGTAGCGATAAAACGTAGCGTCATAGCTTCCGACGCTGCCACCATCGAAGATGTTCTGCGCATGAATGAAGCCAAGAGTCCAGTTTGCTATGTCTTCGAGCCCGAAGTCATTATGACACCAAATCACGGTGCCACCGCTGCCGCGGGCTGCGAGGATACCCTTTTGCACCGGCCGGCCATCCGAACCGCTACGCATGATGCCTGGACCAATGCTGACAGGCCGGACGAGTTCGGGAATGTCAAGTAACATCACGTGCCCCCATCCTTCACCACCGATTCCGAAATTGTGACGATGCTCTTCACCGAATCCAAGCGTTACCTTGTCCGTGGAGATAGCGTGGAGCGAAGACGGAGTGAATTGATTTGTAATGTACTCCCGTTCATCCGGGATTCTGCGGAGATGGGAAACCCAGACGAGTCTGAGGTCATCGGATTCCGGAACTAGTTGTAAATAGTCTGTCGCCTGCCGATACGTTTTTCGCATGATATGAACGTGCGTGTTACCGGAAATCATTTTTTGTTTAGCTAAGTGGCTGAACCGTTCCAAATTTACGGGAATAACCAGTTCCTGATTTCGAGAGTTCGTCAAATCAAAATCCAGCGTCACCAATTTAGACTCGATTCCCTTTACGATATCTATCGATACTTTCTGGCTCGGGATGTCAACAAAACTGGACTCATCAACGGAATACCAGAAGTTGTCCCGCTCAATGATGCCACTCAGTTTAAGTGGCTTTCGGCTACCGTCAGCCGTAATCTGTGAGATTTTGATCGTCCCAGCGCCGGCGGACTTTTCAGGTGTCAGGGAAATTCCAAACCGGAGCCGCGTGTGTCCTTCAGCCAGTGGCACGACGTTACCCTGACGCTGTTGAAGTGCGAGCCGATGAAGCGTGCGCCACATGCTCGGTTCTCTTGCATCGATGGCGGTCGTGGAAAGAAGAATTGAGAGAGTCAGCAGCAAGGTGCGAGTGAAGTGCCGCATAATAGTACTTTCATAGGTCAGGGATCGAAAGAAAAACGGGAGCCACATGACGTATGTGACTCCCGTTTGATTACACGATTAAGTGTTGTATTTGCTACTCCCGACTAGGAGTAATTCTTATAGCAACCTCGGTTGCTGGTGCAATCACAACGGTTTACATCTTCCTGGTCAGGTCCGACGATATGCTGGGTGACATTACACCAGCAATATTGAGCACCTTCTTCATCCGGATGGTCAGGCTTGTAGAGACTTCCTGTCACGTACATCGCCTTGCTTCGCAGATGAATGCAAGCGGGTTTGTCGGTCAGACCGGGTACTTCGTAATTCTTTTCAAATGCCATGATTAAAAACCTCCCGTTTCCAAGCCAGCAGCCCGAAGGATTGCGCGTTTGACGGCAACCATCGACATTTGGACTTTATATTCATTTTGCGATAGTGGTGTTGCCGGTGCGACTGCGGCACGTCCTGCTGCTTCCGCAACTTCAGGGGTAACCGGTTTGCCGACCAACACCTGAACGGCTTCAGCAGAAACCCACGGGGTTGGTGCAACTTGTCCCATCACAACACTAGCTTTACGAACAATGCCATTGGCATCCATTTCCAATTCAGCGGCTGCTGCTGCAAGTGGATACTCAGGACCAGCACCGTGACGTACTTCGTACGTGGCGTTGGTCGCCGATTGTTTCGCAGGCAAAATCAAGTGCGTTAATAACTGATTTGAATCCAGAACCGTTTCGCGATGATGTTCGCTACGTGGTGTTCGGAAAAATTCAGCCACCGGAATGATTTGCTCCTGGTCGTTAGGTCCAACTAAGCGGACTTGTGCACCAAGAGCGATTAGGGCAGGCCCAATTCGACTTCCGGAAACGTACTTCGCCGCCCCGGTATTCCCAAGGATCGCGTGATAACGGTTATCACCTTCGACCACCTGTTTGTCGTCCAAAAGTCCCGTGCCGTTCCTAAAGAACCAGCAGCGGGGACGTTGGCAGATTTCGCCACCTATCGTTCCCTGCGACTGAAGCTGCATGCTATTTATGCCAAGGATGGCATCCGTTACAGCCGGATAGTTTTCCATGTATGGAAATGCCAGGATTTCATCCAGAGTCACAGCAGCGCCGATGACAACGGAGCCATCCTCCAACTGCTCGATATTCTGGAGAGACTGGATCTCCATAATGTTTACAACACGCTCTGGCTTGATGATCATCTTTTTCATCAGGCCAACTAAATCTGTACCACCGGCAAGGATTTCCGTGTGGCCTGGCTGTTCAGACAGCAGGGCAACGGCATCCGATTCGGTACGTGGTTCGGTATATTCAAACGCTTTCATGTCAGGTCCTCCCTAATCGCTTAAGCGTTCTTAAGTGCTTCAAGAACTCTTTGTGGTGTGTATGGTGCCGTGGAAACACGGGCACCGATCGCATTGGCAACTGCATTGGAGATCGCAGCAACCGGACTGATTGCCGGAGGCTCACCATTACCAATGACGCCACGCTGACGTTCTGATTCTGGTTCGTAAAGTTCGATCTTGATATCGCCAATATCGCCAAGTCGGGCGAGTTGGTAATCAGCAAGTTCCGCGTTAAGTAATGCTCCGGTGGCCGGATCAGCAATGCGTTGCTCGTAAAGAGCAGCGGCGATGCCCATGATGACCGCACCGTAGATTTGGCTCTTGCAAGTGACCGGGTTGATGACGAGTCCTTGATCCTGAACGGCCACGAACTCTTTCATCTTCACAACACCGGTATCGAGATCGACACAGACGTGTGCCATCTGGACACCGCCAACGCCGCTATTGGAAAGCGGGCTGGCATCACCACGAGTGTGACCTCGTGTAATCTCCAGCGGCTTAAGTCCAAGAAGACCACAGGCTTCTTTCCAGCCAAGTCCTTTGTCCTTGTTACCTGCCACATGGATGCGTCCGTCAGAAGCAACCAGTGTTCCGGCATCCGCGCCGATCTTCTCAGCAACTTTTCCCTTAAGAACAGTGAGTGCATCTGTTGCTGCACGACGGTGCGATTCGGATACAGCACCGACGGTTGTACTACCACCAGATGCTCCGGAGAACGGATAAGTGGAACTTCCGTAGTTAACGGTCACCTGATTCGTCGATAACCCGAGTGTCTCGGCGAGAACCATGGCACAAACCGTCTTTGTTCCGGATCCAATATCTTGCGTGCCGCAGAAACTGCTTACGCCACCGTCTGGATGAATCTTTACGGTACATTCGCTTGTGTTGGCAACGCCGCCCCAGGTGTGAAGTGCCATTCCAAGCCCTTCCACGATGGAACCGTTGCGTTCACCTTTACCGTGTGGATGCCATTTGGCCTTCCAGTCGATCAGTTTTGCACCGATCTTCATCTCTTCGGCGTATACATCAGCCTTTTCATTGTTCGCATTGACCAGATTAGCCATGAATACGTCATAGCTATCCTTGCCCATCGTAGCAGCGAGGTCATCAATCGCAGTTTGCGTTATGGCACATGCTTGTGGATGGTTGGGAGCACGCCATGCTCTGGCACGAACCAGATTGGTTCGAACAGCAGTTGCTTTCCGGCGGTAATTCGGTGGTACTAAAACATACGGCACAACTGTATGACTTACGCCACTACCACTTACACCAGAAGTACCCCAGTGATGCGAATCCCAAACCTGGACAACGCCGTCGGCGTTAGCACCAAGCTTAACTTGCAGATAACCAGATGGTCGGTTTCCACCAAGCTTGAGTTCTTGATCGCGTGAAAGCATGAGCTTCACAGGCCGTCCGGTCCGTTTTGAGATTCGAGCGGCTGCAATGCCCCAGTAATCGGGTGCAAACTTGCTTCCAAATCCACCCCCAATGTAAGTGCATTCGACATCGACGCTGTCAGCAGAGATTTCCAAGTCGTTTGCAAATCCCTCGTCGGTGCCGGAGACATTT
Source organism: Pirellulales bacterium (assembly GCA_022451045.1). Lineage (GTDB taxonomy): Bacteria > Planctomycetota > Planctomycetia > Pirellulales > Pirellulaceae > UBA11883. Next base: position 29,403 of record JAKUOW010000017.1, on the reverse strand, counting down.
TGCGTGGATAGATAGGCCTTTAGTTTATCGCCTTCCCAAGCAACCGTACTTCCGTGAGGCTCAAGGCAACAGTGTGTAATCGCATCGATACCGTAGTAACCTTCTACGACGTGCTTGGATTCCTTGAATAACCGCTCGATTTCAGCGTCTACCCATTCATCTTCGTCATCATCGTCGCCCGGCTCATTGACGGTCTCGACCTTTCCACCACCACGTGCCGTGACACCGGCTTCCTCTGCACCTTTCAAATCGCTGTCGGAAGTAAAGCTCTCGAGTACTTCGTAATCAACCTTCAGTGCATCGACGCCTTCAGCAGCAGCGCCTTCAGATTCAGCAGACACGATGGCTAAAAGCTCACCTTGCCATTTGATTTCTGAACCCGCTTCAGCGTGTGGCAGGATATGGACGTCAACAACACCAGGCACTTTCTCAGCAGCCGTGGTATCGATTCCATTGATTCGACAGTGGGCATGCGGTGAGCCAAGTGCTTTGGCGATCAGCTGATTCTTTAGATTGACGTCGTAAGTGTACTTGGCTGCTCCGGTACTCTTTTCAATACCGTCCATTCGTTCATGGTTTTTACCAATCACTTTGGAGTCCTTGCGGGACGGCCAGCTGTAAGGGCCTTGTGGACCTTGAGCTTGTTTATCTTCTACTTGTGCCATTGTTAGCCTCCCTTCACAACGTTGGTTACAGCGTCAATGACGTTGGAGTACGTGCCGCACCGGCAGATATTTCCGTTGAGTCCGTTTCGGATTTCGTCATTTGAGGCATCTGGGTTTTTATCCAGGAATGCTGAAACTGCAACAACAAAACCTGGTGTGCAGAACCCGCATTGCTGAGCATCTGCTTCGACAAATGCTTTCGGGATATCTGTACCAAGACCTTCAACCGTTGTGATCTCTTTCCTGCGACATGCAATCGCCAGAGTAGTTGAAGCCATTTTTGGCTTGCCGTTGATCAGTACAGTACTTGCACCACTGCTGCCATCCATGCTCACAGGTTTGGCACCGGTGAGATCCAGTTGGTAGCGAAGCGCTTCTAGCAAAGTTGTTCTCGGTTCGACTTCGACCGATACATCTTCACCATTAACGTTGAGTGTTATTTTCTTTGATCCGCTGACCACTTCCTTGGAGTCGGCAGCAGAGACCTCGCTCGCTTGCTGATGAAGCGACGCGGCCGCGGCAACAGCGCCGGATCCCTTGAGGAATGCGCGACGATTGAAGCCGTCAGTTTTCTCATAAGAAGCTGACATGCGACGTGTCCTTCGACGTGTGTGTAAACTACTCGTCCCACTGACAGTTGGGACTGATAAGTGCCTCGATTCTAAGCCTCTTTGTATTCAGTTTCAACTTTCTCACGCTAATTGCTCCAATTACATGCGCATTCAGGGACAACATATCCGTTGCCACGGGTGAAGGATCAGGATCTTGAGGATATACTGAACCTTCTACGACAGACTCGATTTGCCCGGTGATATTACCGCTGCAACGAGCTGCGTGACTTACACACTTCCTGAGAAACCTGCCTCTGCCTACACCTGATCGAAAGGAAATCTAACATGCAACGGCGATTCTTTGCAGCCCTGACTACTCTTACACTTGTAGCGTTTACGCAAATCAGCGCGTCTGCGGCTGAACACCGCATCGTAAAGCTTGAAGAGTCAGCACCTGCTGATAGTGTTTCCAAAGAAGTTGCCGCCCAACTAAGCGAAACCGGGATTTCGATCTATCGCGGTGAAACACGAAAAGTTTGTGATATCTGGTTGTTCAAGAGCGTAACTGTGCCAGCACTTAAGGGTAAAGGCGATGTCATCTATCCGTTTTCTCAAGGCCAAATGCTAGGCGTTATTCGCTACAGTCGTAGCGGAAGCGATTTTCGGGATCAGGACATCGAAGCAGGAGTCTATACACTCCGTTACGCACACCAACCTGTTGATGGTGCTCACGTCGGCACCAGTCCAACACGCGACTTCCTTATGCTGCTGAACGCAGAGCATGACAAGGTACTAAAACCAGCGAGTCGTGACGAAATGAACGAACAAAGTGCTGAAGTTGCACAGTCAAGTCATCCCGCCATCCTGTCTCTGCAAAAGGTTAGTGGTGATAGCAAAGCACCAAGTATCCGCGAGAACACAGAGCATGAGTGGTGGATCGTTCGGCTAAACACGAATGCCAAGGTGGGTGATGAAGTGAAGCCACTACCTCTCGATTTGGTCGTGGTTGGATACGCCTCAGAGTAAGTAAGTGCTCCATAACTCAACCTGAGTGCAAGACATTGAAGAATAAGCATTCCATTTTCGCAAGGAATCATATGATCCTGCTGGTGGTATGTATTGGTCTTGTATCATTATCGCTGGTTGGTCTGTCTGATGATGCCAAAAAGCCACTGCCTCCTACCGTTCTGCTCACCGGCATTGTGAAGACCGTTGATGACGTGGAGGCCAGGCGGTTAGGGTTTACGCCGGTCCAGTTCCGTCGTGAGCAGACACCCGTATTTTATGATTTGGATAAACAGCCGCATGAGCTTTATCAGGACGTCCGCGGCAGATCCTTCCGCAAAGACAAACGCTTATGCAACCGCCCGGTAATTATTACCGTACGCAAGGACTCACTGGATGGGCCGCTGCGTGTGGTACGCGTATACGTGCTTGATAATGATCAGGCAAAACATCTGGATTACTGGTGCGAGATTTGTGCGATTGCGATGTACGAGCTAAAAGCATGTGACTGCTGTCAGGGTGATATCGAACTGCGGTTGAGAAATGTTATTGATCCGCGCAAAAAGAAGTGAGACTGGCTGAAGACTGTGTTTAGTGAAACTAGATTTCATCTAATGGATCACTGCGGATTCTGTTACACTTACATTCATACCAATCAAACGTTTTTTCTTAGGATTCAGGATTAAAACCATGCGACGAAATCTACTAGTTGTACTATGCATGATTGCCGTCATTTCGAGTTCTCTGACTGCAAAGGCTGCCGACGGGCTGTTCGGCTACTACATGGAAAACCGGACATGTCAGGTTTATACCGGCCCGTGTTTTGCCAATGCTGAGATTGGACTTGCAGGTCGTGAAGCAACTATGGCATGGAAATTCACAACCGGTAGCATGGATGAGGTAAGTTTGAAAGGACTGAGCGTTGTATTGGTGGTTGCATCTTCCGATACGCTTGCTTTCCAAGGCTTAAAGGACGCTAGGACTATTAAGTCAGTGATTCTGGTCGACGACAAAGCGAACTCTGCACAACGTGATAAGCTGATCGAATTCGCCAAGCAACGGGCTGGCAAAGCTGCGGAAAATGTTGTTCGAATCAGTGATGTGCCAATTCAGATGAATCTGGATCTGTTCAGCTACAAGGCAAACCTTGCAGCGGGTAAAGAAGTAAGCTTGAAGACACGTAAAGCAAATAAAGGCGATTGTGTTTGCTCCAACGAGTCAAATTACTATCCGCCCCTAGCACCGGTAAAGAATCTTGCTGCTGGCGTCGCCATCGAAGGTGGATTCAAGGGCAGGGGACTTGGTACTCGCTGGGAAATGAATAATGCTCGCAGTTGCTACATGGGTACGTTTGCCTTCTAAGTCGTTGAAGTTGCTGAGTTTCTTTTAAAGCCGTTAGGCTCTTATTTTCCTGGCGTCGTCCACCGGAGCGTGGCGATGGCGGGCGATGAAAGTGAACCGCAGAAGAATCTAACGGGCTGTGGGTTCGTAATTATTTGCCCGCACGTAATTCCTGCGTCGCCTAATGAATTCTCGAAATATGGTGCGGTTAGGTATCTATCCACATGCAACCGCCGGAATCGGCAAAGCCAAACTCGCAGGGCCTACTACCAGAATCCGCTGCAGGTAAACTATTCGTCGGTGCTTTCTCTGTTGTCTCCCATCATTTTAGACATCTCCTGCATTTTCCTTCTGTCATCTTCCCCGAGTGTATTCGGGCCAATGATACCTGAGTTCCCAGTCGTATTCGGTTTCAGAAAATCAGGATCTTCGGTAAACATAGGCGATGCGAGTTCGATATCGCGCACGTGGCCGGTCATTGCGTATTGAACGATGATGTAGTACTTACGCAGCGTGCCTCCAAAACTGAAAATATCTTTGTTACCGTAGTCGCCCTCAAGTGGTTCAAGCCCGTGTAGCTCTTTGATGTACATTCGCAGGCCGTCTTTGCGGTCGACGAGCTGATCTTGGACTGCCGCTTCATCACCTACGTTAGCGTCGAGTGTATCGTAAACGGCTTGCGCATTTCCTTTGGCCGAGAATTCCAATATGGCGGCAACAATAAATGCCCCCAACAGTGTGTAAATAACGATGCGGCCCGGTGTAAAGAATCCCCTTTTCTTTGCACTCGAATCTGCTGGGATCGCATCGCCCGGTGTGGCCGCTGTACCATCTGTATTTTCTGACCCCGATAAGTTCGGTGCAGTATACGGACTTTCTGCCGGTGCAGCGGGTGGCTCCGGCGACGCTAGCCGTAGCATGAATCCACAGGTACATGTGTAAACCTGACCGGCCATTTCATCACCAACGGTCGTGAGTTGCTGACATTGGGGACAAACGAATTGTAGTGGCATTTCCGAATCCAAACTTATAGGCTCGATTAATCTTTCCTTCTTTTATAGACGCTAATCAACTCGTTTGAAGGCGATTGTTCTTTGGATTTTGTAATCATCTTTGTGAAGGTGCCGAATCCCGACGACCGAAAGCTGCGAACAGGCGAAAGGCCCTCATGTCGCTAAGCTCTGGAAAGAACATTAGCCAAGCAGCATCCAGAACACAAATCTCATGACCTAGACGACCATAGTCGATACAATGAATAGCACCTTCTTTGTTGATAGGAATCAAAAATGCTAACGGTCTTCGATAAACCGAATTCACGTGCCAACTGTAGTAAGAGCATGTCGAGACGCAAGCTCATTCAAGCTGCCGGCGCCGGAATGCTTGGTGTAAACCTGCCAGAAGTACTCCAGGCCGAGTCGTTGACTTTGCCGAATGCTCCACGTCCACGTGCGAAAAATGTGATTTTCATGCATCTGTTTGGTGGACCGAGCCAGCTTGAGACATTTGATTTGAAACCAGATGCGCCGGTAGAAATCAGAGGACCGTTTAAGCCGACTGCTTGTAGAACACCAGGTCTTCTCATCGGCGAGTACCTTCCAGGGGTCGCATCAATTTCCGATAAACTTTCAATCGTCAAAACTATGACCCACAGCTTTAATGATCACTCTGGTGGTGGTCATTATGTGCAAACTGGTCATCGCTGGCATATCAATATTGGCGGTGGGTTTAATGTGACGCCAAATGACTGGCCTGCAATGGGGTCGGTGACTAAGTACTTCGATGTGCAGGCAGACAGGATCAGCGACGCACCAACTTATGTTGTGTTACCCAACGCGCTCGGCAGTTTTCAGGAGAAGGGTGGTATCTTCCGTCCCGGCGAAACGGCAGGATGGCTTGGCGGTGGGTACGAACCTCTTGTAACGAGCGTCAAGAAGAAGTCGGTTGAAGACAATCCATACTGGCGTGACTGCGATGATGAAGAATTGGATTTCAGCATCAATGGACTTAAACCACATGCTGGTATGACGATCAATCGTTATGCGAAGCGATCATCATTACTCGATCAGATCAATCAACAGCAAGTTGCACTGGGTGAGCTTTCTAGAACGCGAACATTCAATAAGTACCGTCAGCGTGCATTGGAATTGGTGCTTTCCAGTAAGGCTCGTGAAGCATTCGATGTGACGAAGGAACCGGATTCGATACGAGATACCTACGGTCGCCACTTGTATGGTCAATCATCACTTGTGGCTCGGCGGCTCATCGAAGCGGGATCGCGATTCGTCACCGTTCAATATGATTGTGTTGATGGTTACAGTTGGGACTCACACCGAAATAGCGACGATGTCAAGAAATACTTGTTACCCACCTTTGACCAGGCATTTACGGCTCTCGTGAAGGACCTTGAAGATAGAGGTCTTCTGGACGAAACGCTCATTGTTGCTATGGGTGAAATGGGCCGTACACCAAAAGCGAATGCAAGCTGGGGTCGAAATCACTGGAGCACCTTGTTCCCGGCGGTATTAGTTGGCGGAGGAATCAAGAAGGGATTCATTTACGGTAGTACAGATAAACATGCTGCTTATGCCACCGAGCATCCTGTCAGTCCGGAAGATATGGCCGCAACCATATTTACGGCACTTGGAATTAATCCTGATTGGCAAATCCCTGACGCAGCTGGTAGACCTCACCTTCTGTCAACCGGAAACGCCGTCATGGAGTTGTTTGCATAGTGTTGGTTTGTAAACGCTTTCAGCTACTCGTGGCTGTCATTCTTGTATCGGCTGCATCTAGTGCAATGCACGCAGCTGATTTGAAACTTCCAGTGCCGGAAAGCTGGCGCACCGAAGACACCACCTATCCACCACCATGGGCTCGCGATCTACCCTGGAAAGGCACGATCCAATTGCGATTTCCGCCGGGATTCTTTAAGGCAGACGATGATTTCTTTTGGTCCTATCCAATTCTGTATCAACTTCAAGGGGATGCGATTAAAGGTGTGAATGCACTCAATCGGGCACTCAGTTCATATGATGCAGGCCTCTATGGCGGTCAGTTTGAAAAGGCAAAGATCCGCCTTGAGATCATGAAGGTGAAGTCAAATGTGCGAGGATATAGTCGACAGCATGTCACCTTAAAAGGGTTTGATCCGTTTGTTACTAAGAAACCACTAACAACCTATCTCGACATCTATCGGAGATATGACAAGGAATCCGACAAGACGGTTGTTTTGATACTGCGCTCCCCGCATCCCATTGCAGACCAAGATGCAGATAAGGATGCTGTGCGCAAACAGCTCGATGAATTCCTTGGTGTGATCCGTAAGTAATTCCGTTACCACGTATAAACCAAGTGGACGAACGCGCCGTTGAATTGAAGCGTTTCACTGAGGTTCGGAGATAAGAGCCCCTGCATCGGGGATGATCCGGAGTCGGTTATAACCGCGTCGTTCATTTGCCCTGTTCCAAGCGCGATTCCGTCAATCCACATCACTTGATAGCCTGCCGCGATGCTAACCCGCGGGTTGATATGATACTTCAAAGCTAATCGAAGTTCAGCGACAAATGCTGCATCATCATTAACGGATTCAAGGTTTAATTGATTCGTTCCAGTGCCAGTCGTGTATTGTTTTAACTCGGTCGATGCTTCGTTGTGATAGACTCCAGCATTGCCATCAAGTGAAATGGATATGCTATCGCCGCTATAGACATCGGCGTGCCCGGTTAATTGAAAGCCATATAACTGGTTACTTGCAATGGAATTCAGGACGTCCTGATTACCACCGGATGATTCGCGATATTGATAATGGTCATCCAGCTTTAAGTAACGAAAACCAAAGCCAAGGTGCCCGTGCTTTGTTAGACCTAATCGTTGGAAATTGAATTCAATACTCTTAAAGTCCGTACCGTTGATTAACGATCCGACGCCGCCAACATCTTGTGATAAATTGCTTGCGATGATCAGATTCTCAGTGGCGTCACCGCTACCAATTTGTGCTGCTATCCAGTTCGACATTCCTGTATACCGTGCTTGGGATAACCATTCGTCGAGCTTCCTCTCGAGTGTGAATTCGATACCGGCTTCACTCTGAAAATCAAAGTCACTACCAAGATGCGTGGCAACTCCATTGTCATCGGCAAGCAACGCGTAACCTGGGGCATTGTCTCTTTGCAAAAACAAGACACCCATGTTGGCAGTCCAGCCTTCGGTCATCACTCTCTGTTGTTGACCCAAGCAGACTGTCGAGATGCAAAGTGCGACACTAAGGGTAATCGCTTTGTAAATGCATTTCCGATTGCGTTTTTGATTTAACATAACGATCCTCTATGGCTCGATATCGGTTGATACGATCGTAAGAATCATTAATACAGGATCTACAGATATAACCGTTAAGAGCCGGAGAATCGTCATAACCGTTACAGATTAACAGCGGGTTTGACGGTGGCGAGTTGCCTAAGATTGCATGCCTCCTTCATAAGAACACATTTGACCTTTGCTCGGGTGAATCCACACAAGGCGAGGACTATTTGATAAAAATCTTTGATGTGCAGGCGTTGGCTGATGATGTGCAGTTATTCCTCCATGCAAGTGAGAAACCCGATCCCATTCTCGCAGCAGGATCGTTCTGTGGTACTGCGTAAAAGCTGCAATTAATGAGCTAGTTACTCTCGTAAATCTCCCTGAAATTAGGCCATCGGCTACGATGGAGTCATGTTCATACCGTCAAATCACCGAGAGTCCTGGCAACTTCTGCGAGGTTGTTGGTCTATTAGCCAGTTGATTCTGCTACTGACAACGATCAAGCTATGGTTGCCTCAGAGTGATTTTCCACAGGTGCCACTCAGCGATCTGGGGTTGCTGTGCCCTGTGTGGATGCAAACCTTAGCTGTGTTGGCACTCTTTAGTGGCCTCATACTCACACTCCCTGTGAAACGATTTGAGCGATATCAGATTGTAGGCATGCTTACTTATATTGCCTCGATGGGGTTCCTGTTTCTGACTGACCAACATCGGTTACAGCCTTGGGCCTATCAGTTTTTTCTTATTGGAATTGTATTGGTTACTTGCGAGTCGGCACGTGCGATCGAATTGGTTCGATTGTTAGTCATCAGTATCTATGTCTATTCCGCGATCAGCAAAATCGACTTTCAGTTCTATCACACGACAGGTAAGGACTTGATCGGTGTGATATTGGGATTTGTCTGGTTAGATATTAATAATTTTGTTGAGCCGATGAAGACGTGCTTGATTTCCGTATTGCCGGCGACGGAGTTCGTTGCGGCCGGATTGCTTTGCTTTAGTCGTACGCGAAAGACTGGGATTTGGGTGGCTTCTCTTATGCACTTCGGCTTGTTTGTTGTTCTTGGCCCATTCGGACTAGGGCATATGCCAGCAGTGCTTATTTGGAATCTTGCGTTTGTTGTGCTTTTGATCGCATTGTTCAAGATAGAAGTGCCGTTGAGACGCCGAGCCCGGAATGGTGATGCTCAAGTGTCCATGATTGGTACGGTTGTTATCATGATCGCCGTTGCCTTGCCCGTGACCGAGTCACTTGGCCGATGTGATCACTGGATAGCATGGGGACTATATTCACCGCGCAATAGCCGGGTTGTATTTGAAGTACACGACCGCTACTTAGCGAACCTTCCTGCTGAAATAACCTATTTTAAGCACTCAAGCGAAGGTGGGTTTGTAACGCTGGATCTGGATGCTTGGTCTCTCTCTCAGCTTTGGGCACCAAACTATCCGGAGGCACGTTTTCAACTAGGCTTAGCTCATTACCTGGTCGAAAAATATGACTTGCACGATGGATTTAGAATGTACGTGCTGGAAATGTCAAATCGAATGAACGGATCTCGTGACTCGATTCAAATCGCGACATTTAACCGCCTTAAAAATGTTGCCGAGCGGTATTCGGTTAACTCAATACCGCGTATTGATAACCCGTGATGAGGATTTATTCAGCCTCTTGGACTTTTGTGGAGATCTCTAGCTTGGTTCCGCGAGTCCGGATGTGCTACTTACCTTTATCATCGATCGCTTCACCACCGTATTCTGCAAACCAAGCTAACACGTGACCTACTTTGGCCATGATTCTACTTGGCTTAGAAGCGATGGAGTGTGAAGAATCCGGTACGCGAATCATCATGGTATCGACTTTGCGCAGCTGCAAAGCCTGATAAAACTGCTCTGCTTCTGTGATAGGCGTGCGATAATCTTGCTCTCCTGTCATGAGCATCGTGGGTGTTTTTACCTTGTCCACGTAAGTCAGTGGAGACCGGCGCACGTATTCTGCCATTTCCTTTGGATTCCATGGAGCATCGGAAAACCAATAGGAGCTAAAGTACATGTAAGCATCTGAGGTATATGCCATGGTTGCCCAATTGATTACTGGTTTTTGGGAGACGGCCGCCTTAAAGCGATCTGTTTTGGTTACAATCCATGCCGTGAGAATTCCGCCACCGCTACCACCAGTAACATATAGTCTCTCAGGATCGACAGTTCCGTTTGCGATCAATGTGTCCACACCATCCATCATGTCCTGATAGTCTTCCTGACATGGATAGTTATGATCGATCAGATCGGTGAACTCTTCGCCGTAACTCGTGCTTCCACGTGGATTCGTATACAGTACGACATACCCAGCTGCTGCATAAAGTTGGATTTCCATCGCGAATCTGGATCCATAATTTGCAAACGGGCCACCGTGAATTTCAAGGATCAATGGGTACTTCTTATCCTCGCTATAGCCAGGTGGGTATGCGATCCAACCATCTATCTTCCGCTGATCTATGGATGACTTGTAAGTGATGCGGTCTACCTTTCCAAAGTCTCTCTTGCTAAATAATTCCTTGTTGAGCTCGGTCAACTGTCGGATGTCACCATCGCTATCTACTGAGATATTTGCCAGTTCCATGCTTGTACAACTGGTAAATGCAATCGTGCCATCATCTGCAGCGCTAAACGACCCACCTTGGTATGGTCGTCCAACGACGGTACCACCAACGTTTGTTGTTTTATCGACTTGCATTGAGCCATCAATATTCAACCGTCCCACACAACCTACGCCATGATCATCGTATTGAACGAAAATGCTCTTACCATCTGCATGCCACTGCAATGCTGAAATTGAACGGTCAAATTCATCCGTCAGATTCACAGGATCACCACCGGTGGCTGGTACGATGAAAACATCAGTCTGTTGGAAGCTACGCTTGTCATCCACAAAACCGAGGAAGGCGACTGTGTTTCCGTCGGATGACACGGACGGCGCACTTGCCGGACCTTTGAGTTCCAAGAACAGTTGCTTCTCTCCGGTTGCGACGTTCACCTTGTAAAGGTGCTCGGCTCGTGGCGTGTGTTCCCAGTCTGTGTAAAACTGGCCTGCTATGTATATAGATGCACCATCCTTGGACCAGGAAAACGGGCCACTGTGATCATAGTCGTCGCTTGTTACCTGGGTAAGTTTGCCGCTTTCAATATCGACGATGAAAACCTGATCATATCCGTATTTCACATACCCCGATCCATCTCGCCGATAGATCGGTTTGTCGATTTGAATCATTTCCTTAGCCCATTCTGCACCCTTTGGCGCAGTTGGAAGATCAACAATAAGGTTCTGTTCTTCCTCTACAAACTGAATAAATGCGATTTGGCTGCCATCAGGCGACCATGTAAGACCGGATGCTCCATTTTTGAGACTTACTAATTCGTTGGGCTTTCTCTTATCAGGACTGCTCAACTGAATCGTGTGATTGTCATTTTTGGACTGGCTAAAGGCCAAAGTATTTCCATCGGGTGACCACGAAGGACTGGACTGAGATGCATGGATGTCACCAACTCGCTGGTGACTGTCATCGTCTGCTGAGATTAGCCACAAGCGATTCTGAAATTTATCTGTCTTGATATCTCCAGAAACTCGAATGTAGGCAATGTTTTTGCCATCCTGAGAAATCTGCGGTTCCGTTGCGAATTGCAATTTGAATGCATCGAGCCATTGCAGCGGTTCGGCGTGACATGGGATTGAGATTGTAAGACAGATGAGTAGTGTGATACAGAATCGCATCGATTTGTTTTCCTGGTGAATGTCGAAGGTGCGGAAAGGACGATAGATGAATTAGTTCAGCAAGCAGTTGTGGTTATGCGAGAATACTAATGAACAGTGCGCCAAACAAGGCGCCGACCGGTAGGGTAAGTAACCATGCGGCGAGGATACTTGAGATCATCTTCCACCGCGCACCGCCATTTGCGGCACCGATCCCGATGAGGGATCCACAGCTTACGTGGGTTGTGGATACCGGTAAACCACGAACACTTGCTCCGATGACAACCACGGCCGTCACGATGTTAGCAAGCAAACCTTGTGGTGCGGTCATCTCAGTGATTTCTTCACTCATTGTCTGTGCAACCCGATAGCTGAACATCAGGCCGCCCGCGGCGATGGTCAATCCCACGATGCCAAATCCTGTCAGACCTGAGAACGACGGCAGAATCAGTAGAATCGCAGCGATCTTCGGTGTGTCATTGAGCCCACGTGCATAGCTAACCATGCCGGCAGATAGAAAGTGGCATCGATCGACTATCTGGTTTGTTGATACACGTATTGTCGATGCGGTGGCTGAGTCGTCGCATTGCTGTTTTGTGCCCGTCGTGATTCGCGGAGCTGAATCTGTGGTGAGTGCCATGTCATTCATCATGCATGCCGATGCCGGTTCTTCGGTGTCAATACAAATGCACTCAGCATCACTAATCGAGGTCGATCCGGATATCCTCCGGATCAGCGGTAACAGTAGTGCAGCAGCTGAAATGGCGATCAGTGGGCTGGTAATCAATGGTATGGCAAAACCGCTGCTCAGTTTCTCAAGGTTTATTTGTGTATTAGCCATCAAGCCAGCGCCGACAAGTGCGCCCACGAGACTATGTGTTGTTGAAATCGGCATGCCGAGGCTGGAAGCTATGAGAACCGTTGCTGCTGCCGCAAGTGCCACCGCTGCTCCATAGCTTTGGGTTTGGGCAAGTTCCGCCGGCACGAGGCCTTTGCCTGCAAATGCATTGGCTAACGCAGATGCCAGTGCGATTGCTGTGAGGCTACCAAGGAATGTAGCAACGGTTGCCCAAATCAGAGCTGTCTTCTGCGTAGTTGTACGACTGCCGGCAAGTGTAGCAACGCCTTTAAAGTTGTCGTTAGCGCCGTTAGCAAACGCAAGTGCGACGACTGCGAGAATAATGATTGCAGTTCCCATTCATGAAGTTTAACACGGTTTTTAGGGCTGTATCAGTGGCCGTGGTATAATGGATAAGTATTAGGTTTGGCGGGATCTGAGTTTAATCAATAGAGTGGTACGCGTGGTGAATTCTTTTCCTTCTATTTCCTTCTCCGGTCAACTTCGGCCTAGTCAAGCTGAAGTTGTGGAAATTGCTCAAAGCCAGCTCCGGGCTGGGGATAAGAAGCTGTACGTAAATGCTCCACCTGGTTCCGGTAAAACAGTGACGGGACTCTACCTGTGGGCAGAACTCATCAAAAGGCCTGCAGTTGTACTTAGCCCAAATTCAGCAATCCAATCGCAATGGCTCGCGCGTACGGATTTGTTCACCGTTGATGGTGAAGTCGTGCCGGACAATCTGCTGTCGATGAACCCGAAGAAACCGGCTCTATTCACGTCGCTTACCTATCAGTCATTAACGCTACCATCGCGAGGAGGTGAGGAGCTCGTTAAGCTCGCCAGAGAGCTATGGGTTGAATCGTTAATGTTAAAGGAGCAGGCTCATAATGCTGAGGAAGCATGGCAGTGGATTGAAGACTTGGCGAAACAGAATCCCGATTATTATGATCAGCGAATCGCGTTTTACGGTAAAAAGATGCGCGATGTTATCACGCAATCGGATGAAGCACTTAGTACTTTGCATTCCAGTGCACTTGAGAATCTCGAATTACTGAAACAAGTAGGTGTGGGCTTGGTGATTCTCGACGAGTGTCATCATCTGGTTGGGCATTGGGGACGTATACTCAACTCCATCCAACATCATCTCGATGACCCGGTCATCATCGGATTGACGGCAACTCCTCCAACGGAAGATGAACAGAAAAACGATGACTGGGAAACATACACACAGTTGCTTGGCGACATCGACTTTGAAACACCGATTCCGGCTGTTGTAAAAGATGGATTCATGGCTCCCTATAAGGATCTATGTTACTTCGTCAGACCCACATCTGAAGAATTGGAGTTTATCTCCGGTACATCCGATCATATGCAGGCATTGCTTCATGAACTGGACAATGTTGGGGAGGGAGAAGATCGTATGAGTCTGGTCGACTGGACTTACAAATCCCTCGATGAGCAGTTGTTACCACACGGCCCAGCAAAAAATTGGGCAGAATTCGCACATCGGACACCGTCCTATTCATCCGCTGCACGGGTGTTTCTTGCAGAACACGATCGGGACGTCCCAGCTGGCGTACCCGAAGTCACTAACGCACTCAGGATGACATATCACGACTTGCTGTCTTACTCGATACCGACGGTTGATCGGTATGTGCGCTTGTACTTGATGAAGTCGTCGGATGCAGCGAATCACGATTTGGCAGATCGCGTCAAACGACAACTTCGTTTGCTAGGTGTACAAATCACCGAAACCGGAAATCAACTGTGTGCATCACCTGTGAATCGTGTGCTTGCATATTCGCAGAGCAAAGCGAATGCACTTGTGCCAATTCTCTCTCGAGAACGCGAAGTGTTAGGCGATTCGATCCGGGCGGTTGTTGTTTGTGATTTTGAGAAAACGTCAGCGATTAGTGCTGAGGTGAGTCATATTCTTGATAACGAAGTTGGCGGTGCTATAGCGGCATTTAAGACGCTTATCCGAGACGCCGAGACGGATGAACTGGATCCGGTGCTCGTTACCGGACAGACCGTTTTGATAGACGATGATTTGTTCCTAGTGTTTCATGAAGCCGCATCCCAATGGCTTCAGGAAAACGATTATGAAGTGGAATTGGGCTGGGAAGAAATGGAGGGTTATCGTTTACTTAAGGCAAAAGGATCTGATTGGGTACCACGGGTTTACGTGGAGATGATCACGGATTTGTTTCTCAAGGGTTATACGCGCTGTTTGGTTGGAACGCGTGGATTGTTGGGCGAAGGATGGGATGCAAATAAGATTAATGTACTGGTGGATCTGACCACAGTAACCACATCCATGAGCGTCAATCAGTTGCGAGGTCGCTCGATGCGGCTAGATCCACATGTGAAGCAAAAGCTTGCCAATAACTGGGACGTTGTGTGCATTGCCCCGGAATTTCTAAAGGGACTCTCTGATTACAAACGGTTCTGTAAAAAACACACACGCATTTACGGTGTTACGGATGACGGTATGGTGGAAAAAGGGGTTGCTCATGTTCATCCGGCATTCACGGAAATAAAACCAAAAGGAATTGAACAGACCACTGCTATCCTTAACGACGATATGCTCTCACGAGCAGGCGATCGAAAAAAAAATTACCAGCTCTGGGCGATCGGTAAACCTTTTAAGTCAGTCGCGGCGAAGTCAGTAACCGTATCTGCGACCAAAACGCCGTTAAGTATGGGTTTTCCACCGTTTTCAGGTCAGGCCGTGGCTTGGACGAGTGAGTCCTTTACCCTTCAAGTAGCTGAGGCGGTTTTGTGTGCACTACGCGATACCGAGTTAATCCCATTTGGGAATTGGCTGAAATTAAGAGACCAACTTCATATCAGCAAACAAGCCGGTGGGTATGTACGTGTGTTTCTTGAAGAAGCAGAAGATGAGGAACGCGAGGTATTCACGACTGCGATGTCGGAGATTTTCTCACCTCCGGAAAAACCGCGATACCTGATCGAACGATTTGTAGATTTGAAGAAATTCTCGACGAAAGTGCGTCATCCATGGTTTGCCAGTGTGCTTCCGAATTTCCTGAAGAAGTATTTTGAGGAGAAGTATGAGCACGTTGATGTGTCACGCGAGCTCATTATGATACATGCCGTACCAAGTAGGTTGGCAACAAAACGAGAGATCGCCGAGGTCTTCCAGCGTCATTGGAATGACTGCGTTAGCCCCGGGCAACTAATCTATGCTCAGCGAGAGGAGGGACGAGAGTTTCTTCAGAAGGCGATTGAGGGCGGGCTTGTCGTAGATGAAGCTGTTGAAACGCGTGAGTTCTTCAGGTAATTCCCTGAGATGGCACCTCTGACAGCCAACCACTAGTTGATGCCTACATGATCTGCGATCATCGGCTAAAATGTTTGCAAGTATTCAACATATAGTTAGTAGGATTGAGAAATGAAACGACCATTTACGTGCCTGGCCTGTGTTGCCGTAATGATGGGCTTATTGATGGCCGTCTATACGCGAGCAGAAGATAAAGCGGCAAAATCACAAGGATCGATTTTTGAGAAACAAAAGCTAGTTGCATGGTGCATCGTTCCGTTTGACTCAAAAATGCGTGGTCCAGCGGCACGTGCTGAAATGCTAGTCAAGCTCGGGATCAAACGAGTGGCATATGACTGGCGTGCTAAGGATATCCCAACTTTTGAAGAGGAGATCCTGCAATACAAAAAGCATGATCTGGAGTACTTCGCATTTTGGGACTGGCATGATTCCATGACGCCGCTGATTAAGAAGCACGGCATAAAGCCGCAAGTTTGGATAATTGCACGAAGTCCGGCTGAAGGTACTCAGCAAGAGAAAATTGCCGCATCTGCACAGAGCATCATGCATCTGGTGGAAACGACTAAGGAATTAGGACTAAAGCTTGGAATCTACAATCACGGTGGATGGAGCGGTGAACCTGAGAACATGGTGGCAGTGTGCAAGTACTTGCGCGAGAAACATGATGCAGATCATGTTGGCTTGGTTTACAACTTTCACCACGGCCATGACCACATCGATCGCTTTGCAAATGCTCTCAAGACGATGAAGCCCTATTTGCATTGTCTGAATCTCAACGGCATGAATGCAGGAGCTCAACCTAAGATCCTTCCGATCGGTGATGGCAAATTTGAGACTCAGATGATTAAGACGGTACAAGCGAGTGGATATACTGGCCCGATTGGCATACTGGATCATCGATCAGATACCGATACAGAAATTGCTCTTCAGGCAAATCTCAAGGGGATGAAAAAGGTCTTAGCCGAAATCGGTGACCAACGTGCACTAAAGTCATATGAATAAGTCCGATTTGCGAAAAATTATCTCACTACTGATTGTCTCTGGCACGTTTTTTCACGCCGTCGTCGATCCAGTGGTAGCTGGGGATCAGGAATTTGACTCTAGCGTTGCAGCGATATTAGTTAAGCGTTGCACCGAATGTCATAACGGCTTCGACTTGAAGGGTGGGCTCGATCTGCTTTCCAAAACTGCCGTTGAAAAAGGTGGTGATAGTGGTCCGACATTGGAAGCTGGTGATTTGGAAAACAGTCTGCTTTGGCAACGTATTGCGAGCGATGAAATGCCGCCAGAGCATCCCATACCCCAAGAAGAAAAGGCTGTGTTAGCGAAATGGATTTCCGGAGGTGCAAATTGGGGCACGGATCCAATCGATGTGTTCCGGTACAGCAGTGAAAATCGTGCCGGTTATGACTGGTGGTCCTTGCAGCCAATCACTCGACCTGATCCACCGGAGTATTCACGGAGGATCTCAAAACAGAAATGGAATGTTGCCAACAACTCAATTGACAACTTTATCCTAGCGAAACTGGATGAGCATCGTCTTTTACCATCCCCGCCCGCTGAAAAAGAAATTCTTGTACGTCGGCTTTATCTTGACGTGACCGGATTGCCGCCATCGCCGCACGATTTGCAGAATGCTCTTGTGGATGATTCAACAGATGCTTACGAAAGGCTTGTGGATCGTTTGCTCAGCTCGCCAACATATGGCGAACGTTGGGCGCGGCACTGGCTTGATGTCATTCGCTTTGGCGAGAGTCAGGGGTTTGAACGCGACAAACTTCGCAAGAATTCCTGGCGATATCGCGACTGGGTTATTGATGCACTAAATCAGGATATGCCTTATGACGAATTCACGAAATTGCAATTGGCCGGAGACGAGATTGCACGTGACGACATGTACGCTCGCATTGCCACAGGATTTCTCGGAGCAGGTGAGTGGGACGAAGTAGGATTCTCGCAACGCAGCCCGGTATTTAAACGCGTTGTCAGGCAGGATCAACTCGAAGATATGACATCTGCAATCACTCAGACATTTCTCGGACTGACGGTAAACTGCGCCCGATGTCATGATCACAAGTTCGACCCAATCCTGCAGAAAGAGTACTATCAAATCACAGCGGCACTGGCAGGTACCTTTCATGGTCAGGATATCTTCGTTGATGTTTCTACGCCCGCCGAGCTTGATGACAACAGGAAGAAGTCTGCGGTATATGAATACCGTCAAAACCTTGCCAAGGAAATTGGCCTGAGCGATTTTGAAATTAAGCAGTTGGGAGAATCGAAAGAACGTTACGGTGATTTCTCTCAGTACTCGATTAAATCACAGGACCCTCCAGAAACGCACGTTTTACTTCGCGGTGACCCGGAAACGCGTGGAGAGTTAGTTCAGCCAGCGGGCATAAAGTCGCTCAAGGGAGTATCTGCGGAATTTGAACTGCCAACTGACGCTACTGATAGCCGTAGGAGATTAGCGCTGGCGGAATGGATTGCGAACAAAGGTAACCCCCTATTTGCCAGAACAATGGTAAACCGACTTTGGCACTATCATTTTGGAACGGGCTTGGTGGATACCCCCAATGATCTTGGGTTTAACGGCGGCCAACGGAGTCATCCGGAATTGCTTGAGTGGCTTGCCGACGAGTTCATTCAACAAGAATTCAGTATTAAATCGATGCATCGACTGATACTCACTTCCGCAACCTATAAGCAGTCGTCTCGATCTAGAGAAGATGCCAAGGCCGTTGATGCAGGAAATCGTCTCGTATGGCGCCGCACGCCCAGGAGACTGGAGTCCGAGTCGCTGCGTGACACATTGCTTGCCATTTCCGGACAGCTTACAAGTGAAATGCATGGGCCCGGGTACTTCGACTTCACGACGTTTAATGCAAACTCACAGTTCTATGAGGTCTTTGATCCGGTTGGTGAGTCTTTTAACCGACGAAGTGTCTATCGCACGATTGTTAGATCCGGCCGCAGTCCCTTCATGGATACGTTTGATTGTCCAGATCCATCCACTAAGTCACCAAATCGAAGTGTTACCACAACCCCGTTGCAGGCACTCGCCTTAATGAACAACTCATTTGCAACGCGTGCCTCAACTATGCTTGCCAATCGGCTCGTATATGAAGCAGGTGATTCCGTAGAGGATCAGGTGGTTTACTTGATTCGATTGGCGTACTCGCGTAATCCAACCGATGAGGAAATGGAAGATTTGGTTCAGGTTATAGGTCAGGTTGGATTGGTTCCTGTGTGTCGAGCTGTACTCAATTCCAATGAGTTAGTCCTTGTGAGGTGATTTGTGTTTTCATTGCCATCCCATACCAGAAACGCTTTCATGTCACGTCGTGGCTTTCTTCAATCCCTGCAGTTTGGCCTGGGAGCTACGGCTGCTACCGCGCTATTGCTTGAAGATAAGGCGCTGCTTGCAGATGAGGAAAGTGGAGTGCCTGCAGAAGCAGCAGATCCTGGGCCGCATCATCTTTCCAGAGCCAAGCGTGTTGTACATGTCGTGGCGACCGGCGGTTTTAGTCAGGTGGATTCCTTTGACTACAAACCGGAACTTTCCAAGTTTCATGGCAAGACTCTAGTCGAAGGACTTGGGCGAGATGAACAACCGGATGTGTTTTTTGGACAGGTCGGTCGATTGAGACAATCTGATTTTGCTTTTAAACAGCATGGAGAAAGTGGTTTGTGGATAAGCGACTTGTTTCCACACCTTGCAACTGTCGCTGATGAATTGACAGTTGTGAATTCGATGTTCGCGGAAACATCAAATCACACGCCAGCCACGTTTCAGGAGTCTACGGGGTTTCGGCTAAATGGATTCCCTGTCTTTGGCTCATGGGTTTCATATGGCCTTGGAGCAGAAACGCAAAATCTACCCTCCTATGTAGTGTTCCCTGATGCCAGGAGCTTACCCGCCGGTGGCTCTATAAACTGGACTAACGGGTTCCTGCCGGCACGCCATCAGGGTGTGATCATGCGGAGTCAGGGAACAGCGATTGATGACTTGGATCGACCTGTAGGCATCAGTGATGAACAAGAATCGGCAACCCGCAATCTTCTTGCACGCCTCAATCGCCGGTTGCAAAACGAACAGGGCGATGATGATGTTTTGATTTCAAGGATAAAGAGCTACGAATTGGCAGCACGCATGCAACGCGTCGTGCCTGAGATTACTGACCTTGGCAAAGAGTCTAAAGAAACGCATGCGATGTATGGTCTAGGTGACGGAGAGACAAATTACTTTGGGCGTGCGTGTCTTTTAACAAGACGATTACTAGAAAACGGCGTGCGATTTGTTCAGCTGTTTTCTGGTGGCGCCTTTCAAAGTCCGAGAGTGAACTGGGATGGTCATGAAGACAATAAGAAAAACCACACCCGGGAAGCGGGGCGCGTTGACCAGCCACTAGCAGCATTGATTAAAGACTTAAAACAACGTGGCATGCTCAAGGATACGGTTATCCTGTTTACGAGTGAATTCGGACGCACGCCGTTTACCCAGTCTAAAGCAGAAGAAGTTGGCGCCGGACGTGATCATAACCAGAACGGTTTTAGTGTTTGGATGGCAGGAGGCGCGTTCAAAAGTGGGTTGGCCTACGGAAGTACAGACCCGGTAGGTTATGCTGCCGTTGAAAATCCTGTGCATTGGAATGACTTGCATGCGACGCTTTTGCACGCGCTGGGTATCGACCACAAGCGACTAACGTATTATCACAACGGGATTATGCGGCGACTTACCAATGTTGGTGGAGAAGTAGTAAGCGATCTGCTTGCCTAGCCCACAGAAATTGTCACGGATCCTGATGTTAGGTCAATTCAGGAATTGGCTGTCGGTCTTCGTCGACCAGATAGCGTGGCCG
Organism: Pirellulales bacterium; assembly: GCA_022451045.1. Classification (GTDB taxonomy): domain Bacteria; phylum Planctomycetota; class Planctomycetia; order Pirellulales; family Pirellulaceae; genus UBA11883. The sequence goes on along the minus strand of JAKUOW010000017.1, from coordinate 8,793 downwards.
CCCGTTCAAGTCATCAATCTTCGTTGAATTTACATCGATACCCAGATGTTGATACATCGTTGCAAAGACTTCCTGTACATGCACAGGACGATCGACCGGTGTACCACCAGTCTTATCGGTTGTGCCGATAACTCTGCCGGGTTTGACGTTTCCTCCGGCAAGCAACACACTTTGCGTACGCTCCCAGTGGTCTCTGCCACCTTTAGCGTTGATGCGTGGAGTTCGTCCAAATTCACCCCAAACGACAACTTGTACTCGCTCCGATAAACCTCGTTCTTCAAGGTCGTTCAGCAGAGTCGAAATCGAATGATCAAATGGTGGCAAGTACCTCTTGGATAAGTATTCGATTGTACCTTCACGATTCGAATGCCAGTCCCACGCGCCAAAGGCAACGGTTACGCATCGTACGCCTGCCTCAACCAATCGGCGCGCAAGCAATAGATGCTGTGGACTCTGTGGAGGTGCACCAAAGGACGGATCTGTCGTAGTCGGATTTCCGTAACGTTCACGTGTTTTTTTGTCTTCCAGTTCGAGGTTCATTGCATCAGCCAGTCGGCTCGATGTGAGAATGCCAAACGCCTGTTGCTGAAAAGCGTCGATTTCCTGGACGTTGACCTGCTCCTGGATTCTGCCGAGTGACCCTAATAAATCTCGACGCTCATTTAAGCGATCCAAATTGATGTCATTGAGAACTAAATCTGCATTAATATCGCCTTCCGCTGCAAACGGAACATGGCTCATTCCGGTAAAACCGGGCCATGAATTCTTGTTTGCATTGTCATGTAGCCCTTTGTTTCGATATGGGCCGTATCCCATTTTCGGAGATGCATCTACATAGGGCAGGGCACCACCACCGCCGGGCCCCAAAATCTTGGATGCAACACTTCCAAATGTCGGCCAACCTCCGGCCGGTTCGCCATCTTGCGGCCGACCACCAGGACGACCGGAATAGCATTGAAAGGATTCGTGACGGTTCTCCATGCCTGTAAGGGTTCTTACAATTGAGAATCGATCTGACATCGACGCCAGCTTAGGTATCAACTCGCAAAACTGAATTCCCGGAATCTTAGTGCTAATCGGGTTATACGATCCGCGAATTTCCTGCGGAGAATCGGGTTTTGGGTCAAACGTCTCATGTTGAGTTGGTCCGCCACATAGATAAACCATGATGATGGACTTGGTTTTATCGATTTGCTGCCGCGCGTTAGCACGCAAGATTTCTGGCAATGATAGTCCGGCACCAAGCCCAAGCGATCCAATACGAATGAACGATCTGCGAGACAGATTGTCACAGTGGTTGACGATCGTGTTGCCAAGAATACTAAGCATGAGCTACTTAACGGGAGTGAATGTCTACCAGCATTATCGACAATTAAGCAATCTATCGAAAGCATGAATTCGACGAAATTGATGAATGATGTCCGCGGTCGTCATATTGATAATCCTAAAAAGTAATGTATCGCTTAACAGTATTTCCAGCTGGAGCCCAGACTGCTGGAAACCATACAACTGCAACGCCAGTTTGTTCATCGTGAGATTCAGTACGCGTTGTTGCCTGCTCAAACAGGCCAATGAACACTAAGAAGATGACGAGACATGCCATTAAGAGATTTTGTATTCGCTGCGTCATAAGGCCCATCGTACTCAAGTCTTACCAGCGATAGGTCGCACGTCACAGTGCTGTGTTTTCTGGAATGTCGTACAGCCAGTGCGGCTAGTATGTGGCAGCACTCTCATGATGCTTGACGGAATCCAGCTGCATATTTAGACCACTTAGATACGCGAAATGGAAATCCACTTGTAATCTGATGTGCCAATCCAGCACATTCCGTATCATACTTCAGCTCAATGATCACTTGCCGGTGATCTTCCCACTCTGATCCCTCAATCAGGTTTTGCCACCATTGATTGCAGTCAACCGTTAGTCGAAACTTGCCATCGACCGACAAAAAATATTGACGTGTGTATCCACTCAATAGTGTGGCTTGGAGACACTTAAGCTCGTTGTTCACGGAGTCGGGAATGCCGGTTGGGATGGCAGACCCGTCCAACCAATTACTTACAGAGGTTTTGCCTTGTGACCAAATATGTTTCTCTACGAGCTGCCCAACACGTTTTTTAAGCTCCAATTGCCCACTAACAGTTTCCGATGCCGGATCATCATACCACCGCAGTCTGTATTTTTTCCTGTTTGCCGTACCTTGTAGATTCGCTTCTAGAAAGCGTAAGTCGATCGTGTCAAAGTAGACGTTGTTTACCTGCCGTTCATGGTAGATGGGACGAAAGAAACTGGGATGGTTACGAACCTGCGCAAGTACTTCACCCAAATCGTGTGACGTGCTAGCAAATTTGCGTTCGTATCTCAATTCAACTCTCTGATTGAATTCCTAATTGTCATACAGATCAAAGCGAATATCTTTCGCATTGGTCGGCTGACTCTGTCGATTGATCATGATGGACGAACCGGCCTCAAGAAGGTATCGATGTTTTGATGCGTTAATATTCGTTTGACTAGCAGCCAGATCCCCAGGTCCAAACTCAGGCTTCTTTCTAAAGGCCATCAATCCAATACCGGTGTTTTGGATATTTGAATCGGTCAAAATGACATCGGATGAGTCCTTCGATGTGACTCCAACTTCGCAATCGGTGATTTGAATATTGATTGCCCGCAGTACGCTCGCTTCGCCGCAACTAATAGCTTTATCGCTTGCCTTGTTGATAATCGCACTTTCAATCTCGATGGAGCTGCCTGAAAGATCAATCGCGTCATTGCCACTCGTGTTAAACGTCAGATTAGTGAGACGCCCAGTACAGAAATCGATATCCAACGCATCACTCATCGCGTTTTGAAAACGAGTGTCACTTACGCTCACCGTGCTGCGAATGAGGTTTAGGCTGGCTTCCGCTTGCATGTGGTTAAAGCTGCAATGGGCGATGTTCACCGGTGAGTTATAAAACGTCACAGCACCAGTGATATTAGTACCAGGTGCCGGTGTGTGCGAAAAATTGCTGAAGTGTACATGTTCTAAAATGGAGTCACGCTGACCATCCTTTATAAGGACGTGAGCAGCATCCCCTTTTGCTGAGGTCACCACGATAGGTGATGCTGCAGATCCGATAAAACGTACAGCACCTCGCGTCTCAATCCGTGAATTATTTGCCATCGTAAGCGTAGTGTTGCCATGACAATGCAATTCGTAACCAGCGGGCATCACAAGTGGTCCGTTTATGGTCCATTGTCCTTGTCGAATCGTCGCGATCTTGAATTTCTTATCGACGTCGATGTACTCCAAATCAGCTAGCGAGGTTGCTTGAAAACCGCTGTTGCGAGGTAGCAGGCTTGTCGGATCTGCTGCAAAGACAAGACTGACGAATCCTTTATTCCCGGTTGCTGTTGAGTACTGTAACTCACAACTGTTGCCGGAAACTGCTGTGCTGTCTGGTATCTCAATTTCAAGAAATTGAACGACGTCTCCAGGGTTACGGCCTGGCAATGTGGTTGGGTCTAACTCGATTAATTGATCGCCGATTCGGACGGACTGGCAAGTGATCGGTACAGGGCTGTGATTTGCCGCCAATATAAAGCGATATGATCCGCGAATCAGCGCGCTGGCGATTGGTTTTGGCTTCCTGCGAAGTTGTTCTCTCACAAACTCCTGATTGCGACGCACGGTATCCCATGAGAATTGATAATGTGGATACTCGGCTTGTATGAGTGTCTCGTAACGTGCTGTTGCACCTTGATATTCTGACTCCCATTCTTCAATGATGGACTCGTTGGCGTATTCGGACAGCCACTTGTAATATGCGGAAGTGAATTGAGTATCGGATGCCAATTGATCGTGAAACTTCTGACGCTGTGTAGCAGAGGATGCCCCGATGTTTGATGTGAATCCAATCCTCTGGATCGGTAAACCAGCATCGGCATCGAAGCCGATTGGCTCTAATAGCTGGCTGACGGGATTGAAATAAAACCGCATGTTGTTCCATGTGGTTGCGTGCTGTGCACCAAATACATCACAGATTGCAAAGTACTTACCGAGTAGGTCGCAGTTAAATGCCTGACGCGCTGTTAGCTTGCCGGACTTGAATGCATCAAGCTGTTCAAGGGCTCGGTCATGCAGCGTTTGAAGTACTTCGCTTTCCGCGTACTTAGCGGTCTGAAAAGCATCTGCTTTTGTCGAGATATATGCAGCGGCGTGATGATCTCCGTTCACGCGGCCATCGGTGGCGATAACATCCGACCAAAACATAGATTCATCCCATCGAACGATAGGGCCTTCGCGTCGATGATTGTGCTCAATCAGGCGTTTCTCAAAATGCTCCTCAATCGCATAGATGCCCCAGTACTTGCCGTTGAAGTGTAGGTCAACGAACTCATATCGAAGCCCAATGATACCCGCCGATTTGAGGATCTTGTGAAATAGCCACTCGTGAATAAAATTTCTTGCTTCTGGTCGATGAAGTGAGAATTGCTTCATTCCAAGCAATGTATTTTCACCCCGGCAGATGACGCGAAAGGACCACTTGTCTCCGGCGAGATGATCAATAAGGTCACCCTTTAATCGCATTCTGACGGGCGCCGATTCATCGTTGATCGCAAGATCCGCGTTGACGTAGTCCTGATCATCGACAACTAATACTCCGAGTTCTAGCGCCTTTGCACGCTGTTTATTGAGTCGCTCAGCGTCTTTGAACTTGACATGTAATTCGATCGAAACGATCTCCTCACCGATTGCTGTCACTTTGCGTTTTACGGAATCCAGACTCTCAGAGAGGATTTGTTTTGATTGTTCAATCGAATCACTGTTGAAGAGCAGGGCACCGGTGATCAAAACGGCAATGGTATAGGCAATCAATAGGCATAGCTGAACACGGCGTGATAGCTTCCGCTTGCCTCCAGAGTATTTCGGATTCTTACGTTGGATCAACATGGTGATCAGCCTATCCAACTACACGTGTTTTGAATCAAAGAAACTGACTTTCACCGAACTATCCAAGTCGCGCAGAGCTTGGCGACAGGACTCCAGTTGATCGATATCTGACAGCCCAACATGCAGTGCAACATCCAAGATCACATCTGATTCATCAAGTCGCTTGAGGTCGACGCGATTACAGAATTGCGAGACTGCTGCAAGGATAGCAGGCACAGTAACTGTATCTGAGGGTGTGCATGTGACAGTCAGAAACATTGCCGACTGTTTGCCGGTTGGCGTTGCCAATGAGCTGAGAATAATGATTACTGCGAGAATCCCAAAGGCAATTCCAGTGACTTCGCGTTGGTCAGCACCTAATCCGAGACCGATGGCAATACACAAGAATAGGTACACCAATTCTTCCGGCTCTTTGATCGCCGTACGAAATCGTACGATTGAAAGGGCACCGACCAAACCAAGGGATAGTGCCAGGGATGACTTAACAATGGTTATGACAACCATGGTGGTTGAGGCAAGCAATACAAAACTTTTGGCAAGCGTGGTCCGATTTGAAAGTGACCGTCCAAATCTGACATACAGTTGCCCAAGTACAAAGGCCAATATGATGGTGATCCCGATATTGATCGAGAAGTCCGAGATATTGAGCGCACTGATTGTGGTTGATGCCTGTTCCTTGATGTTATCTATGGCATCAAGAGATTGAGCTAGGAGATTCGCTGTATACTCAGGAAACATTCTGAATGTGGCTTAGCTTTGGGGACTGAAAAAGTGGTTGCAAGATTAAACCGTTGATCACCGTTCAGGTGCTCTTTTATTTATTATCTTTGAAGCCATGGAAACTGGGCACCAAATATCAAAAAAACAAACGGTTTTTGATAGCCCATGTTTACAGTTCATTATTGGGAAAAATTAAGGAAAGTAAGAATGGTCATCTGCCCATATCCGCGTGCCCAACTAGATTCTATCCTGACCTCCGTGATGAGATCCTCCTTGCCAAATTCTTTGTTGTCAGCCAGTTTCTCATCACGATCAATGTAAATGCGTGCAATGTAGCGACCGGTAGGTAGGATTCGTTGCTAGGCTTGCCGGGCCTGATCCATGTCTTAAACGTGTTCAATTCCTGTTGTCGAACCTTAGCACTAACCGGAGTGGTACCAGCCTTTGGTGTCCGAGCAATAAACTCAAGGATCTTTGACTCAGCCGGATTTTGTATATCGATAAGCTCTTGTTTGCGCGGGCTGGCAAATGTTTTCGATTGCGTCGGATGGATGTAGTTTTCTAGACCGATCCTGACAAGATAGCTTTCACTTGAACTTGACGGATTCCGCGCATTCATGATGGGAAGAATGCGTTTCTCGAAATCTCAAGTGTGTCGTCTGCGATGAGCGGGATGGGGATTGAGAATCCGATTACTAAGGTAAACAGTAAACGAGTATTACACGCTGTCTATCCAATTGGGTTACAAGGTAATTGTCACGAGACTGGAATCGTTTGAAGAGTACTATTCAAAAGGATTCTCTGGTGCTGCTTCATCAAACTCCTCTAATCCACCGTCCATTAGACCGCCATCTTCATCCATGAAAACACTCTCGTCCTCGAATTCATCTCCGCCGCCAAACATGCCGCCGAATCCGCCACCAAGTCCGGGAATACCAGTATCCATTAGTGCACTTAATTCCGGTACTTCGGTCATAACGTTGGTAAGGAGGTTTAGCGCCTTGGGCAACAATGGTGCGAAGTCTGCCTCAGGTACTTTTGCCTCCAAAGCAGAAAATGCTTGTTCAAAATCTGTACCTAACGTTGTAGCTGAGTTCTGCAATTCAACGATCGCTGTGCCTAGGGCAAGCATGGCATCCGGAGGAAGATTCTCGAGTTTTGTTTGCAACGGTAACACTTGTTTAATCAAAGACACCAGTTCATTCTTGATGCTGGGATCATCAAGTAAGGCCTCGATTTCCTTTATCAAATCCTCTTTGCTGGTGTTTGCAACTTTATCCTTGAACCTCTTTGCGATGTCCTGAAGTGTTGGGACGATCGCCTGTAGGTCGTCACCAGCACTTTGAGCAGTTCCAGCATCAGTGATGCTCGAGATTGGTCCAATCGCACTGTTTACCTCACCAAGGATTTCCCGTGTAAGGCCGGCAAGTGAGTTCGATCCACCGCCCGTGAATACGAACAGGAATAGAATTGCGACAACGGCTCCAATACCTAATAGTCCTCCACCAAGTAACAGCACCTTTTTGCTCTTTCCCTTTTGACGAGCCTGATATGCGCCGACTGGGTCCGTTGGTGGGCTGGCTCCCGTTGCTTCCGTATTGATTTGCGGAAAGGGAGATGCATTACTGTTACCGGTCGTATTGATCTGTGGAAAGCCTGCCGGTACTTCGGGTGCCGGTGTTATTTCACCTGCTTGAGGTGTAACAAACGGTGATGCGGAGGCGGCAGTTGGTGTAGCAGGTTGTTCGGGCGGTGCAGTGTTGATGACCGGTGCCGCAGGCGCAATAGGTTGAACCGGCTGTGGTGCCTGGGTATTGATCACCGGTGGTACTGCTACCGGAGGCGGTGCTGGTGCGGCCGGAGCGACAGGCGCTATTGGCTGAGGAGCGGCGGAACTGGGTGGTGTAACAACGGGTGGCTGCACCGAAGCTTGTTGTGCTGGGACTGCTGCGGGTGGTGCTGGTGAAGCCGGTGCGGAACTCATTCCCGGCGGTAATGGCTTGCTTGTGGAATCCGGAACGTTTTGCTGTGCCGGTGGTGTTGCATCTGCAGCAGGAATAACTATCAGCTTCTGGCAACTAGGACATTTTCCCTGGCGACCTGCAAGATTATCAGGCAGTTTTAGTTCGTGGCTACATGAAGGGCAAGTTACGATGATCATGATTTGTCTTTTATGGTCGAAAAGAAATTGTTCTGAGATGAACCCAATTATAGTCACCTAGGAGTCAGTTGACGTTACCGGATTTTGTTGTTCATCATTGTCTTTCACTTTTGCGACGTACTCGCCGTCCGCCTTTTCTACCATTCGGATCACATCACAATTCCAAGCATTACTTTTCAATACCACTTGCTGTTTGTCTCTGCCAAATAGTCGAGTTTGGTTCCTTTACTAACTTGCATAAACGTAAAGTCATACGAACGGGTTAGGCTCTTTTGTTACGCGTCAACACGGCAGCGATTTGGCCGGTCATACTTTGCAAATATAATCTTACAAATATGGGTTTTGTGGAGCCTGAGTTCTCGTCTCTCCATGAAGTACGCACCTTCTTTGAATGTTTTCGTGCTCTTTTGCGATATTGGCGATTTCACCGACAGCGAATTGTCAATACGAATAGATATGTGCTTATTGGTGCGTTCTAGTTGATTGAAGTCAAAGCGGATAACATGAAGCTTGCTGAGAAAAAATACATGATTAAAAAAGGAAGACCTAAGTTGATACGTGCTATCGTGATTCTATCGACCGGTTTCTTTGTTTTTGGTATTTCATCCTTTGCTATCGGTCAGCAGGTTAAGTCATTTCCGGAGAACCGATTGCGCGGATTCTACAAGACTCAGGCGCAGTCATATCTTGACGGTGGAAGGAAATTGCCAGAGATACTGCCGGCTTTTCCAGGTTTAGACTATGGGCGATTTGGACATTGGGGACAGTATCCTGAGTCCAAGAGTGTTGACGGCTCCTGGAATGATATGGATCTGGGAGGAGTTTGTGCCGCACTGACTTCACACTTTGGAAAAAACACGAACAAGGCTGTGAATGTGGTAGTAAGTGAGGAACCGCCGCAGACTGCAATCTATGATACCAAACAACTGACATACACGGAAAACTGGAGCGGAGAGTTGTTCTCGTTTAGTAGCAGTC
>JAKUOW010000169.1 GCA_022451045.1 Pirellulales bacterium | reverse complement strand
CCCGGCAACCCCTTTCAGAATTTAGAGAAGCGCTACTTTGATGTCGGCAACCTAGGCTTCCCTACGTGGAATGCCTTTGGCGGTGTCGTTGGCATGTGCGTCTGCAACGACCGTCGGTGGTCCGAAACATACAGGGTTCTGGCACTTGGCGGCGCCGAACTAATCTTGCTGGGATACAACACACCAGATCACATTCCAGAGCATCCGGAGCTAGATCATCTTGTTGGCTTCCAGCACCAGCTATGCATGCAGGCCGGTGCATATCAAACCGGCTGCTGGGTCGTGGCAGTCGGCAAAGCGGGATTAGAAGAAGGAGTTAGCCAAATCGGTTTATCGTCGATTATAGCGCCGTCGGGTGAAATCGTTGCTCAATCATCGACTCTTGCAGATGAACTCATTGTGTATGACTGTGATTTGGATGAGACACGTGTGTATAAGGAAGCGATGTTTAACTTCGCAGCAAATCGCAAACCGCAGTATTACCTACCAATTACCGAGCAGGTAGAAGCACGCACTCCCGAAGGCTAATGTCTCAGCAGGAATTCGTTGGAATTCAACAGAGCGTGTTGAAGATCCTGTAATGCTTCGATTCGATTACCAGAGTCCTTTATATAGGACTCTGCCACGCCTAATTCACTTGATGTCGGTTTTCTCGACAGCGTCCCGAGATAAAGGTTTTCAACAATGACATTGTCGTCCAATTCGGCAGTGATCCAGCGGCCCAATCGCGATTCATCAGACTCGATTTTGTTCAAAATATCTGGGTTATTCACCAAATGCAGTACTTGGTTAAGTGTCGGCTCAGTATCGCGTGCACAGTCACATGCCACATCGCGAATGGGCCGAGTAAATGCCTTAAGAAACTGGTGCGGCACGTCACCTTCAGCCAGCTCAATAGCTCGTGTGCCCTCGGGGTATCCTTCAAACACCTCTGGGATATCCGTAGCAATTGAAATAGAGTCAATTATTTGCTCCGCAGAAAGCAAACGAATCACTGGAGCAACAAAATAGCGTGCTGGTTCTGCCGCTGCTGTTGACTGTCGAAGATCTTTATCACCACGCAATTGATAGCTGCTCGAGTTAGCAATGGCTCTGATTACTGGTTTAAAACGATAACCAGACTCGATGAATTCTTCGGCTAACGCATCGAGCAATCCGGCGTTGGACGGTGGATTCGAATCACGGAAGTCATCAACAGGCTCCACAATTCCTTGTCCCATCAAATGGAGCCAGATTCTATTCACCGTTGAACGTGCAAAGTACTTATTCTCAGGATCTGCAATCCATTCTGCCAAACCAGTGCGGTGATCTGACACGCTATCGTGCGTGGACGTTACGACTCCAAAGGCCATTGGATCCAATGGTTCATCGTTACCGGGCATCTTTACGTCGCCAGTGTCGTTAACCAAAACAATCTCATCATCGATGCCGAAACGTGTTCCCTTTATGCTCATACGGGAGAAATTCGCGGACAAGGCGTAATAGTCTTTCTGTGTAATCGCCTCATACGGATGGTTATGGCATTTCGCACACTGAATACGCACTCCGAGAAACAACTGTGAAAACGCCTCTGCTGCATCTGTAGGATTACGTGCTATGCGGAAGAAGTTTGCCTCTGGATAGTTAATCGTATTACCCTTGCTAGTCACAATCTCTCTGGCAACATCATCGAATGAGCGATCTTCATCAAAGATTCGAATTAGATACCGATGGAAGTTATGCACCCCACGCGTGGAAACGGTTTCACGGTTTGCACGCATAATATCGGCCCATTTCAATGCCCAAAAACTTGCGTACTCCGATGAATCGAGAAGTGAATCGATCAAATTTTGACGTTTCATCGGATCATCTGATTCGATAAAGGCTCTAGCTGTTTCATAATCCGGAATCCCACCGGTTAAATCGAGGTAAACACGTCGCAGGAAAACGCTGTCGTCGGCGATTTGGCCGGGCTTCAATTGCAATTCAGCTTGCTTAGCAAAAACCTGTTCATCAACAAACATCCTGGCCTTCGGTGACTCATATTTAAACTCGTCATCACGGTCAATATACGTAAACCTCACCGAAGTCACCTGATCTTTGTAATGGATGAGTACCGGTGACTCTGCTGTATTGTGAAATTGCACTGTTCCGTCCTTGCTAACGTCCGCCGGTGCATTGTCACCCGTGGCGAACACGCACAAATCTGTAACATCTTCGACAGTTCCATCGTTAAATCGTGCAAAAACAACCATGCGATGTGTAGGACTCGATTTATGCAAACGACCACCATTTGGATAAATCTCATAGTCAACAACTGTTCGCGCGCTACTACTGTCCTTGTGACCCATCGTTACCCATTGCTTAAGCAACTGATAAGCGTAATCATCTTCAGAGAGTCTCTTGCCGCCCTGATGCGCAACCTTAGCGGACCCTTTTTCCAGAATCAGGCTATTTTCTGGCGCAACACGGTTTAGCCGTCTGCCATATTCTTCCTGCACTAAAGTGCTGAAATCCAATTTTGCATCAAATCCTCGCAAACTCAGTCGAAATCCATTTTTTCCCTTTGGTGAACCGTGGCATGCACCCTGACTACAACCGGCCCGTGTAAGTGATGCAACGACGCTTGTTCCAAAGTCAGGATCCCATGGCTTATCGTCGCCAATTTGAACATCTACATAGGTCGACAGGCCTCCCAAACTTGCAACCAACTGTGTTGTGCCAGAACTGAGACCAATAAATCGGCGACTTGAGTCCACTTCACCTAATTCAGTATTCAGTACTTTAACATCAGCTGTGTCGGTAACATCCGCAATCGAACCATCAGCGTACAGAGCTGACACGATAAAGCGACTGGGGAAGCGGTTAGGTGCAACCTCAATTTTTCCTGGGTGAATCCGAAGGGCAACAGGAGCCTCATCTGCAGCATTAGCCGAACCTGCCAACACGAGTGCAGCCAGTAACATTCCGCATTGTTTCAATGAAAACAGCAAATTCATCTCCTTATTCCTTACCTTTCTCAGCGTCATCTTCTGCTGGTGGCTCCACAACGGTTACTTTTAAATAACCATTACTCGCCTCGGCGTACTTATCGACCGTAGCGTTCCCATTTAATGCAATGTTTTGGGCTCCAGCCGGAGCATCTTCAGCAACGACGGCTTTGATTTTCACAGATGGTGCCCCTTCAGGAATCACAATTTCTTTTGGCAAGGTAATACCATTTGCATCTCCAGTGGTCAGCTTCACCTCTCCAATAAACGGATCGATGCGATTTGCGAACACCTCAAGCATCGTTTCCTTCCCGATCGTGATATCTACGGGGTCCTGCATACCGGACGGTTTGAATGCGGCATCAATTTTGAGCTCAAACGTACGAGTCAAATTGATGACGCGATCTCCGATGGTCGTCGAACCGGTTAGGGTTACCCGATGGCTCAACAGATTCGTACCGACACCGGATGTTAAAGTACCTGTGAGATCTGAAACTGACTGTGTAACTTCAGGAATCGCTGCAATTACTCGAGGAGCTCGCAAACGATCCTGTTCCAATTCACCACCTCTGGCCTCGAAGGTCACTGGCTGCTGAAAACCCTCATCAAACATCACATCAAATTTAAATTCGACATGTTGGTAACGTGCCAATAACACATCAGGTGTATTAACCTTGAAATCGAAAGGAATTGGAGGCGTGACGAGCACCGCAATTTGGTCCTTTAAGCTCGCTGGCAATCGCCGCTGGTCTTCACGCAACTCAAATGGTTCACCGTGCGGTCCGCGACCGGTGGGAATCCTGTCTACCAATGGTTGCGTATTCGCATAAGACTCGGCCTTTACTTCACCCTCGATTATCTGCTGCACGTTGACATGCATCGCATAGACGCCAGTGTTTACGCCGTCGTCGATATACAGTCGTCCAACCCATTTAGTTACATCTGCGGGTATTATATTTGACTCCAGCCGAAACCCCTCCGGCACTCCGAGCAACTGCACCGTCAGGTCACCGGCCACTCTACTGCGATCAATGTCAATTGGTAAGGGCTGCCAGGTTCCAATAGGAACCGCAATTCGCCCTATGCCGCTTGTCGCCTTAATGGCTGTTTTAAGCGCATTGATTTCCAGGCGATATGCAAATGCTTCCCCGCCATGCTGAACAACTTCCCGGAGCTTAAAGTAATACGTACCTTCTTCAGGTGACGTAAAGGATGTGATGGCATCTTCAAAGCCAACGTCGTCAACTCGTTTGACGACGTCACCTTTAGGGTCGTAGATCGTTAATTCGACATCAGCTGGAGATCCAATGTTTCGCGTCTCAACTTTCAGGTCAACTGTAATTCCCTGTTGAAGTTCCAGTGAGTACCAGTCCCAATCCTGATCATCTTTAAACGAACCGTGAATATTAGTCTCCAGCGTCACGGCAACCGCTGATTCCTGTTTATCATTTGGTTCCAATTCAAGTTGGTTCTTATTGTTATTCACCGAAATGGGTAGCCATGTCGATGCGTCGTCACCTTCACGCTTGAAGTCAAAAAAGACGGTGCTGCGGTCACAATCAGCTGGAAGGGCCAGCTCTGCTTGTGAATCTGCAACCTGTGGAAACCCTAGCTTTGTGGATGCCCCTGGCTGAACGGCAGATGGAATTGCAACTCTGGCGATCGGAAACTTGCCGATTCTAAACGAGTAACTCCAATGCTGAGATCCTACATATCGTGAATCATGTAATCGCAGGAAGTATTTACCCGCCTTTTCAAATGTATGTTCAAATCGCAAATCAAAAAGCAGCCCAACGTCGTTGTCTCTACTAACAACGAACTTGCCCTTCTCATCCAAAATGGTTACGACCGGGTCAAGTGCTTTACCCAGTCGGTTGCCTACCACCTCAAATGAAAGAGTTTCTCCCTTGGTCACTTCGATTGAATAGTAATCCACATCGGTTGGTTTGATGGCACCGGCAACCGTTGCTGGGTACGCAATCGGCTGAGCGAGCTCAAGCTTGCCATTGTTGTGTTCTTTTGGAGAAACATATTCTTCCTCAAGGACGGTTTCGAGGTCATCGATGGAAAACAGATGTACATTACTGAGACCATCGTCTGTGGCTAGACGCATGCCGTAGAGTCCTAGTGGAGCGTTTTCACTCACCTCAAGGTCTATGAAAATATTACCCTGATCATCCGCTTCCATACCCACTTGATCCACCAGATCTGTTGGCAGCGAGGTCCAAATATCGACAGGAGTAAGTAATTCCGTCCCGACCAGATGTATGCGTGTTGTAGCTCCGCGCTTCACCACACCTGGGTGAATCTGCTCTATAAAAGCTTGTGCTTCAGTACGCTCTGCAGTAAATGCTATAAGGCAGAGGATCGCAACAGTATATTTCGTCATGCGTTTTAGCACGGTATTCGTCCTTTTCCGGTGGGGCTTTAAATGAAAAGGCAATAGGTTGGAGACAGGCACAAACAGCCTCTCTATCACCCTTTTATGATAACACAAACTGCTTTTTCAGAGCATTATTGCCTTTATTAGGTTTTTGCATTCACCCAAGATTCCAGCCTAATCGAATTTCTCTTGTAGTGCCGATATCAATTATGTACCCTCAATGCTTAGTAGTTTTCGGTTATGCTATACATAGGCGGCTAAGTGAGTCTTAGGCGCATCCGAAAGAGCCCTACCCAAATCCCTACCGAGGCAAGCCATGCTCAGTCTTTACGGACCCGAATCGCAAAAAGGCGAATCCCTACAGCGTCGTGAAATGCTCAAAATCGGCGGATTAGGCCTAACCGGCTTGGGACTGCCTCAATTGCTCGATGCTAATCACGGTAAGCTACTGGCGGGCTCGCCATCAGCAAAGCAACAGAGTAGTTTCGGTAAGGCGAAGAACTGCATCATCCTGTTTCAATCAGGTGGTGCAGCTCAAATGGACACGTACGATCCGAAACCAAACGCACCTGATGATATTCGCGGTACGTTCAATCCAAGTTCCACTGCTGTCCCCGGTGTGCACGTATGTGACTCCGTTCCATTAACTGCAAAGGTGCTAGATCGAGGTGTAATCGTTCGCAGCGTAACGCACCCGCGTCCGGATCACGCTTCGGGTGGTTATGCGATGTTTACCGGCTACGAATATGAGGGTACGGCAGGACAAGCAAACTTCATGGCTCGCTCAGATCACCCGCATGTTGGGGCTGCGATAGCAAAGATGGCGCCTGGGTCAGGCCCAATGGTTCCATGGGCAATCATCCCCCGTCGACTTGATGCAGGTAGCGGGCGTCGTGCCGGACAATGGGGCGGCCGACTAGGCAGTAAATACGATCCACTTCAGCCTGGTGGCGATCCAAATGATGACGGATTCAAGCTCGACCATCTTCCATTAGTAGCAAACCGCGATCCTCGCGTATTCACGCGGCGCCGCAAGCTAATCGACCAAATCAACAGTCAGGTTGAGTATCTGGACAAGACTTCCGATGCACAAGCGCTTGCCGCAGGGCAGCAGAAAGCAATCGACGTTCTTTCCTCTGATGCTGTACGTCGCGCCGTAGACCTGTCCTCAGAAGACCCAAAGCTACGTGAAGCGTACGCGCGAAACTTAATAGGTCAGACCGGACTCCTTGGTCGTCGATTCCTGCAAGCAGGCTCGCGAGTAATTCAATGCAGCTGGCTACGAACACAAGGTGAAGAAGGTTATGCCTGGGATAGTCATTGGAACAATCTCAAGTCACTCCGAAATGATCTATGTCCACCTTTTGATCAAGCGCTCTATGCACTCATCAATGATCTGGAAGAAACGGGTGAATTAGATGAAACACTCGTTGTCGTAACAGGTGAATTCGGTCGTACACCACGGATAAATAAAGATGCTGGCCGTGATCATTGGTCGAATGTCTTCTCGTTGTGCATGTTTGGCGCCGGAATAAATGCCGGACAAGTTTACGGCGCTTCAGATGGCATCGCTGGCTATCCCGCGGCCGACCCGGTTACACCAGCGGACATTACCGCCACGATCTACCATTGCCTGGGAATTGACCCGCATTCCGAGATGCTCGATCAAAATGAGCGTCCAATGCGACTTTCCGAAGGGCACATCATTTCTGATATCCTTAGCTAGAGATATCAAACCTGTTTAATAACAAAACACCGGGGGATCGGTATGCACTTAACGCGAACACTCGCAATTCTATTGTTCGGCTTCTATTCATCGGCTGTTTCGCAGACGTTTGTTATTGTCAACGAACAAGCAGAGCTGGATGGCATGGCTGATGGTACAGCAGCATGGGTGGATATCAACCAAGATGGACATATTGATCTGAATGCCGGTAATCAAATATGGCTGAACGACGGTGATGGCACTTTTTCACAAATGCCGGATACAAGCATTGCCTCTTCTGCCGTTTGGGGTGACATCAATAACGATGGTTACCCTGACGCAGTTTGTTGGGCGGGTCCCGGTTACATGTACCTGAACGAAGCCGGCAAGTCACTCAAAGATATTAGTGACAAGCTGCCTGACTTCCCAACCAAAGTGAGTCTTGGTGCAACACTTGGTGACTTCAATGGTGATACCTATCTGGATATTTATGTTGGGGGATATGAAAGCCCGGCATATCAGCTCGATGCCATGTACTTTGGTAACGGCGACATGACTTTCAAAGAAGTATGGCGGACCAAGGGTACGACAATGCCGGCCAGAGGCATCACCACTGCCGATTACGATGAAGACGGAGATCTCGATATATATGTATCTAATTATCGACTGGTGGCGAACACCCTATGGCAAAACGATGGCAAAGGCGTATTTGCTCAGGTCGAAAAGGCTGCAAAAGTCGACGGTGACGGTGGACTCGGAGCATGGGGACACACAATTGGCTCATCATGGGGCGACTTTGATAACGATGGTCATCTGGATCTGTTCGTCGGGAATTTCAGTCATCCGCCAGCATATCAGGATCGACCTAAGTTCTTAAAAAACTTGGGAAATGGCGGAGCATGGGTATTTCAGGATCTAAGTGCCGAGGCCGGACTCGCATGGCAGGAATCATTTGCATCGCCGGCTTTGGCAGACTTTGACAATGATGGAAAGTTGGATCTATATTTCACCACGGTATACGGCGGTGATCACTGTGTGCTGTACAAAAATAATGGAGGCTTTAAGTTCAGCAATGTGACATCTGAGTCCGGTATCAGTGCAGACACCACCTATCAGGCAGCATGGGGCGACTTTGATAACGACGGTGATTTGGATTTAGCAACCAAAGGACGCCTGTATCAGAATCAATCGGCCTCGAGGAATTACGTGAAGGTAAAACTTGTGGGAAATGATGTCACCGACAAAATGGCCATTGGCAGCCAAGTTCGCATCAAGATCGGTGAAGAGATTCTGACACGGCAAGTGTGTTCATCAACGGGTCAGGGCAACCAGAATTCTACGGTGCTGCATTTTGGCCTCGGCGATCACGACTCGGATGTGGAAGCCACTGTATTTTGGATCGGCGGCGGATCGCAAGAAGTTACGCTCAAAGTCAACACAAGCAACACGGTCACCAGACCTTAGTGAATCTACAGTTTGCCAAGGTTCTGCAAGTAGGCAATTAGATCCAGTAGCTGTTCTTGAGACAGCAGGGTTGTCAGCCCGGATGGCATCGCAGACCCGGCGTTTTGTCGAACATCGA
>JAKUOW010000168.1:4219-8742 GCA_022451045.1 Pirellulales bacterium | reverse complement strand
GCTTGAGCAGATTCTTGAGCAACATGGTTGCACCAAGGTTAACCCTAAAGGTCAGGTCTTTGACCCCAATCAACATGAGGCAGCAAGTCAGTTACCGAGTAGTGAATTTGATGCGGGAACGATCATGGAAGTGCTTCAGGTCGGGTATAAACTTCACGAACGCGTAGTTCGACCTGCTCAGGTAATTATTTCACTTGGTGCGGTCGCCGAATCAGATAGCCAAATTCAGGACGAGGAGAATGTAGACTCCGATAACTCAAACGGGGATGAATCGCCGCAAGTCTAAGACAGGGCAACAAAAGTTGTTTTGTTTTGCAGGCGACCAGGGAGATTTCAAGGAATTCAATTTATGCCAACATATGATTACGAGTGTGACGCTTGTGGACACGCATTTGAGTTGTTTCAAGGAATCAATGACTCTCTGAAAAAGAAGTGTCCGGAGTGTGGCAAACTGAAACTACGCAGGCTCTTTGGCACCGGTGCGGCGATCTTATTCAAGGGATCGGGATTCTACGAGACAGACTATCGCAGTGATTCTTATAAGAAGGATGCTGCCGCAGATAAACAAGCTCAATCCAAGCCAAGCGAATCTAAATCCAGCGATTCCAAGTCATCTTCCTCGTCTGATTCCGGAAGCAAACCGTCATCTGATTCATCGGGTGGATCCGCCAAATCATCGAGTGATAGCTAGACTGATCATAATTAGCACTTTCCTATCGCAAATTAGTTCTCCTTTGTGCTATACCAATTAACGCAATGGAACGGGAATCATAAATGCAAAATGCAACCTGCCCGATTTGTAGCCAGCAATTTGGCGTAACCGCCACCGAAGCGTTTCCGTTTTGCAGTGAACGCTGCCGGAAAATAGATCTCGGACGCTGGCTGAATGAAGAATATTCTGTGCCGTACGAACGTTCAGATGACGGTACGGAAACTTTGCCAACTGAAGAACTCAGTTGACTGGAGATGCGATGAGCGAACGTAAGGATGTAGTGACGAAAGTAGACTGGCAGAAAGTGTTGCCGTGCAGCATGTTGAAGTCCACCTTTGGGGTTGCGATAAGAATCCCGGTGCTGTTTCTCGGAATGGCGGCAGTTCTCGTTACCATCGGCGGCTCCACTGTTGGCCAATCACTGTTTATTTCTGATGGTGATAGTGTTGAGGGGACGACGGTCACGGAGCCAATGGCATTGGCAAGCGACGTCGCATCTGATGATGCTGAATACTACTTCTTTACATGTGTCGGGCGAATCATGGATGGTGACCTGATGGGTGTGATAGGTGACGTCCACAGCAAACTGCTGCCAACCGCAGAGGTGAGCGGCTGGAATGCAGCCGCGCTCTCTATTTGGCATATCGTTCTCGTGTTAGCCGTGTGGTCATTCTTTGGAGGAGCTATCAGTCGAATTGCCGTTGTCGAGTTGGGCCGGCATGAAAGGGTTACGTTTGGCGAGGCGATCGATTTTGGCAAGAAGAAATTCATTTCCGGGTTTATGGCACCCGTCTTTATCGTCATCTCCATGTGTGTGATGGCGCTGCCCGTGCTCGGTATCGCAGCATTAGCACGGTTTGAGTTTGGTGTGGCGATTGCTGGTTTGTTGTGGATCCTAGTAATCGTGTTTGGTATTTCCATCACGGTGCTGATGTTCGGGCTCTTGTTTGGTTGGCCTCTCATGAATCCGGCGATCATGGCAGAAGAAGCTGGGGATATGTTTGAGGCTGTCAGTCGCAGCATGGCTTATACATACCAAGCTCCATTGAAATACCTGCTCTACACCGTGGCATGCATAGGAATTGGAATGCTTGGATACGTGGTGGTGATGAATTTCACAAACGTTGCTGAGAGTGTGATTATCAACGTCAGCGGTATCACAGCTGGTGAGACGGGAGCAGCGACTCTTGAAGCTGCAGCGAAGAGTCATTACCAGAATGACATAAGCGGTCCTGTAGCATTTGGGTCACGAGTTATTTCATCGCTTCACATCGCCGGTCGCACGATGGCCGTTGGTTTTCTATTTACATTCTTCGTTTCAGCGGCAGCTGGAATTTATTTATTGTTGCGCCGTGCTGTGGACCAAACACCGTTAGATGATGTCTATGTCGTTGATGAAGAAACGAAATATGCACTGCCAGAACTCATGGAAGCGGCCAAGGCACCGGCCGAGGTCGATGAGAATGAACTCAGCACCTCACCAGAGCTGTCTGTAGCCGGTGGAGAGAATGATGGTGTGAGCGAAACAGCGTCCGATACAACCGAGCCTCAGGAACCGGATGCAGAAGATGAAGCGGATACGGTCGATTCGTCTGATGACAATGGTGATGCGCAATAAGGTCTTTTGTAAATGAAACTGGTCGTTGCCATCATCCAGCCGACAAAAGTTGACACCGTGCAGGCGGCACTTGCCAATGCGGGTGTTGAACGTATGACAGTCTGCGACGCAGCGGGCTTTGCTCGTCAGCGAGGTCAATTACCGACATATCGCGGAATGGAGTACAACACGCAGCTATTGAGGAAAATAATGCTGGAAATCGTGGTAAATGATGATTTTGTCGACCGTACGATCGAGACCATTATGACTACAGCCAAGACTGGGCCAGAGGGCACGATCGGTGATGGCAAAATTTTTGTATTTCCAGTGGATGAGGTTTATCAAATCAGCGAAGACTTAGTGGGTCCGGAAGCGGTTTAAACGGCGACTTAATATAGAACGGATAGCGACTTCCAAATGAAAACTTGCCTGTTTCTTTCAGATGACTTGTTCTTTTCATCACGCATTCAAAATGCTGCGGAGATGAGCGGTTGGCGACTGCAAATGCTCCCAACCGAACAGTCCGTTGTCGATTTTATAGCGAATAACGAATACCAATTGGTGATCATTGATCTGGCCTGTGGTGAGTTTTCGGCTCGAAACGCGATGCAGATTTTTGAGGATGATGAACCTCGGATCATTGCCTATGCAACACACGTCCAGGAAGCCATGATCGAAGAAGCCAAATTGTCCGGCTGCGATTTGGTGTTAACGCGTGGCCAACTCGACGCTCAGGTAAACAGTTTCTTTGACTGAGCAACGGCTCTATAAGACAGGATGGACGTACTTCAGCAATTCGAAGTTTCACCACGTGAAATCGACGAAGTCATTCATGGTGGCTTTAGTGGTGCTCGTATTTGGAAAGTAATAGATCACTCCGGTGTCACTTTTTGCCTCAAGAGATGGCCAGCCAACGGTCCGACTTACCAACACCTGATATGGATTCATCAGGTGATTCGTTCGGTGGCGACGAGCACCGATGTGCCGCTTGCAGTGCCAGTGGCGAGCAAAAGCGGATGCACGGTTGTGTCCGCTGCTGATTATCAATGGGATTTGACCGGTTGGTTGCCTGGCGAACCCGCTTCTGAATCAGTAACCTCTGATCAGGTGCAAGCTGCACTGCGAGCGTTGGCGGTGTTTCATCATGCTGCGCAAGACCATAACTCTGTAATCGGTGCGTCCGGATTATCCAGATCTATCGAATATCGAAGAGAATTCTCCGATTGGCTAATAAATGGCGGTGTCAATGAAATTGCCGTGTGTGTCGGTAGCCGCACATCGCACGCCGTGATCCTTCAGGCCTACCGTGAAAATGCACAGTTTATAACTCGGGCAATACGTGAAATGGCTGGAAAGTCGTATGCGCTCATTCCATGTCTCAGAGATATCTGGTCGGACCATGTTCTTTTTCAGGAAACTAAGGTATCCGGTATTATCGACTATGGAGCGATGAGATTAGACGCAGCGGTGGTGGATATTGCCAGGTTACTTGGCTGCTATGAAGCGATGAACAAAGGAGTATGGAATTTGGGAATCGATGCATATCGCGAGGTGCGGCACATCTCCATTGAGGATGTTCAGCTGGCTCAGCAACTGGCCAGAGTCAACGTAGTATTATCAGCAATGCAATGGCTTGATTGGCTATTTGTCAGAAAGCGAGAATTCGCTGACCCAATAGCGGTTGACCAACGTGTCGCATTGCTCACTTCACAGCTAAGGCAGTTTTATACAGCGTAAGCTAGACGATAGGATGATTAGGCAATCTTTGCATACTAAAATCAACTGTGGGGCCGGTTTGTATGGTGATACAAACCGGCTTCTACTAAAATCGTGACTTACCACACATCATTCGCTAAATCCAAAGTGGATCAACGATCCCTCGCCTTTATTCGATTAGTTATTCGGAGTTCAGCGTGAATTCATCAATGTCCCAACTATCCCGCAGAATCGTCTTCTCGATTGTTTGCTTAGGTTTGGTTATCGGTCTGTTTTGTACCGCAACAGGCCGAGCACAGGATGGTCCCGGACTGTCACTGGAATTGCCAGGGGAATTAGGATTAGACGGTATTGGTGGTGGATTCGGATCTGTCGGACCGTTGGTTACGGTTGAAGCATCGTACAAAGTACGCGAGAACAGCAATGACGGTTTGATGGAGTTGAAGGTAACCGTCGCAGACGAATACCATATTTATTCAACGACACAGGGTCGAAATG
>JAKUOW010000168.1:0-4209 GCA_022451045.1 Pirellulales bacterium | reverse complement strand
CCAAAATCAAAATCCGTGGCAACGAGAATGTGCAAGTGCTTGAAGGTGCCATCACGACGGATAAAGAACCCGAAATTCACCATTACGAAAAAGAATATGGTGATCTTGATGTAGAAGAATTCAAGGGAGAAGTCACTTTTACAGCCATCATTCAATTTGCGGAAGGCGTCGACGCAGCAAAGCAGGAATTCAGTGTACTGCTCGAGTCGCTAGCATGTACCAATGATCTTGGTCAATGTGTACCTCAGGATGTGGAAGTAGAAGTGAGTTTTGCCGGGACATTCTCAGGAGAAGCACCAGAGGTGGCAAGTCCGGCGAGTTCCGACGGCGGTGGGCGGAAGAATGACCTGAAAAGTCCTGCGCCGTTTTGGCAAGTAGCTCTGTTATCGCTGCTTGGCGGATTTATCCTGAATTTCATGCCATGCGTGTTACCGGTAATCGGTTTAAAGGTGATGTCCTTCGTGCAACAGGCCGGTGAAAACCGGGCGCAGGTATTCAAATTGAATTTATGGTATTCACTCGGTTTACTTTCAGTCTTTCTTGTATTTGCAGGATTGGCGACTGGAATTGGCCTTGGCTGGGGACAACAGAATCAATTCGATACGTTTAATATCGTTATGATTTCCGTGATCTTTGTGATGGGGCTGAGCTTCATTGGTATCTGGGAAATACCGATTCCTGGATTTGTTGGCTCGAGTAAAATGGCGCAGGACGCTGAGAAAGAAGGACCGGCTGCAGCATTTACGAAAGGAATCGTGACAACATTGTTGGCAATTCCCTGTAGTGGTCCGGGAGTTGGTGTAGCAATTGGCTATTGCACTTATGCCATGGCAGCACATCCGGGTGCGCCGGGTGTCGCTCTGGTTTTCACGGTGTTTATTCTGATGGCTTTGGGAATGGCATTGCCTTACCTGATACTTGGCGCGAAGCCGAGCCTCGTGAAATTTCTCCCAAAACCAGGTGCCTGGATGGAGACGTTTAAAGAGATTATGGGTTATGTGTTACTCGGAACGATCATCTTCATTCTGACGTACGTAGACATCGAACTGGTCGTCCCAACCGTCGCGTTTCTCTTTGGCTTATGGCCGGCTTGCTGGTGGTTTGGAAGAGTTCCCTTTACGGCATCTAAGGCGAAGAAAGTAAGAAACCGATTTGGCGCTGTTTGTTTTGCAACACTGATTGGTTTGTTTTCCTTTACATGGTTTGCGGATCTGATGGAAGCACGTTTTGATAAGCGTGTTGATCAAATTCTGGCTGCATCAGGTGGTACCGCTCAGGGCAGCGAGGATCTATTCACAGCAGCAAGATTGGATAAGCTACTCAGCGAAGGCCGCTATGTCATGGTCGACTTCACAGCAGACTGGTGCTTGACCTGCAAAGTACTAGAGAAAGCAGTCCTTAAGACCGACAAGGTCCAACAAGCATTGGATGACCGTAAGGTCGTACAGTTGATTGCAGACTGGTCGGATAAAGATTCTCCACTTGGGGAGCAGATTAGCAACGAATTGGACCAGCTAGGAAAGGGAAAACAGTTACCGATCATTGCGTTCTACTTTCCAAATGATCGTGACAATCCACGTACCCTTGTGGCTGCATATACGACAGATGGTGTGATGGAGATCGTCAACGAGATTCCTGTGCCGGAACCAGCTGATGAGTTGGTAGGGGAATCCTCACCCAATACCGAGACGATATCGGTAAACTAGACAAGTGGTAGGCACATTATCGGTGCCGAGCTTTTTACCGATGGTTGGAGCGATTGCCCAAGTGCGTTAAGATTAACGCTTAGATGTGGTGGCGCTTCGTCGCCCCGCTTTTTTGCTGCTCAGAACTCATCAACAAGCATCTCACGGAATATGGCAAAAGCGACCTACAAGGATGCAGGTGTAGACCTCGACGTGTATCAAGAGTCGATGTCCAGACTGCCAAAGCTGATGCAGCGTACGTTTTCACCTCGCGTCATGCGGCTTGATGGCGGATTTGCAGGCCTATTTAAAGTTGATTTTAAAAACGGCCTGTTTTCGCGAGGCTATCAAAACCCGATTCTTGTTTCCGGCACTGATGGTGTTGGAACGAAGCTCAAAGTGGCATCACTTACCGACCGGCATGATACTGTCGGAATCGACTTGGTGGCGATGTGTGTTAATGATGTCATTTGTTGTGGTGCCGAACCGCTGTTCTTTCTGGATTATGTGGCGATGTCCCATGATGATCCGGAGCGACTTGAGCAAATCGTATCGGGGATCAGCGATGGGTGTGTCGATGCTGACTGTGCGTTGTTAGCCGGCGAAACAGCGATTATGCCGGACCTATATGCCAAAGGTGAATATGATCTGGCGGGATTCTGTGTCGGAATCGTTGAAGAAGACGATCTGATCGATGGGTCAAAGATTACGACTGAGGATGTGATTCTGGGAGTGGAGTCCGTGGGACTGCACTCGAATGGCGACAGTCTGGCCAGAAAGGTCATATTTGACATCGCGGGATTGTCTGTTGAGGAGCACATCGAAGAGCTAGACCAGACGGTTGGCGAGGTGTTACTGACTCCAACGAAAATCTACGCTCGGCCATTGCGAAAGATCCTTCAGCACTACACGGTTAAAAATGTCGTCCATGGTATCGCCCACATAACCGGTGGCGGTCTAGAAGAGAATCTTGAACGGATTCTGCCGGAGAAAGTTACAGCGGTGATTCAGGGTGGTAGCTGGAATGTTCCGCCGGTATTTCCGTGGCTCCAAAAGCTCGGTGAGATTGAAGATGCTGAAATGCGACGTGTTTTCAATTGTGGCCTTGGAATGGCAATCGTTGTGAGCGGATATTATGCCGATAGCATTTGTAAATCTCTTGAGCGTGACGGTCTAAGGTGTACGCAAATTGGACATATCCAAGAAGGTCCCAAGGGTGTCGTTGTTAGCTAGGCGTCTTGTTCAGATGCCTGTTGCTGTGGTCATTTCCGATTCGTTTTCCAATCAATAACTAAATCACTAAGACGTGCTGGCCATCCTTTCGGGCAACCGATTTTGGGCAATGTCAGTAAGCTTGAACCAAAGGTAAATCTATTTACTACGGTTTCACCGTCTATAATGAACCGTATGACAGAGTCTCTTGTAAATTGGAGTGGCTTTTACGTTCCATCGTTGGCAAATGACGAGATTGCCAATGAGATAGTGGTGGAGCTGGAGAGTCACCAAGGCGTTCGAAAAGTTGAATGTGACCGGTTCTTAAACCAGGTTGCGATCTCTCACGACGCAGATCAAATCAGCCGTGGGCAATTACATCGATTGCTCAGTCGTCTCGACTCCGGCAGTCAACTTTGGAGTAAGCGTAGCAACACAAATCCGGGTGAACCGAGCCTGAACTGGACCTTGTTTGCCTCGAGTGCTGTGGGGCTAGTGTTCTTTATAGTCGGTGCGGTTTTGCATTTAAGCACGAACCTGGGCCGAGCGAATTTTGCTGACTGGTTTGATGGTGCTGTGCCGAGTCATGCGCAGACGTGTTATTTAATTGCTGCAATGACTGCGGGGGGGATAATCCTGTATGAAGGTGTTATGAGTTTTGCCACAGGCAAATTGTCGATGTTTCACCTTGCCTGGATTTTGGTTCCCGTGTTGTTTGTGACAGGGCATGCATTCGAGTCGGCCATGTTGGCGACTTGCATTAGCATTTGTGTTTGGGTTCATGATCAGATGCTACAGCGGTGCCGTGCTGCACTTTACTTTCAGGCACCGAGGTTTCCGTCATCCTGTCGGTCATTAGCCAGCAAAAACAGCCAGTCGATTGAACGTGAGACTATTTGCCTTGAACCAGATGATCTTATCGAAGTGTGGCCAGGTGAGCAGATCCCGGCAGATGGTGTCGTTTTAGCAGGTGAATCGGCGATAAACATGCAACACTTGACGGGTAACCTCAGGGCAATCAATACAGGTGTGGGTGACAAGGTATATGCCGGAGCGATCAACCTGGAGAAGATCTTGCAGGTACAGGTGCAGCGGCGACGATTCGACAGTGTACTTCCTAACTGCCTACGAACGCTACATCGCGCAGCATCCGATAAAATTGCGCTGCAAGTGCGAAGTCAGCAGCTTGCCGGTCTAGTTCTTTCGATACTTGTGATCGCCAGCGGCGTAGTAATGATAGTTGGGCCTTTGTTGTTCGGGGAGAATTGGGATCAATGGTTGTACCGGGGATTAGTATTGCTGAGCCTCGCTT
>JAKUOW010000167.1 GCA_022451045.1 Pirellulales bacterium | reverse complement strand
AACTTTTGCAAACCGAGCTCAAGCTGTTCAGGCAGTTCGAGAAACAATTGGTAACTAGTGCATTACCTTATATGCGAGCTTTGCTCCACCGGATGATTCGGGTAGATTTCTGTCGGGTGAGCGTGTGGCACGACTGTGTGTAAAATGAATATCGAGATGATCCCAAGCAATAGGGCAGCTATAAGGGGCAATCTGTCTCGAGAATCGAATCTCAGTTCCGGCAGGATGTCCGACAATGAAACACAAAGGCATACTCCGACGGCAATGCCGAGTCCAATTCCAATGACAGGAGTGCCGACAGCGAGGTGTGATGTTCCAGCCAAAAATAACACGGTGCCCAATGGAGCGGCGGTACCAAATGTGATGTTGGTGATGTAAATAGCTCGATTGCTCCATCCGGTTGCTTTCATCACTGAAAAGAGCGAAAAGGACTCGAACGGGAGATGTAGCACCATTACAGCCAGTGGTGCCAACAAAGTAAAATTCCAAATCGTTCCTGTTTGTTCATTGACGGTGAAAATAGCGCCTATGGCGATGCCATCTATAATTGAGTGGAATCCAAGCCCAAGAAATAAGCCAATCCAACTATTCTTTCTTTGGTGAACAATACAGTCCTCTGGCGAATATGATACTACATGGCTATGAACCGGATGGTCGTGATCATGATCGATGCGCGTCTCATCGATGTTGCCGTGTTGATGAACGTTGAATAGGCGAGTGATTAGAAACGTCGCGACGAGTCCGATGAGTATGGAGGTCGCGAGTTGGTCAATCGAGCGAACTTGTTCAATAGCTAATGGCAGCAATTCCAATAATGCTACACTAAGCATCACACCTCCCACAAAACTCAAAAGCACCTGCATTCGCGTGTGTGTCATGCGCATGATCGTTACTGCCCATCCACCGGCAACGGATGAGATGAACATGGCAGCACAAACTGCAAATAACGGCCAGGACATATGTCACGCCTGTGAAAGAGTTATTTGGAAAGGGTTGGATTATGCTTCAGGGTGAAGTTGTGCTAAGGCAAGGGCTTTGATTCGCTGAATCATGGAATTAAGACCATTGCTTCGCGAACGACTGATGTGCTGAGTCAATTCGACCCTTTCAAATAGATCACTAATATCGAATTGTAGAATTAGTTCAGCGGACTTACCGCTGAAGAGCATGATCACGATGGCAATCAACCCTTTGACTAGTTGTGAGTCACTATCTGCAGTGAAATACAGCAGTTCGTCGTCTCCGACATGCGGTAGGAGCCATACGTTGCTCACACAACCTTGAACACGGTTGCATTCTATTCTCGCACTTTCATCAAACGCAGGTAGGCCATCTCCAAGCTCTATGATGAAACGGTACTTGTCTTCCCAGTCGTCGAAGAGGTCGAACTCCTCGATGAGCTCGTCTTTAGTGATCGTTTCAATGAGTGTCACGCCAAGATCCTGCGGAATGGAATTCGCAAAAGTTGTCTGTAGTCTGAGGGCACTATTTCTATTCTTTTTGGCAACAAGCGAATGCACAAGGACTGTTTATCCAATTGCATTCAATCGTTCGCTCAAACGTAGGGGCTAAATTACTAATCCGCGTGCTTTTGTCGCAGTCGGGGCGACAAGCGTGCAATCAAGTGAATTCGTTCAAATTCTTCAAGCCAGTCTTCCAAAACAGTTTTCTGTGATTGGTTGTGGCTTGTGTTGATGGGTGCCGCATCTCCTAAGGCCAATCTTGCGAGTTCCCGATACCGGGTAATTGTCCGGTCACCAGTATGGCCCAGAAATTGGTAGTCCTCATTAAAGAAGAGAACTTGAGGTACACGTAGCCCGCCACAAACTGTCCAGATCGCTTTGAATTCGTCGGCCAACGCATCGCGGTCGATAAAGACCAAGTTAATTTGGTCACTCGCTGACGCGATGTGATTTAGGATCGGCCCTTGTCTGACACAATCGCCGCACCAAGCGCCGGCGATACAGACGACGTGGAGTTGACGTGTAAAAGAACTTAAAAGGTTTGCCTGTGCGTCAGACAGCGAACAAGCCTCAGATACGTCTGACCAGTTTTTGACATCTCCAGGACTTCCATGTCGGGCAAGGAAGTCCTGATACAAAAGGCTGTCATCGACTAAGTCGCGTGCTACGTTTTCGGGGATCATCGTGTGTTATCAGTTTTGGGATGTAAGGCGGTTAAGGCCGCCATGCAACACATTGGTGTGGCAAGACGCCCATGGGTAAAATGACAGGTGTAGGTCGGCTGGTTAACCAATTCTCCCCTACACCATGAATTAAGCGACTCGGTACTGTGATGAGAATAATACTTGTGAAACAGATCGCCAAGTGTCTTGGCGTTCTTTTTGTGCTGTTCTTTATGAATAGCACGGCAGCCGGAGCACGTACTTTTATAGAGATCAATCGTGAAATAAAAGCATGGCTAAATGCCGAAGCGACCAGCAACAGCCAATTCGAACAGGCTGATTGTATTTATGCCATGGTGGAATTGTATTCAGAGATTATGCAGCATCCAAAGCTCCCCATTAGTCCAACGCTAAATGGACATCGAGTTGTCTTACGTGGCAGAATGCTGCACGTGCGTGATGAGTTGCAGAGGAAGATACTGCGAGCTGAGCGTAGTGGGGAGATAGACAACATAGTTTGCTGGTGAACTTGTTGATGGATCAGATGAGACTAGCACATGCACTAGATGGGAGGCGTAACAAGTGGCTTAGGTCTTGGAGGTAATGCTGTGTGATGGAGCTGGATAATGCGCGACAATTGATTGATCTGATTGAATCGACGGTTGATTCGGATGCACGGGAATAAAAAGGTATACAGGCCGTTATTGTCTAATAGCCACAATTGCATGAACTCGTTTTTCGCACTAGTTATATCGTGCAGCCGAAGCTCGCGTTGCTTTTGTCGGCGAGTTTGCATTATACAAATTCGTCGATGGTACTCTTCGATTGTAGATGCGAACCGGTTTTGGTAGCCTTAGGATATGGAGTCATTGGGCACGGTTGTGTTGGTAAATGACGGAATCCTAAAGGTTTATAAGGCGTCGAGAAATGCTGCGTATTCATGGCGAGGGAAGCGTTACGACATGTGATGGTGTAACGCGTCGCGATTTTATTCAAGTCGGTTCATTGGGTGCTGTTGGGATTACGTTACCCCAGCTTATGGCTGCCAGAGCAAAAGGCGCGGTTGATGATGGCAATGACGAAAAAAACGTCATCATGATCTTTAATCTGGGGGCGCCGAGTCAGCTTGATACGTTTGACCCGAAACCGGATGCTGCCGCAGAGATCCGCGGACCCTTCAAGCCGATTCAAACGGCATCTCCGGAGATTATGCTTAGCGAGATACTGCCGAAGCATGCAAAAGTTGCAGATAAGTTTTCATTGGTCCGCAGCTGTTATCACACGGCAGCTGCCGTTCATGACACTGGGCATCAGATGATGCAAACCGGACGCTTGTTTACCGGCGGTATCAATACACCGCACGCTGGATGTGCCATGGAGTATTTGCGAGGACGTCGGGATGATTTGCCTGGTCACGTAGTCTTGCCGGAGCCGATGGGATCCACCGGCGGCAACCTCCCGCACGGCCAGGATGCTGGTTTTCTTGGAAAAGCATTCGATCCGTTCAATCTGATGGCGGATCCATCGAAGCCAGACTTTAAAGTTCCGGATCTATTGCCGCCTCAGGAAATAGGAGACACTCGGCTATCACGTCGCAAGAAACTTCGCGAGGTCGTGGAAGATACTGTAAAGGGGTTTGAAAGCAGTGAAAACGCAAAGCTGCTGGACAATAATTTTGATGCAGCGTTCCGATTGATGACGAGTGCCAAGGCGCGTAAGGCATTTGATTTGGCGAGTGAACCAAAAGCAGTTCGAGAACGGTATGGGGAAAACCGATTTGGTCAATGCTGTTTGCTAGCGAGACGACTGATCGAATCCGGAGTCCGATTTGTCACCGTTAACACATTTTTAACGGTGTTTAACGAGATTACATGGGATATTCACGGCAGTAAACCGTTTACGTCTATCGAGGGTATGAAGGATATTGTTGCTCCAATGTATGATCAGGCATATTCGGCTTTGATCGAGGATCTACAACAACGAGGGTTGTTGGAAAACACGCTCGTATGTAATCTCGCTGAATTCGGCCGCACACCACGGATTAATCCTGCCGGCGGACGTGATCATTGGCCACAATGCTTTAGTGCATATTTTGCCGGTGGTGGAGTGCAAGGTGGCCGGGTGGTCGGGGCTAGCGACGAAATTGGTGGCTATCCAGCGGAGCAAGCTGTGCAACCATCGGAAATCGTCGCGACGATTTACCGTAGTCTCGGAGTTGATTTGGAAACAACGCTACCAGGGCCAGCGGGTCGTCCATTCCCGGTTGTGGACTTTGGTACTGAAGCCATCGCAGATTTGTTCTAAAAAACTGCAGGATTGCTTGGGAACATCAGGATGTGATTAAGCACGCCGCGGCGTGGATATAAAAGCGGCATAATGTTTTACTGTGTTGGAATTATTTGGGGGGCAATCGTGACAAAGCCGAATATTGCCAGACCGCTACTCGCTGTAATTGCAGTGTTAGTTAGCAGTGGAGTCGCTCAGGCGGAGATAGAGTTGATCCCGGGCGTCGTTAAGTTATCCACAACTCAGGCCAGACAAAGGCTGGTTGTTCAAGAGAAAGAGTCCGGCGAATATCTCGGGCAAGTGACCGAAGGTCTTGAGTTTGGTAGCTCAGATGAATCGGTCGTAAAAGTAATCGACGGGCGTGCAGTGCCTGTTGGAAACGGAACCGCGATGGTTACCGTTAAAAGTGATGCTGGAGAATCGCAGGCGGAAGTCCATGTTACCGGGCAAGAGAAGGAATTTCGCTGGAGTTTTCGTAACCACGTTGAATCAGTGCTAAGTAAAGCTGGATGTAACTCAGGTGCCTGTCACGGCGCACGTGCCGGCCAGAACGGCTTCAGGCTGACCTTGTTTGGGTTTGACTTGGCGGCTGATTATTCCTACTTGACTCGTCAGGCGCGAGGTCGTCGCATCGTGCCAACTGATCCTGGGCGCAGCCTGTTATTGACGAAACCGACGGGCGTCGTGCCACACAAAGGAGGCGTGAGGCTGGATGTAAATGAAATCGAGTACCGCGTATTAGCAGAGTGGATTGCAGAGGGGACAGTAGGACCGAGTGACTCCGATGCGGTAATTGATAATCTTGAGGTGTTGCCACGCTACTCAACTCAAAAGCCAGGTGATTCGCAACAGCTTGTAGTGTTGGCGCATTTTTCAGATGGCTCGACAGAAGACGTCACTCGATGGGCGAAATATACAACCGTGGATCAAAATGTGGCGTTGGTTGGGGACCACGGTGAGGTGTCTGTTGTGGGGTCCGGTGAAGGTGCGATCAAAGTTTGGTATTTAAATATCAATCAATTGGCATTTGT
This sequence comes from Pirellulales bacterium, assembly GCA_022451045.1. Lineage (GTDB taxonomy): Bacteria > Planctomycetota > Planctomycetia > Pirellulales > Pirellulaceae > UBA11883. The sequence goes on along the minus strand of JAKUOW010000167.1, from coordinate 3,304 downwards.
AAGTGTGCCGTTTGAAAATAACTTGCCGAACAATGCATTTGAAAATGAACCTACAGCAAATTTCATCGACGAACTAGTAAATGAAAAGCTCAAGAAGTTACGTGTGCCTCCGTCACCACTGTGTGACGATGCGACCTTTGTCCGAAGGACCTTTCTGGATTCCAGCGGTATCCTGCCCACTCATCAAGAGCTGACGACATTTTTGGAGGACGAAACACCTTCAGTTGAAAAGCGTGCACGTCTGGTCGAGGCGCTCCTGCAGCGAAGTGAATTCGTTGATTACTGGTCATACAAATGGTCAGATCTGCTACTGGTTAACAGTGCGGTGCTTCCAAAATCGGCCGTGGATTCGTATTACAAGTGGATACGCGAACGCGTTGATAGTAATCTGCCCTGGGATGAATTTGTGCGGCAAATTGTTACGGCCAGCGGCTCGACACTCGTCAATGGTGCGGCAAACTTCTATTCACTTCATCAGTCTCCGGAAGACATGGCAGAAACGGTATCACAGGCGTTCATGGGTCTGTCAATCAATTGTGCGAAATGCCATAACCACCCGTTGGAAAAGTGGACAAACGACCAATACTACGGGATGGCCAATATGTTCTCGCGTGTGCGGGCTAAAGGTTGGGGGCAAGGCAATACAGCCGGTGATGCTAAACGGGTTATATTTAGCGATACTCAGGGTGAGCTTCTGCAGCCGAGCACCGGTAGGCCGCAATCGCCTAGACCGCTTGATGCAGAGGCGGTGCCGTTTTCAGCGACAGGCGATCGACGTATTGTTCTTGCACAGTGGCTGACCTCGGCTGACAATCCGTACTTCGCGCGGTCCATCGCGAACCGCATTTGGGCAAACTATCTAGGTGTGGGGCTCGTTGAAAGTGTGGATGATTTGCGGGTGACGAATCCCGCATCAAACGAAAAACTGCTAAACGCTATTGCGGAATACCTGACCGAGAACAAGTATGATCTTCGTGCCTTAATGCGTGCAATAATGCTTTCAACGACGTATCAACGATCCAGTGAACGCGTTGACGGGAACGAAACAGATACACGCTTCTACTCCCGCTATTACCCGAAGCGTCTGAAAGCCGAGGTGTTACTTGACGCACTGAGTACTGTGACAGGTGTACCAACGGAATTCGCCGGGCATGATAAAGGTACGCGGGCGTTGCAGTTGCCGGATTCCAACGTAGCGAACTATTTTCTCTCAACGTTTGGCCGACCGGATCGCATCATCACCTGCGAATGCGAACGTAGCGACGAACCCAGCATGACTCAGGTTCTTCATCTTTATAATGGCGACACGCTCAACTCAAAGTTGCAAAGCAACGAGAATGTTATCGCCGTCTCAATGAAGGAGATGGCCAGTTCTAAAGATATTATCCAACGACTCTATTTGTCCGCGATCGGACGATATGCAACGGAAGAGGAAGTTGCACGATTGAGTGAGATTATTGATGCGGATACACCGGAAGAAGATCGTCGCATTGTGCTGGAAGATCTCTATTGGAGCGTATTAACATCACGGGAATTTTTATTTAACCGATAAATGGTCGTAATTAATCATTTTTACCATGCAAACATATCTTAAATTTGCTTCGCTCGTCCTTACCCTGCTGCACTATCCAGCGTTCGCGTTGAGTGAAGATGATGTAACCGACGGCGAAGAAATGGTTTCGTATGAATCCACAGTCGCTCCGTTGCTGCGGAAATATTGTGTTGGTTGCCACAATGCGGATGACAAACAAGGTGGGTTGGATTTATCCAGTCATAAGGCAATGCTGCAAGGTGGCGAAAATGGTGCGGTAATTACACCGAAACATGCGAACCTCAGTCGTTTGGTGCGTGTACTAAACGGTGATGCAAAACCAGCCATGCCGCCGGAGGACAATGAAGCACCGAATGACTCCGAAAAAGCACTGCTGGCACGATGGGTAAGCCAGGGGGCGGTAGGGCCCGATGGTAATGAGCCACCGATTACTCTTGTGACGCCAAAGATTGAATTGAGGGGTGAACCAACAGTACCGATTAACACCGTTGCCGTATCACCAGATAACAAACTGATTGCTGCAGGCTCCTACGGAGAAGTTGTCGTATACGACCGGATCGAAATGAAGCCGCTATTAAGCTTGGGAGGTATTCCAGGTGCGGTGAATAGCGTTGTGTTCTCAACTGATGGCCAGTGGCTGATTACAGGAGCAGGAGAAACCGGCGTAAGTGGCAATGTTCGTGTGTACAACGTTGAAGATGGCGTTTTATTGAAAGAATTAACAGGACATCGTGACGCAGTTTACTCGGTCGCGATTTCCGCGGACAAAAAACAGATTGCTAGCGGCGGTTACGATAAGCAGATAATTCTGTGGTCAACTGAGGAGCAGTCCATCACCGCAGTATTGGACGGGCACAATGGGGCTGTCTATTCCCTTGCCTATCATCCGAATAAACCGCTATTAATCTCCGCAAGCGGAGATCGCACCGTTAAGATTTGGAGCCTGTTATCGCTTAAACGGCTGGACACCCTAAGCCAGTCCCTTAAGGAGCTTTACTGTCTGGCGGTTAGTCCGGACGGTCAATATGTTGCGGCAGCTGGTGTGGATAATCGTATTCGTGTGTGGCGGATTGGTAGAGAAGCGCTTGAAGGGACGAATCCACTTGTCTCGTCAACCTTTGCACATGAGCAAGCAGTGCTTGCCATCGCCTATTCAAACGATGGCGAGATGATTGCGAGCAGCGCTGAAGATGGTCTTGCGAAGGTGTGGCAGGCAGACGGGATGCGGATGTTACGTAAGGTAGAAGGCCAGTCGGATTGGATTGCAGCTGTTGATTTTACCAATGACAAGCGACTCGTGGCCGGTCGACTTGATGGCAGCCTCGGTGAAATACCAGTGAACGTGAAGGGTGGCGGATTGGACTCAATTGGGCAGGTTATAGCGGACGTCCCAAGTGATATTGATTACGGCGAACAACCTAAACTAGAAGAGTTGCAGAGAGTAGCAGAGCTCGAGCCAAATAATGCGGTGAATACAGCAACACATCTTAACGTGCCGGCAGTAGGTACAGGTGTTATCTTTGCTGCTGAGGAACAAGATGCACAGGTTTCAACAGATGATGATTTGTTTTCTTTTGATGCCAAAGCTGGTGAGCAATGGGTTCTTGAGACAAATGCCGCTAGAAACAAGTCGCCTTTAGATTCAAAGATCGAAGTACTTGGAGCGGACGGCGAACCGGTGCCCCGATTGTTGTTAAGGGCGGTGTACGATTCGGAAATTGAATTCCGTCCGGCAAATTCTACTCAGCTGGG
>JAKUOW010000166.1 GCA_022451045.1 Pirellulales bacterium | reverse complement strand
CCGTGCAAAGTTGGTGAAGCAGGCCACTGACGCTGGGCAGGAGGTTCCCCTTGACGACCCTGTCTCTACGTTGCGCATCAGTGGCAAGGCCCCCTCGGTAATGGTGGAGCGCTCAGATGATCGCAACAGGCGATTGCACGTTACTAGAACCGCATGAAGACTTTGAAAACGGCATGCCATTTAGCAGTCTCATCTTGGATGACGTTTTTGGCGGCACGATATTTGAGCGTGGAGTCGCCACAGCACAAATCGAGGATTTAGAAGCTGACGTAGCACTCGAATTCACATGGGACGAAAGCTGCGAGTATTGCGTCGTATACACACCGCCTCATCGCGAGGCTATTTGCATCGAACCCTATACTTTGATCCCTGGCGGACAGAGCTTTAAACCGCCCTATGAAGGGTTATTGGTGCTCGAGCCTGATGAGAGTTTTACGCATGAATTCACATTGGCAGTGCATCCCACGCAATCACATCGCTAACTCAGCTGACTTATACCGGTCATAAGAATGACCGTGGTAATCAGGGTCGTGACAGCCTGTGCTACTTTTCGCACCTCAACTTTGCCAAATGCAATCTGGCTCCATTGGTGCATTTGTGCGACCACCAATAGCATCGCTAATCCAAAACAAACTGTCGCGGCAGGATCATCGCCCATAATCGCATCCATTCTGACCTCGGTCATATTCATCACCGCCCAGATTCCCGTGGGAACGATTATCACAAACGTAACAAACGTCGTCCTTGCAGCCCACTGAGCCAAACGCGACCAACCCTGATCGACTGTTCCTCCAAGGACATATTCACGTGTGCAGAGCAGGGTTAATGATGCGGCACCTATCATGATCGATGCCATAACGACATGGAGCGTCTTCGAAATTGCGGCCGTTTGGAACACCATTTCGTTGAATTGTGAGCTCGATAGTTTTCCCCCTGCCAAGGCCACGTCGTTAGAAATGGCACCCATCGCTGAGAAGAAGACGGGGAAGTGATGAAGCAAATTCAACGATGCCAACAGGATTAACAGCGCACGAAAAACATGTCTCCAACCATTTACGGTTTCATTTCTCCGCCACCACCAGTAAACACAGCTAAGAAGGACCATCGAGAAGAGCCATTCCAAACCCAAATAGAACACTCTATTACTTAGGACGGATAGCTTGGCAGAATAAACGTCGTCCCATTTAAGCCAGCCAATCAGGACTCCGAGAAAGGTGCCCACCCATAGCCCTACAATGCTCCACAATATTAGCTTAGCTCCGCCGGGCTGACTTACATCCAGCCGTCGCTGCATTCTCCGTCCATGAAGTACCAGAGCTATCAAAGGCGCGCCGCCAGCAGTTAAAACACAAACTAAGTGCAAAGAAATTACGATGATTAAGAGAACTTGCATGTGCGATCAACTCCCTCTTCACAGTAGGCACAAGGCCGCTTATTTATCGCCGCGTTTGTGCATCATCAACCACGCAAGGTATTCATCGTGCTCATAAACCATCGGCCAGCTTACATGGCCAACCGCATTAAAAATATGCAGCTTGGCCTTCCCGCGAGCGTCTTGTACAGACTTTATCAGATCAACCATCTTACGAACGACTTGATCCTCTGATCCTACGAACGCACGAATAGGAACTTCAGCCAATCGCTCAGGCTGTTTCGTCTCGATGGCTCCACAGATAGGCACGGCAGCTGCGAATAGCTTTGGGTATTTATCTATAAGTGCGAATGTTCCGGTCCCACCCATACTCAAGCCGGTTACGTACATGCGGCTACGGTCAATCTGCAGCGCTCCGCGTGCCCAATCCACCAGTTGTACGAGTGTTTCCGGCCGCCAACGTTCGTCCGCAGGGCATTGCGGACTCAAAACAACGCACGGGTAATCCGTACCTTTGCTGATATGTTTTGGTGGTCCCCATTTAAGCACAAGGCCTAAATCGTCGCCACGTTCACCGGAGCCATGGAGGAAAAGCAACAAAGGCACTTTGGATTCACCGTCATAATTCTTGGGCAAATAAAGATGGAAACCCACATCTACTTTTTCACCGTCAACATCTAGAGATACGCTGTGTGTTGTTTGCTTGCCTGCCTTTGGCTCAGCCATCACGGCGGAGGTTAATACGGTCAATAAAATGCACACGCTAACGACTTGCAATAATTCTTTCATCTTTCCATCCCAAATTGATCTGCTAATTTCCCAGATACCGGCTACGACTTATCCCATCGATCAGGGTCTACCGCTGATGACTCGGTTTTCATATCACGCGGCTTGTGCGGTTGAACCCAATCATAATCGGAGGTGTTCACACTTTGCAGAAATGGTTTAGCTACCTCCGGAGCATTTGCGACCAAGGTCTCCGGCCATTCTTCCATTGGCTGTACAGGTCCTGCCCACGCTGCTCGGTAGCCAAACTGTATCAGTTCTCTCGGCGTTGGATCGACATTTGGGTGTGTGCCATGAAACAGCATTACAGGGATCAATACCGCTGACCCCGCTGGCACAGTGATTGTGACTTCCTTTGGATGGTATTTGAATCGAGTATATGGATTCGCGTCAGCATGATAGGACAAATGTGACCGAGGTATAACTCTAAACGGAGCACGTTCAGGGGTTAGATCATCCAGATAATACAAGACTCGCACAAGACGAGGACAGCTACCTTCAAAGCCAAACAAGTCTGAACCGTAGGGTTGTCCATCAGTATGCATAGAAATCGGAGGAGAGCCGGGCATGGTACGCTGAAAAAAGCCCCGAGTAAACACAATGTCATCGCCCAACAAATCGGATAAGAAATCGATCATCGGCGGATGTGCAATTAATTCACAACACGCTCTGCTGTGCCATTGCGGCTGTTGCTCACCTACCGTTTGGTAAGTGCTGTAACTCTTATGCCCCATTTCGGCGTCGGCGAGTTCCTCTTTCAAACGCGCAATCATTTCTACATCGAGAATCCGCGGCAGAACAACATAGCCCTCAACTTCAAAATGACGTATCTGTTCTCCACGCGACATATTTTCAAAATCTGTCGTGTCGAGCGTCATGAATGGCAATTGTTCACTCGGTTCGATTTCCGGTATAGCCGCATCGTTTCCTGACATTGGGTCGATCATCGCCTTTTACAAACTCCCTGAATAACGTTTCGATCTGTGCATTATACGATTGTCTGAAGACACTATACATGCCATGCGAGTTATTGATCACTGCAAAACAGCGTATAACCATGGCGCCATAATCGATACAATGCGACAAGTACGCGTATCTGCCTCACACAGGTTTAATATTGATGAATCTTGACCGACCTACAGATAGAAGAGCCTTCTTATCAGCAGGTTCAGCGGCATTAACTGGCCTTACCCTGCCAGATTTACTTCAGGCTGAATCCCATTCCGCCGCATCTTCTCAATCTAATCGTTCAGTGATTCTCTTATGGATGCGCGGTGGTCCGAGTCAGCATGAAACCTGGGATCCAAAACCCGATGCTCCTGTCGAATACCGAGGAGCCTTTGGGGCCACAAACACATCCGTCCCCGGCATACAAATTGTAGATATGATGCCTCAATGTGCTTCCATTCAACACAAGTGGTCTATCATCCGCAGCCTGCATCATAAGAACGCCGGTCATTCCGCCGGTGACCAGATCGTGTTTACCGGATACGACCCCGGTCCGGATCCAACAATCAATGTGCATCCAAGCTGTGGCTCGATCGTATCTGAACAATTAGGCCACACGCGGAAGGAATTGCCTGCTTATGTAATGGTACCTCGACAGGTCCCCGGGACAGACTCCGCATATCTGGGACCAGCACATAAACCATTTGAAACCATTGCTGACCCAGCTACGAAAGGCTCATTCAACCTTCAAAACTTCACCCTTAGTGAACAGATCTCCAATAGTCGTTTTCAAGACCGCAAGGGATTACTTAGAGAATTCGATCAATTAAAGGGCAAGTTGGATTCCAGTGGGCAAATGGATTCCTTAAATACTTTCCAACAACGAGCATACGACATCCTGCAATCGGATAACGCGCGAAATGCTTTTGATATCGACTCGGAAGACTCTACGACGCGTGAACGATATGGATTCGTTGAGAAGTACGACCCCATGGACCCGACCCGCTGTAGTGCCAGTGCTTTCAATCAGCGGTTTCTACTGGCCCGGCGACTAATCGAGGCTGGTGTACGACTGGTTACAGTTGACTGCCGTTGGTGGGATACCCATATTGAGGGCATTGACTCGATGAAGAATGGATTTCTACCCCGTTGGGATCAAGCCTATTCCGCGTTGATTGATGATTTAGATCATCGTGGATTGCTGGAATCCACCATGGTATTGGCGTGGGGTGAATTTGGCCGGACACCGAAAGTAAACGGAAGTAACGGGCGGGACCACTATCCTTTCGTATTTATCGCTGCCATAACGGGTGGGGCTATTAAAGGTGGGCGTGCTGTCGGTTCATCTGATGCCAAAGGTGCCTACCCTAAAGACAATCCGATTACACCACAGGATGTACTCGCGACACTCTATGACCATCTCGGAATCGATACTGACCGGCATTACATAGATCATTTTGGCCGTCCGATAAAGGCTTTACCATTCGGGCGCAAGCTAACTGAATTGATGTAGATAGCTGTGTTGCATAACTAATTTCAACAAGAAGTATACACTTGAATCCAAAACCCACGCGACGACGTTATCTGGTAATTGCAGCCGCCTTTCTCATGGCGGTGCTGTTGTATCTTGACCGGTTCTGTGTTGGCATCGCTGAGCCGTATATACGGCAGGATCTAGGTCTTACTAAGCAACAAATGGGCATCTTTTTGAGTGCCTTCTTCTGGACGTATGCATTGGGACAGGTGCCGGCTGGTTGGATGTCTGATCGTTATGGTGCCAGAAGCATGCTAACGATATACATTCTCACGTGGTCGGTATTTACGGCCCTCATGGGACTTGCTGGTGGTTTCGTAATGCTGCTAATTACTCGTGCCGCTTATGGTCTGGGACAATCCGGTGCCTACCCGACAAGTTCAACCATTATCAGTCGCTGGATTCCATTAGAAGGGCGTGGTGGAGCAAGCGCAATCGTATCCGGTGGCGGCCGCATCGGAGCGGTACTTGCTCCCATAATCACAACGGTCCTGATCGTCGCACTAGTCCCATCCGACGCAAAAATGACGTTTAATTCGGATTCTGTAATCGACTTACCATCGATCCACAACACTCTTTGGCCCGAAGAGTTTACCGAGCAACCCGTACATGCCAACTACTTGGCCGAACGCCTCCAAAAGGTGCGACGCACCAATTCCGCGGATGACTTTATCGCCGAATTAAATCAACAAATAACAAGCCAGGATTTTTATTCGGCAGAATCTTTTGCGCGTCTCAAGAGCCTAAACAAGACTGCTGCGGCCATTATAAAACGTATCGATGCCGGTGATGATGTCTCGGAAAAGGATGTACATAAGCTAAACCGTTTCCTTGTCGAGGCCATCCTCCCATCACAATTAAAGGGCTTGTACGTTAAAAGCTGGCGGCCGGTACTATGGATATATGGAGCTCTTGGAATATTCGTAGCTGGTTTTTTCTGGTTTGTTGCTCGCGATAACCCGAGTGAGCATCCTGGTGTCAACGAACTAGAACTTACGAAGATTCACGGCGATGCCGGGAACAACCCTAAACAGGCCGAGGCACTTCCGATGATGGCAATCCTTCAAAATCGCAGTCTTTGGGCTTCAAGTGCCATGCAGATTTGCGTGAACATTGGATGGCTTTTCGTAGGGACCTGGTTCGCCACCTATCTGTTGGAAGAATATCAAACGCCAATCCATGAACGCGGGCTAATGGCGATGACGCCCTTTATCGTCGCTTGGTTCGGTTCTATTTCAGGGGGCGTATTCACTGATCGATTAGCCCGACGCATTGGCGTACGTTGGGGTCGACGACTACCCTTGATGCTTGGTATCGGTTTATCAGCATCTGCCTTCTGTGTTTGTCCATTTCTGGATAATCCTTGGGCCGTTACCGCGATGATGGCTGCGATGGCATTCGGTGTGGACTTTGCAGTGCCATCCATGTGGGCATTTAATCAGGATATTGGCGGCGACTTTGCCGGTAGCATACTTGGCTGGGGTAACATGTGGGGGAATCTTGGCGCAGCGGCGTCGCCCCCGTTACTTGTTTATATTTCCGAGACCTATGACTGGAACACGATGTTCTATGTCTGTGGCGCCGTGATGGCAGTGGGCTCAGCACTTTGCCTATTAATGGACGCCGAAGAGAAAGTTATCGCTACGCCACCAGTGACTGAATAAGCTCTTTAAGCGCCGCTCGTTCTCGCTCAGGTGCAAAAAGGGGGCTTTGGGCTTCGCATGCATCTTGTAGATTGCGGTAAAACCCATCGTCGCCTTCAATGCGTAAAAGCAGTTCCCGCAACTCCTTCGTATTTGCCGTGCTGAAATAGCCCTGATATTTCTCGCCGAGCAAACCGATGGATCCGGGGATCCGTGTAGATACCACAGGTGTGCCGGCGACAATCGCCTCAGAAACTACATTAGCGCCACCCTCTGAGCGACTCGACACCACCAGCAGATGGCTCTTGGCAATTTCACGATGTGTCATCTTAGGCGATAGCTCACCCAGCCACTCATACAGACTGTTTCGTTTCTGCTCCCGCTCAACTCGTTCACGGTATTTTGACTCAATAATTCCACCGATATGTTTAACGCGGATTCTAGATGCCTTCGGTAGCCGGCGTATTGCCATCGCGGTTCTCATCGGATCTTTAACATCACGCATGTGTCCGCAAACACAGACTTCAAATACGCCGCTTGCCCGTTTCGCCTTAAGAGGTGGCTCACAAGACTGGTGAATAACATGTGTCTTGTTTTTATAACGGGCCGCCAGTTCCTTCTCTGCTAATCCTTGCAAAACGACGACTGCGGTTGCAAGATCCAAGGAATGCTGGCCAACCGCGCAACCACGCAAATCACCGTAGATATCTGTTCCCGTTAGAGCAACAACGATTGCAACCTGAGGTGAGTGTTTCGCACACTGGGAGATCCAGCGTGCACTCTTTTGTGCATGAAGGGCAATCAGCACATCGATCTTTTGGCCCGTATATGCGCCGTCAATGCGCACACGGTGGCCCTGCGCCTTCAACATACGCTTCCATCGCAACGCAGTTGTGAAATTTCCACCACGGGCATCCGTTCGATGGTAACCCGGCTGAATAATCAAGATCCGTAAAGTCTCGTTGTTTTCGTTCACGCTAAATTACGGCTCTAAAGTACGGGTAATAACGTCATGCTCTCGCCCAGGTTACCCAGACGCATCTCAATTTCACGTCGTGTGCAGGCCTCGCTTATAGCACCAACACCGGCATCACACTCGCAAACAGTGCCAATGTCCACAACAATTGCTTCGGCTAGTGCTTCGCGTGTTAATTCACATGGAAAACGAACAAACCACCGTACACTCGCATGTTCGACGCTTGGTGCTGATACTTTCGCATCGCCCGCAGCCCATAGCTTCATTCTGTCGAATGTGAGAGCAGCGCGACCACAAGCCGTTGCGATAACATCAGATACAACTGCAGAGGCAGTCGGCATCTCACCAGCACCGTAACCCTGGTAAAAAACTGGGCCGACTGCGTCTCCAACAATCTGCACCGCATTAAATGCACCGCTAACAGAAGCTAACGGCTCGTCCTTGCATACAAGGGTTGGGCTGACAGAAAGAACTGGTTCCGACTCGCTGATTCCTGCAGTCGCCAAAAGCTTTATTCGATAACCTAGTGCATCGGCCATCTGAATGTCCTGCAGTCCTAACTCGTCGACGCCTTTTCTGGGAATGGTTTGCCAATCAACGTGCAATCCAAAGGCCATTTGTGCCAGGATCGCTAGCTTTTGCGCCGTGTCGCTGCCATTTACATCGAGGGATGGGTCAGCTTCTGCATAACCCAATTCCTGCGCTTTCAAAAGCACGTCAGAATAATCCGAGCCATGTTCCTGCATCTGAGTGATAATGAAATTACAAGTCCCATTCAGGATACCACGGACCGACTCTATCCTATTGGCCGTGAGAGACTCGCTAATACTTGCAATCACAGGGATACCACCAGCAACGGCTGCTTCAAACGAAATACAGCATCCACGTTCACGAGCTCGTTGAAATAGCTCCGCGCCGTGCGCTGCCAGCAGTGCCTTGTTTGCAGTGACAACGTCCTTCCCGGCATCGAGAACCTTTAACATGATGCTTCTTGCTGTAGTGGTGCCGCCGATCAGCTGTACAACAATGTCAACATCGGGGTCCCCCAAAACGGCATCTAGATCATTCGTTAATGTACCTGTCGGAAATGTGACACCGCGGTCACGATCCAGATCTAGGTCTACGCCATATCTCATTTTCACTTCACGACCAGCATGACGTGAGTTCATTTTTTGATTATGTAGCAACAGCTTTGC
>JAKUOW010000165.1 GCA_022451045.1 Pirellulales bacterium | reverse complement strand
TACGTATTCTCACCAAATGGAAAGCTACTAACGATCGTCCCGATCCCCCACGATGAGACAACCAACTGTGCGTTCGGCGATGAGGACTTGCGAACACTTTATGTCACTGCAGGTGGAAACCTTCACAGCGTAAGAACGAAACGACCTGGCTGGCTGCCTTTCCCACGACTTAGGCGATAACACGAATGACGCTCGCAGTCATTGATGCTCAGCAGAGAATTAGGCAAGTAATTTCTCGACAGGACCGGCGCCGTTACCGATTGTAAACGGGCGACCTGTTGAAGAGAAAATCTCCTCTTCATATGGCAAGCCCATTGCAGCTGCGATCGTGGCGTTAAACTCCTGCACACTCATCACTTCGTCTTCAACATAGAAGGCATCTGCGTCAGTAGAGCCATATACCTGACCACCTGCGATGCCGGCGCCGGCTAACATTCCAGAGAATGCTGCGGGATGATGATCCCGGCCGGTATTTACGTTGATATTTGGTTTGCGTCCAAATTCCGTGCCAATTACGACCATCGTTTGATCCAGCAAACCTCTCTCCTTCAGGTCGCTGATCAGTGCCCCGGCCCCTTGATCCAACTCACCACCCCGCGTCGGCATCGTATTGAAGATATCTCGGTGCATATCCCAACCACCAGATTGCACCTCAACGTATCGAACACCCGACTCAATCAAACGCCGTGCAAGCAAACATCCTTGCCCAAACCGATTTGCGCCGTACTTTTCCTTCACGGCATCAGACTCTGCGTTGATATCAAACGCCTTAATGTCGTCACTCTTAAGCAGCGTAACGGCCTCTTGATATAACGCATCGTAACCGTTGACCTTGGAGTTGTTTTGCGTCACGCTTCTGAAATTACGATCGAATCCTTCGCTTAGTCGTAATCGACGACTAAACTGCGACTCTTTTAGATATGCTGGTCCTTTGGTGTTCTCCAATCCGCGTGCCGGATCAGCAATAGGTACGGGTGCATATTTAGTTCCTAAGTAACCTGGCCCTTCTCCGTCGCCACCAATGTGCACTGTCGAGGGTAGTGTTTTACTAATGCGACCATCAAGTAATTGAATCCATGACCCCATCCCCGGATGCTGGGTCGATGCGATTTCCTTGTAACTGGTGCGGATTAAATATCGTGCCGGGCCATGTGCACCGGTTTCCTGCGTCAACCCGCGAATCACGGCCATTTCACTCGTGAGCTTTGAGAGGTTTTTAAAACTCTCTCCAAACTTCACACCTGAAATAGAAGTATTTAGAGTCCCAGTCTGACCCTGATTCTTACTACCGGGCTTAGGATCAAATGTGTCGATGTGAGACATTGCGCCAGCCATAAACAGGTACACAATCTGTTTTGCCTTGCCATCTGATGCTGCTGCGAACGCCTCTTCGCTGGATAACACGTTTACTCCCAGCAGCGCACCTGCAGCCATTTGCATGAACTGACGTCTGTCAGATCCCTTTGGTTTTGCCAACTTTGTTCTCATCGTTACACTCCTAAGCTTTATTCAGCTCAATCCTCTGTTTTCCCGTGTCTGCCTTTAAATCTAGCTAACATAATGTGATCGCCTACGGTTATTGAATAAACAAGAACTCGCGGGTGTTGAGTAATGACCAAATCACATTTCCATAACCGAGATTGCCTTCACCGTTTTTCGTGTTGTACTGAATCTCCTGCATGGCGAGATTTCTCTCCGAGGTAGTTGGATAACGCCCAAGGATACTTAGAAAAATCACCTGTAATTGGTTTGTGCCGCGTGAACCAATCACTTCGCGGTGCATTACGCTGCCCGCTTCAAGGATCATGTGAGTAACCGGACCGTTGAACAACGCCAGCAGTTGCGGAACGGTTCCATCCACCGTGCTGTCACTGATTATTTGTCTGTCACTTTGTCCGAACTGTCTCAAAAAGTGACGACGAGGTAGCGGTTGAGGCAACTCGGAAGCACGCCGTAACGTTAGTCCTCGGTATAACTCAAGCCGATCGGCTTTGCGAACATCTGCCTCTGTTGTGAACACCTGTTCCACCGCGTTTTGAAGTTGTAAGGATGAAAGGTTTGGGGAGACATTTAGTGCTGCTAAATACGCCGATTCGTCTGGTCGTTGGTACAAATGAGGCTGAGGCATGATCATCACCATCACCGAATCCCAGACTTGTTCGGCCGTCATGCGTCTCAGCACCGGCCCGGGAAAATAGTAAGGCTGCGTGAGATCTATATCATCGTAAGTCACTTGTCGCTGATACGTTCGGGTGTGATATATGATCCGCATGAATTCCTTCATGTCAAAGTTCAGCTCTTTGATCTTTGCGGTTAAATAATTTAACAGCTCTGGATTCGAAATTGGCGTATCGTCCATCAGATCATCTTCCGGTTCGAAAATCCCAATGCCGAATGCTCGTTTCCATAAACGATTCACAAGTGTTTTTGCGAACCGATCATTGTCTTTTGAGACAATCCATCGGGACAATTGCTCTTGGCGAGATTCTCCCTCTTTCGCCTCCGGCAGTGTGCCGAACAGCACGGATGGTTTCACAACCTGTCCGGGCTTGGCATCGTCATACACGTAATCATGCGGGTATTTAAGCTGGGCTGCCGTCTCTGTCACACCGTAACGATTCCATCGCTCGATCTGTCGCATCTTGCCCGCTTCGCGGCTACGCTCACCGACAATCTTGAGCGTGGCCTTCATGTTCTTCTGTCCCCATTCACTGCGAGGTAACGAAGTCCGCACACCGCCATCTAACGCCGCCAATTCGTAGAATTGGCGTTGGGTCCACTTGTCAAATGGATGATCATGGCACTGAGCACAGCCGATTCGAGTGCCCAGAAAAACGCGGATCGTGTTGTTTAGGTGATCTAGGGGCATCCCAAAATCCCGCAGCCTATAACCGACAGCAGGATTGTCAAAGACTTGCCCTCTGGCTGTCAGCATCTCAAACACCATCTTGTCCCACGGGGTGTTCTTTCTAAGCTCTCCCTTTACCCAGTCTGCCCACGGCCGAATGTAAGTGTTGCCACCGGAACGATCTACAATCCGTAACACGTCTGCCCAGTAGTTAAATGCATGACTTGCATATCCAGGATGATCTAGCAAGTGATCTATCAACACTTCGATCTTATCGCTGCGTGAAGAACTCAAGAATTGGAATGATTCTCGTCCGCTTGGAATCGTACCGATAATATCCAGATATAACCTGCGACCGATCTGCGCATCATTGGCCATTGCATTCGGCCGTTGTCCCTCAGCTTTTAGCCTGTTTTCAATGATGGCGTCTATTTGAGTCGCTGCTAGTTTAACCGCATTTTTCGTCTTCGGATCGACCGGCCTGACCGGAATGGGTGATGCGGATTTACCATCCTGGTGTGGCAACTTGCTCTTAATCTGTTCTTGCACCGACTGTGGCTTGTTTTGTGTAGGCTTCTTTTGAACGCCTTTGGGTGCAGGCTTATTCTGCGCGTCTAAACTGCTTTGAATGCAAAAGAGGGTCCCCAGCAATAAAGTCATCAGTGATTTACTACGAATCATATCTGTAGATACCATTAACCAAAGATTGAGTTGCGAGCTGCAAATTGAAAAGTCTGCCATCGATCGCGATTTTGCAAATTCAAATGGCCAAACGCATAAGCGTATGTTTATTATACGACTCTATTCTACGCGGACAGTGGTATTTTGGGTAATTCTATGAGGCCGATCTCGAATTATCGCATTCTGTGGTAATAGAAAGCCCTCCGACCAAAGTTTGATAAATCACGCAATAACGCTCTGTGAGCGATATTATTTTGGTGATAGACTCCTCGTCGGCGTCGCAGTCGATGTCAAAATGTAATCGAATGGATGTGATGCCGACCGGCGTTTCTCGATCCACACCCAGTGTCCCACGAAAATCCATATCACCTTCGGCCGTGATGCTTGCAGCATTCACCGTTATCCCCATCGCATGTGACACTGCTTGCAAAGTTACGCCCGCACACCCTACCAGAGACTCAAGCAACATATCGCCAGAACAGCCCTCTGTGCCATCGCCGCCTGCAGCCGGATGCAAACCGGAAACTAAATTACCAATGTGGGTTGGAATAAGAATTGACAATTCATCGCGGACGACCTCGCCGGTAACTGAAAAAGTGACGCACGCGGATTCAGGATCATCTCTGTACTTTTCCTTTAACGGGGCTTGCCTTTCTTTGGCTTCTGTCGCTTTCATCTTCACGTTTCCATCTTTAAGAATCTAAATCACTTCGTACATGATTCGTGTTCTACTTTATTACACTCGGCTTGTGCACTAGTACTACAGAACAACTGTCATATATTGAGAGTTCAAATATAGAACATATTCCGTGAATGGCTTTATGAAACATCCAACGATTTCCTATTTATGTAATGTCCAATATGGTCCCGGATCACGTGAAGATCTCCCAGGGCTTCTAAGCCAGCTAAATATCACTAGGCCATTGCTTGTGACAGATGAAGGTGTCATGGCAGCGGGCATTCCGGACCAACTCCCAGCAAAACCAACGGCCCTCTTCTCCGGTATCGAATCTAACCCAAGTGAAGAAAGTGTTCTCGCCGGTTTGGATGTCTACCGCGCTAATGATTGCGACGGAATCATTGCCCTCGGAGGAGGTTCACCGATCGACTGCGCCAAATGCATTTCGTTGCTAGCTACGCATGAGGGCACGCTCGAATCCTATGCATTCGCCTACGGTGGACATCTGAAGATTACGGCGAACAAGCCGCCCATCATAGCAATACCAACAACAGCCGGCACTGGCACGGAAGTTGGTCGGGCGGGACTCGTAACAATGTCGAGCGGATCGAAACTCGCCATTGTCTCTGCATATCTTTATCCCGACTGGTCTATTTGTGATGCTGAACTAACACTCGGGTTACCGCCGAGCCTCACAGCCGCTACAGGTATGGATGCTGTGTCGCACTGCATTGAGACATATTGCAGCCCTCGCTATAACCCTGTGGCAGACGCAATCGCTATAGATGGCCTGGTCCGTGCTGTAAACAATATTCGATCAGCATATCGTGACGGTTCAAATATTGAGGCGAGATGCGAAATGATGATGGCCGCCACTCAGGGAGCACTATCGTTTGCCAAAGGGCTCGGTGCGGTTCATGCCGTTAGCCATCCACTCGGAGCGTTAAAAGACCGACGACTGCACCACGGCACATTAAACGCTGTACTCATGCCCCATGTTATTCGCTTTAATGCCGAGACCATCGAATCACGTATCAATGACATGACCAATGCACTCGGTATAACCTCAGGAGCTGATAGTTTTTGCACATTCCTGAACCAATTACTTGACGATCTAGAACTACCGCACTCGCTGGGTGAGATGGGTGTCATTGACTCAGACTTGTCAACTATCCCAGAGGCTGCCCTTATCGACCATTGTGCAGCGACCAACCCGCGTGAAATGACTCTTGAGAACACAGCCCAATTATTGCGAGATTCCCTGTAAAAGTGTTTACGGCAACACAATTCAACCTAGTATTCGTCACTTAAATCTCTACCACCTCTCCAACGGGACAATTGACTGACTTACCTCGGGCAAACAGCACCTGCCACATTCATGACGCCCAACTATTCCTCCGTTACAATTGACTCCTCACACAACCACAACCATCATCACAGGCCAAGCCGATGACGACTTCAGCAACCGATTCCCTTTCCATGAAAACCACCCAACTCTACATCAACGGAGAATGGCGTGACGGGTCAAACGGCGACACATATGATGTGATCAACCCAGCTACCGAAGAAACATTGGCAACCATCGCATACGGCACACGCGACGATGCTAAGGATGCTCTCAAGGCTGCCGCATCAGCGCTTAAGCCATGGCAAAAGAAGACCGTCTACGAACGTGCGGAGATTCTTAAGCGTGTTGCAGACCTGATGCGGGAACATTGCGACTATCTGGCAGTAGCCCTCACCATGGAACAAGGCAAACCACTAGCAGAATCCAAAGGCGAGATAATGGCTTCTGCAGCCACGTTTGAATGGTATGCGGAAGAAGCTAAACGCGCATATGGCCGAACGATACCGGCCAGCGCAGCGCATAAACGCATTTTTACCGTCCGACACCCTGTTGGAGTTGTAGCAGCCGTATCACCGTGGAATTTTCCTATTGTCCTTCAAGCACGCAAGCTGGCCCCAGCACTTGCCGTCGGTTGCACAACCGTTAGCCGACCTGCAAGCCAGACTCCACTCAGCCTTATTCGGCTATTTGAATTGTTCGAGCAGGCCGGCTTGCCCACCGGCACGGTCAACTGTGTCCCCGGCCCTGCGACAGAACTCATGGAGGAATTCATGACGAATCGCATATGTCGCAAAATCTCCTTTACCGGATCCACCGAAGTAGGCAAGGATCTCATCCGACAGTCCGGCGAACAAGTAAAGCGTCTCAGTCTAGAACTCGGTGGCCACGCGCCCGTAATCGTCTTCCCCGATGTCGATATCGAAGCTGTGGCCAAAGCTGCGGTCATTGGTAAGTTCCGAAACAACGGTCAGGTATGTATCTGTCCCACACGTTTTTACGCACAAAAGAAAGTTGAAAGCGACTTCGTTGAAGCCTGCATCGAAGAAACCAAAAAACTCGTCCTCGGCAATGGCATGGATCCGAATGTAAACATCGGCCCGATGTTCGAGATGCGAGGTGTTGAGAAAACCGAAGTACTCGTGCAGGATGCCGTTTCCAAAGGCGCAGTATGTGCCACTGGGGGAGCACGACCATCTGAATTCGATCGAGGGTTCTTCTATGAACCCACCGTCCTCACCAACATTTCGCCCGAAATGAATCTAATGACAGAGGAACCATTTGCGCCGATCATGCCCATCATGGATTTCGATAATATCGACGAGGTAATCGAGAAAGCAAATGACACCGTTTATGGGCTTGCCGCATATGTATTGACGAATGACATGTCCGTGGCATTTAAAATGTCCGAGGGCCTTGAATTTGGAACCATTGGCATCAATGACACCGTCCCTGCAGTACCACAGGCTCCATTTGGTGGCCTGAAGGAGTCTGGCCTCGGCCGAGAGAACGGTTATGAAGGCATGGACGTGTACCTGGAAACGAAAACCGTTTCATTTGCAATGATGGACTAGCGACCCCAAGCCGCTTCGCTCAATCGCACCCTAAATAGTTAACTCGCCCACACCCAAGCCAGGGCTGTCATTGATGGTTGTGATGGGTCCGCAAATATCGATTGGCGTACTGACGACACGTTGCTCGTGATAGCTTGGCCCCAACACATCACCGGGAATATCTTCGATCGCCATATTCCTTTGTGAAACGATTACGTGCCCCATCGCTGCAGTCGCGATATCCCACTCAATGTTTGATCCCATCGTGCACGGAATCCCGTGTTCACCGGCATACTTGATGATGTCTATCGTCTTTTGAATACCGCCGTTCTTTCCTGGATAGACACTAATAGCATCACAGCTATCGTTTCGAATCAGCTCTTTGGCGTGCACTAAGTTAAAGCAGATGTCATCGGCTAATACCCTGGCGCCCGTCTCACGCCGCAACCTAGCCATTCCTTCATAATCACCGTCCGGCGTAGGTTGTTCTACGAGATCAACGCGCGCATCTTCGAGCTGCCTGACGCAGTGTATTGCCGTTTCCACATCCCAACCACAGTTAGCATCAATCACCAGATCCAAGTTAAATCCAATGACTTCACGCACTGCTTTCACACGAGCAATGTCGGCCTCAGCCTGGCCGCCGACCTTCACCTTAATCGTCGTAAATCCCATATCGACCAATTCTTGTGCTCGTTTCTGCGCACGCGGCACATCGTATGCACCCATCGAGAATCGCGAGCGAAATCCGAGGGGCCTTACCGCACCGCCCAGCAACTCATATACCGGCTTACCGGCATCCTTGCCCAGGATATCCCAGCAGGCCATTTCCACCGCTGATTTTGCAAACCAGTTGTGTTTACACACAAAGTCCATCCGACGATTGATCTCCCGGATGTCCTGAACATCGACGCCCTTAATTGAAGGGAACAGCAAATTGTTGATTACATCCGTTACCGAAGCAACCGTTTCACCACTCCAACGCGCTGTTATTGTCGCCTCACCTAGTCCTTCTATTCCTGCATCGACAAATAGGCGCACAACGACAAATCGATTGCTTGTGCACTGACCTAATGCTGAGACCATGTGGTACTCCGGCTTCAACGGGATTTCCCTATCTAACACCTCTATCGCTTCTATTTTCATCTTCTGAGCCGTCTCCTGAATTTCTCCCTAATTTATGCAAGTGGTTTGCATCCGCCGCTAAAACGCCCGATGATAGGAGCTAACAGTTTAACACAACCAAGTCTCCCGCAATTTACGGCCGCAATATGACTTCAATTCGTACAATTCTGGCATTAACCGCCTTCACTCTATCCATAACAGCGTTCGCAAATGCACAACAACCAGTGCACACCGTTTCCACGCCCGCCGCTCCGCCAGCATGGGCTGTAATGGAACGGGCACTGCTTGATGCCAATGAAAAAGCCTGTAAGGACTTCTATGAGAAGTACTTTGATCAAAATGGATTTCTGCTATGTGTCGAACGGTGGGGCGGTGATGATGGCCCGGATGACGCCATCGAAAACTGCAATGACTGGCCAATCCTCCATGCACTGGGAGCGGACGCAAGCATTCTTGAAATGTATAAGCATGCGTGGGAAGGTCACTTGCGTCAGTACACTCTGGCAAACACGACTCACGTACCGTTCGCGCGCGATGGCATGTAT
>JAKUOW010000164.1 GCA_022451045.1 Pirellulales bacterium | reverse complement strand
GACACGCATCTAATTCCCATGCCTTAAAAGAGTTTTTGGGCGGAATTAATAGGGTAAATGGCGTACAGAATTAAAAGAAAGCAGGGTGGTCACTTAGCTTTCTACGTGGCCTGTGGATGCCTATATTATCATCGTTTCCTGCATCGTCCGTATTCCTCGACGTGCGTCCAATATCTAACACCCTACATCTAACTGCGGTATACTCTGACCAAAGGAATCTATTTGGGATTGGAGGCCCGATGTCGTCGCGTCCGTTTGTTCATCTTCACTGCCACACGCATTACAGCCTGCTCGACGGCGCGTCGAGTATTCCAAAGCTGGTTGGACGTGCTAAAGATCATGGAATGAATTCCCTGGCAATTACCGACCATGGCAACCTACACGGAGCGTTGCAATTCTATCGGGAATGCAAAAAGAACGACATCAATCCCATCATCGGATACGAAGCCTACATCGCCCCAGGAGCTAGATCTGATCGCTCCGCTGGCAACATGAAGGACTCGAACTATCACCTCACACTACTCGCCCAGAATAAGACCGGCTTTCAGAATCTAGTCAAAATGGCGTCAGCAGCTTACCTGGAAGGATTCTATTTCAAGCCGCGAATCGACAAGGAATTACTTGAAGCACACAGCGAGGGGATCATCTGCCTAAGTGGCTGTGTTTCGAGCGAATTCAGTCAGGCCATTCTCAAGGGCTGGGGAGACACACCTCAACTGGAAAATGCAATCGAGGTAGCCAAGTGGTTCCAATCTGTATTTGATGACCGGTTCTATCTGGAAATTATGAACAACGGTGTTGAAATCCAACGTATCCAGCTAGAGGGTGCCGTTGAGATTGGAAAACAAATCGGTATTCCTGCTGTTGCCACAAGTGATTGCCATTACGTCGATAAGGAAGATGCGGAAGCACAGGATGTGATGCTCTGCATCAATACGGGACGATACCGCACGGATACCTCCCGCATGAAAATGGACGGCAACCAGTACTTCCTGCGATCTCCAGAAGAGATGTATGAGAAGTTTTCCGGGTTGGAAGAAACGGTTGCACGATCTCAGGAAATCGCGAACACGGTTGATATCGATCTAGAACTCGGTAAGCGACACTTTCCAACATTCGCACCACCGGAACAGAAATCCTCGGAAGACTATCTGAGGGAGCTTTGTATACAAGGCCTGAAGGAACGGTATGCCGACAACGAAGAAATGTGTCCAGCGGGGGAGTTATCTCAAGTGGTCATGGATCGGCTTGACCGCGAACTAGGTGTAATCAACAAACTCGGCTTCCCGGACTACTTCCTGATCTGCTGGGACTTCGTCATGCAGGCAAGAGAGAAGGGGATTCCAACGACAGCGCGTGGAAGCGGTGTCGGTGCAATTGTCTGCTATGCACTGTACTTAAGCCACGTTTGTCCCATTAAATACGACCTGCTGTTTGAACGGTTCCTGGATGAAAACCGTCTGGAAGCACCTGATATCGATATCGATTTTTGTAAGGAACGTCGTGGCGAGATCATTCGCTACGTCAAAGATAAGTACGGTGAAGCAAACGTTGCTCAGATCGGTACATTTGGCACCTTAGCCGCACGTGCTGCAATTAAGGATGTCGGCCGGGCTCTGGGAATTCCGCTGGCACGTGTAAATCAAATTACCGGAATGATTCCCGAAGAGTTGGGAATTACTTTGCCCAAGGCGCTTGAGAAAAGTGGTGAGTTATCGGATGTCTACGAAGCAGATGGTGAAATCCGTGAAATGGTGGATCTCGCACTGCGTATCGAAGGCTTGGCTCGCAACGTCGGTACGCATGCAGCAGCTGTAGTGATCGGTGATAAACCCCTCACTGAATACGTGCCGCTTAGCCGAGTCTCCGGCAAACAGGACGTTATCACCCAGTGGTCGATGAACGATGTTGAAGATGCCGGCCTGTTAAAGATGGACTTCCTGGGTCTGCGTAATCTCACGATCCTGCGCATTGCCGTTGACCTAATCGAAGAGACAACCGGCAAAGTCATCGATCCGCTGAATTTCCCACTTGATGATGAAGAGACATTTGCACTTTTATGCCGCGGAGAAACAAAAGGTGTATTCCAGTTGGAAAGTGGCGGTATCCGCGATCTGCTTCAGCGCATGAAGCCGGACCACTTCCGAGACATCATCGCTACAGCTGCCTTGTATCGTCCCGGACCGCTCGAAGGTGGAATGGTTGATGAATACATCGAAGTTAAGCACGGCCGCAAGGAAGCGAATTATGCACATCCGGTACTCGAGGAAATTCTGAATGAAACCCATGGCGTGATGGTCTACCAGGAACAGGTGATGCGAATCCTCAATCGCCTCGGTGGAATCGAGTTAGCCAAAGCGTATACGTGTATTAAGGCGATCAGTAAGAAGAAAGAGTCGATCATCAATGCCAATCGTGAGGAGTTCCTCAAAGGCGCTGTTGAAAACGGACTCGATGCCAAGTTTGCCGAAGAACTATGGGTCATGATCACCAAATTTGCTGGCTATGGCTTCAATAAGAGTCATTCCACGGCCTATGCACTGATCGCCTATCAAACGGCCTACCTAAAGTGCCATTATCCTGTGGAGTTCATGGCTGCATTGCTCAGCGGTGATATCCCCGGCCGTAACTTTAAGAAGAAAGACTCTTTGGTAGAGCACCTTGAAGATTGTGATCGCATGGGAATCGAAGTGGTCGCACCAAGTGTAAACACATCAGATGTTGAATTCAGTGTTGCTGACGGGAAGATCTTTTTTGGCTTGTCCGCTATTAAGGCTTGTGGTGGAAGTGCAGCTGAGGCCATCGTCGCAGCACGAAAAGCCGACGGCGAATTCACCGATCTCTATGATTTCTGCGAACGTGTTGAGACAGCGCAATGCAACCGATCTGCAATTGAGACTCTGATCAAGGCGGGCGCTTATGATGCCTTTGGAGCCCACCGCCGACAATTGATGGAGATAGTTGACCGGGCAATCCAGTCCGGACAAGCTGCTTTGGCAGACAAGCGAAGTGGGCAACAATCGCTCTTCGGTGCCATCGAAGAAGAAAACGGTCAGGCGGAAGTGATGTTGCCTGACGTGCCTGAATTTGAAGAGCGAGAAAAGCTGTTCATGGAAAAGGAAGTGCTCGGCTACTATTTGACGAGTCATCCACTTGAACAGTACGCCGATCAACTTACTCAGTTCTGCAGTCACAGCACCAAGAGTATCGGTCCGCTACCGGATAGAGCCGAAGTGATCATGGGAGGTATGATCTCGTCGATAAAACTGGCTCACACCAAGAACGGTAAACCCGGTGCACCTACAAAGTATGCCAACTTTGATCTGGAAGATATGGAAGGGAATATCCGCTGCATACTGTGGCCGAACAACTTTACGGATCAGGGACACTTAGTCGAATCCGATTCGATTCTTGTCGCCCGTGGAGTTCTGGACCGACGTGGCGGTGGCGACGAAGCTAACCTGATCATCAACGAGTTGATACCTCTTAGTCAGCTCGATACGCGTTACACCGAAGGGATAATCATTCGCATCGATGAAACGAAGCATGAGGATGACATGGTAAACCGGATCCGAGAAATTACTCGTGGATATCCTGGTGGCCAACGTCTCGAATTCATGATGCAACTGGCCGATGGCTGCCGTGTGCGGATGAAATCACAGTCTCAAGGTATTGAAGTGACCTCGGAGTTACGCGACCGGCTTGACGACTTACTTGGACCTGGCAATCTCCAGATGCTGATTAATCGGCCAAAGCCACAAGTGAATGCCGGATATGGTGGCGGCTATCGCCGAAATCGAGCTTAACTGCACAAAGGTTGTTACCGCAGTTTCGTTGCACGTTCTCTACAGATGGCTTAAGTGTAAGACGGCCGGCGGGTACTCGCGAGTTTGCCACGTGAAATCGGGGAATACCCGGTCAACTTCAAACCGCTGATCTGACTCTAGGCAAAACATAGAACCTTTCGGAGCCGACTCCATTAAGGACGTTATGAGAGCTTGAATCTCAGATTCCATGTCAATAAACAAATCATAGGGCGGGCTACAAAAAACAGACCAGGGGCAATTCGGCAATTGGACCAGTCCTTTGGCAAAACGATGATTGAACCAAAAAAACGTGTCAGAGGTGACAATTTCACAGACATCCTCTTCACCAATTTCCCGGATGTTATCGTTAATGATGCGTGCGGTTGGAAAATGCCGCTCAATCATCAATAAGCTAGATGCCCCCCGACTGATAGCTTCTAAACCGATTGCACCGGTACCAGCGAATAGATCAATAACATGGGTGTCTTTAACCGCTGATCCAACGAGATTAAACATTGCTTCCCGCACACGTTCCTTCATCGGTCGTGTACGTTTATCTCCACTGTACTGGATTGACCGGCCACCATGCTTTCCGCCGATAATCCTCAGCTTCGAGGTAGTATGTTGCTGCCAATTGTGTTTTGCCATTGATACATTACCCCTTGTTAGGCATAAATTGCAGCAGTTGTGTCACCGGTGACACACGATATAAACCGAATTGATGTCGGTTGCGTACAATATACCAATGGGTGTTTCATTCCCATGATATAGTTAGTTAAACACCGTGGTGGTGAGTGTACCGCGGTAATTCTCAATCCAACAGGTATTCAAGAGAAGTAGCGTGATGACAAAGCGTTTTGTAATGATTGTGTTACTTGTGGCTGCCATTGCTGTAGCACCAATATGCACATCCGAATCCGTTTTTAGTGTGTTTGGACAAAATCAAGACGGTGGGATTGGGGACGTAAAGGGCCCGGCCAGAACCAAGTACGAGGCTACGCTTGAAGAGTGGCGTGGAATTCTAAAGACCTTGCAACAACTTCGTGTCCGATACAACGAAGCGAATATTAGCGAAGTAAATGGCATCAAGAAAGAATGGGAAGATGCCATTACACGTGGAAATGAATTGATTCCTCAATTGCGAGACGATGGTCTGGCCGCCTTTGTTGAATCCCCAAATGAAGACAACGTTCTTACCCAGCTGCTGTTAAAACTCGCAGAAGATGCGATGGAGAAGAACGACTTTGACGTGGTGGCCAACATGACATCCACCATGCTAAACAGCGGGTGCACCGTCCGATCTCTTTATAATCTCGCAGGCATTTCGATGTTCTGTGTTCACGAATTTGAAGTTGCTAAAGTTTTCCTAACCAAGGCACAGGAATTGGAAGAGATCTCTGAGATGGCCATAGGCGATCTGAAAGATATAGATAGCTACATCGAGTTCTGGAATCGTGAACAGGAAATCAGAACAGCCGAAGCAGAAGCTGACAACTTACCACGTATTACGTTTAAAACAACGCGTGGTGATATCGTTATCGAGCTATTCGAGAATGAAGCACCAGGCACAGTCGGTAACATGGTCAGCCTTGTCAGCAGCGGATTTTACGACAATCTGAAATTCCATCGGGTATTACCAAACTTTATGGCACAGGGTGGATGCCCAAAGGGTGACGGCACAGGTGGTCCGGGTTATGAAATCCTTGATGAGTGTGATCCTGCCACACATCCGAGTCGCCGAATTCACTTTGCCGGAACCTTAAGTATGGCAAATCAAGGCACACCCAATACTGGTGGCAGCCAGTTCTTCATTACCGTCCGTCCAACATCGTTTCTCAATAACAAGCACACCGTCTTTGGGCGAGTCATCGAAGGGCTTGATGTCGTTCGAGCATTACAACGAATCGACCCTGAAAAACCGGATCCATCGGTCACTGCTGATCGGATTTTAGAAGCCGTTGTGACACGTCCTGGTCTAAAGCCAGTCGAAGAATACTTGCCGGCGAAAGTCAACTAGCGAGCCGCCGACGCCTCTTCACTATCAGCTACGCGTTCGACAACCGGTTTATCTTTGTCGTCGATCAGACTCAAACTCAACCAACCATCTCCGATTGTGAAGTGCTCCACGTCACAATCAGCAAGGTTCTCGTTGTTGACCATATCAGTCTTAAAGATTGCTACCGGTCGCGCCTTGGAGAAGACTTTGTTAAACACTGCCTGCAGTGCGATTCGGTCGCCAAGCTTTAGGCCACGACCTGCTATCTGGATGATTCCGGTCCGTGCTAACTGAGCATCGATTTTCTCATGTTTCGCCGTATAAGTTACAAGAATAGCGAAATTCTTGAACTTCAGCCTTCTGCTGGATAACTCACGGATGTGCATCAGGATGCTTACCTTGCCATTATGAAAGCGGATACGGACCGACTCCCGTTCCGCAAGTTCCACGATCACATCCGAGGGAACATCATCCGGTACGGTGTAATCTTCATTTCCCAGACTGTTCGCCACATGGCTCATTAGCTCCGGCAAAGTACACCGACGTCCGTCAATGTCTAGTTGCTCAAGTACGTTGTTAATCGCCGATTCATGAATCTGGATGCCAAGAATGCTTTCCGGATTAAGAACCGGCCGGTGGCTAAAGGCTGCCAATTGATGAGGGCCTGCCAGGCGATATTGCACTAGCAAATCATCTTCGGTTGAATCTAGATCAACAACAACGGGACTCAGTTCCATCGCTCGCATTGGCTCGAGCCACTTCGCATTAAAGGTATCTTGCAGGCCACCCAGTTCACCATCTACTTGATCATCGAGCTTCTCTTTCACCATACGCTCAACTTTGCTTGCCATTTGCCGGCGGGCAAGTTCGGTACGCTGGCGATACTTGCTCTTCGCCATGTTTTGCGCCAATCCGTTTAACAAAGGCACACCATCGTACTCCGTATCCAATTTGGTAAGCTTGCTGTCTGCATGAACCGTTGTTTCTGTTGATCCGATTCGAATTCCGCTCGAGTCGATCGTCATTACTTTTTTAGCAACGAATTGTGCGGTGCCGGCGTTGTGAAAAACGGTTCCCGCACGCTTGGCTTTTGTGCTGGATATAACATCGCCATCTGCCGTAATTCCAATGACCCAGCGACCGGCACCCGGTTGAAACACGACTCCCAGATTTGTCTTCGTTTCGCTGAGTCCTGAAACCTTGGTGCCTTGGATCGTCTCGTCGATCTCTGTCTCCATAACCCGTTCGCCGGCGAGTAATTGGTTAAGGAAACCTGCTGCAACGGAAATATGAATATTTCCTCCCCGATATTCCGATTCAATCTGTTGACCTATTTCCGCGATTTTTTCATTCTCTGACCAACGTAGCGTCTGATAGAGATCTGCAATCGGGCTTGCTTGTCGATTTGCCCGACCCGCTTCAAATTGTTCGATCCGGCGCAGGAGTTGAGGATAATCAACTGGCTCTACGGTCCATCGCCGCAAAGCCAACATCAATTGTTGGAAACACGATTCACGAAGTAATTCTCTTTGTTCCATCGTCAAATAACTTGAGTGCATTCGAATGAGCACTTCACGAGCAACATCCATACGGTGTTTTGGGTCAACAGCGCCTTCTGCCTTCGCAAGCTTCTCTATTTCATTAACCATGAGATAGTCGAGCCAACTAGCTTTCTCTTTTGAAACGCCAAGTCGTTCGTGAACCTGGTTAACGGCATCCAATAGGTCGACTGGCGCGAGATCAGAGATTCGATAAAACTGACTTTGCTTAGACACAACGTTGTAGACTGAAGTCCAGACTTCGATCCTGCGATCGACGCCCAGTGTGATCCGTCGAATTTCACTTGCCACATCCGTTGCTGTGGTACTTGCAAGCTCGTTACCCCTCTCAGAAAGTCTCGCCAAGTAATCGAATGATTCCATAGAACGTGGGTCCGCTAACTGTGGTAGTGACTGGAGTTCTTCGAGGCTCCTCAACAGATCGCTTGCCCATTGCGAAGCAACAGGATGCGTTTGTAATTGGTTTAGTTGCTTTAACAAGACTTTCGCCACTGGCCATTGTTGTATGCTCGAAACCTGAATCGTCAGATCTGATCGTGGGATGGCCGTGGATGTCAGCCCCTTGGCTGTAGGGTCGCTCCACTTCTTCAGATCAACTTCAATAGGCGCAAACCGATAGGGAGCAGGCGACTCAACAATGCTTACCGGTGTCTTAGCGCCAGCCGTCTTATCAGATTCCTGTTTAGGTGTTTGAAATGCGACAGGCTGGAGTGGAAACACGGGCATCGGGATAACACTTTCGTTACCGTTTTCTGCACCAATCTCTTGTTGAGTTTCTTCATCTGGAATGCCGGCAATGAAAACAGAATGCGATTCGATAATTGGTTCGGTTGGAACCACCGCATCAACATTTTGGTCTTCTTGTGTGTCAGAGCCAATAACCGAGTTAACCAATTCGATAATCTGCTGATCTGCTTGGATCGCGGCTTCAATTTGTGATGGTACTGGGAATACTTGATTCCTGGTGCTCTGTTTTGCAAACGTAACGGGTTGGAATAACTGCCGGGAGTAATCACGGCTTGCAACAACATGTGCTGCTCTGTTTTCAGGGACTTGCTCCCACACTTGAACTGCGGTGATCACTGCCACAAGTAGAGCGACTGCTGAAGTAAGAATAATCGTGTGATGAGATCGTCGCATTGCTTGAGCAAACTCTTTAATTAGCGGATGTTTAAGTACGGACTGTAGGTATCAGTGCAGCAAGTGCGCGCACATTTCCCCCAGGTAGTCCCTATCAATATGGATCGGGATTTAAGGGGCCAAAAGTAGAATCCAAATGGCTATAAACAGCGTGCTACCGCCAAAGTCCTCGTAAGATAGATAAGATAGAGAGAGTTAACGGCTACTCTTTTTTTCTGAGGGCTTTTCTGCTTTGCCTTCACCATCTTTTTCTTTTTCCGGCGGTGGCGTTCCAAATGGTTTCGCAGGTGTAACCTTGATGCGGGTCGCCTTGGCTTGCCGTAATTTTACCGCCTGAGTGTAATACCAGGCTTCCACTTCAACTTTGTCGCCGAGGCTAATCATCCGCCAGTCATTCGTGTTTACGTGAATA
>JAKUOW010000163.1 GCA_022451045.1 Pirellulales bacterium | reverse complement strand
GCTGAGTCGCTTAACCACCCCGAGGCGCTCTTTCATATGAATACGGGAAGTCGCCTCGGTGCAGCTCCTGCTATCGGTTCATGGGTCACTTATGGCCTTGGTAGTATCAATCAAAACCTTCCCGGTTACGTGGTGATGACCGAGTTAGCAGCACCGCAGGGTGGCGCTCGCAATTGGAGCAACGGATTTCTACCGGCACATTTCCAAGGTACAAAACTTCGGTCAAGCGGTTCTCCGATTTTGAATCTCAATAATCAAGCACACAAGAATCGAAGACATTTAAGAAGGAGTATCGACGAACTCGCTTACCTCAATAAGAGACATCATCGCGAACACCCGGAGCATGATGTTCTTGCGTCACGTATGGAAAACTACGAACTTGCCTTCAGAATGCAGGCCGAAGTGCCCAGCGTAGTGGATCTTAGCGGTGAAACAAAACAAACCTTAAGTGACTATGGACTCGATGAACCTGAAACCCGTACCTTCGGAAAACAATGTCTAATGGCACGCAGGTTAGTTGAAAAGGGCGTAAGATTTGTACAGATCTTCTCCGGTGGATGGGATAGCCATGACTATCTCCAGCGAGGCCATGCGGCTCGTATTAAGAGTGTAGACAAACCAATTGCAACTCTGATATCCGATCTAAAACAACGTGGCATGCTTGATGAA
The DNA here is from genome assembly GCA_022451045.1 of Pirellulales bacterium. Classification (GTDB taxonomy): domain Bacteria; phylum Planctomycetota; class Planctomycetia; order Pirellulales; family Pirellulaceae; genus UBA11883. The sequence continues at coordinate 8,406 of JAKUOW010000163.1, read as the reverse complement.
ACACTCGTTATCTGGACGGGCGAGTTTGGTCGCACTCCCGATAATAATCATCGAGGTGGTGTCTACGCTATCGGTCGTGGCCACAACGTGGATGCAATGACGATGCTGATGGCCGGTGGAGGGGTCAAAAAAGGCACTATCGTGGGTGCGACCGATGAAATCGGTGCATCTGCAGTTGAGCACAAGCACCCCATTCGTGATCTTCACGTGACACTACTACATTTGCTTGGGCTGAATGACAACAAGCTGACTTATTTTCATGGTGGTCGTTTCAAGCAACTGTACCAATTCGGCGGGGAAGTTATCAAGGATATCATCGCATAAGAGTCGGCTCCCCGTACGACCGGTGTCCAGACTGTGGTCCTGTTGTGACTACCAGGCATTACTACTGATATTTTCCTTTCTGGTATGATGAGATAGTATTCAATAATGCAGCTCAAGACCTGACTGCAGATCAACCTGTATCCGCGTAGCTGCCGATAATATACAGATATGCTAAGTATCAATCACTCAAGAAGATCTGCCCTGAAATCTGTGGTCGGCCTATCTAGTCTTACCATTCCAACGCTTCTTGAATTGCAAGCAAACGCCACTCCACTGGCAACAGCAAAACGCTGCATTGTGATTTATTGTTGGGGTGGTATCAGCCATTATGAGTCTTGGGACCCCAAGCCCGATGCACCCAGTGAATTGCGTGGCGAGTTTGGAACGATCCAAACCTCGGCTCCCGGGATCTTCTACAGTGAACACTTGCCCATGATGGCAAAACACGCTGACAAGCTTGCTATTGTTCGGTCGGTTTGGCACAACCAGGGCGGCCATCAGCAAGGCATGTATGTTTCAATGACCGGGCACCAACCTCAAGGCGGTTTAAAGGCAAAGAACAGAGATAACTGGCCGTCGCTGGCAGCTCTCATTTCCCGTTTTCAGGACCCGTCATCAGGTACTCCAAATGCCATCCGTGTTCCGTACTCAATGTACGATAATGGCACACTCATGGCAGGCGAATATGGTGGCTGGCTTGGTTCGGACTTTGATCCCGTTCTTATGAAAACACCAGCGGGTAAACCTTTTGGCGGCGTATCACGTTACACGAGTCGCGAGTTAGATCTCAAACTGAATCTCGATAAAGAGCGATTGATTGATCGCAAATCGTTACACAAACAGCTTGAACGTAACGTGGGTAGCAAATCAGATTACGATCGTCTCGATCGATTCCGCAAGATGGCCGCTGATATGCTATTGGGATCTGCTGTCCGTGAAGCATATGATTTGGAACTCGAAGATCCGAGGATTAGGGCGATGTATGGCGACCACATTGGTGGACAAAGCATGCTGCTTGCCAGACGATTGACCGAAGCTGGAGTTCCAGTGGTTCAGGTTTGCGCCGGGGCCGGTGATCTGGCCGGTGGTGGTGGCGATAACTGGGATACTCATCGTGGGCACTTCCCAAAAATGAAAAATCGGCTGCTACCAGTATTTGATCGTAGTGTATCCGCCTTGTTAACAGATTTAGAAATGCGAGGTCTGCTGGAAGAAACGCTAGTCGTCTTCCTTACCGACTTCGGTCGAACTCCCAAGATCAATAACAATGGTGGCCGTGATCATTACCCAGCCGTCTACTCTTTGGCAATGGCCGGCGGTGGAATACGAGGCGGTCAGGCATACGGATCCAGCAACAAGGATGGTTCCCAACCGGGAACAGAAGCTTGCACACCTGCAGACTTTCATGCAACAGCGCTCAAAGCCATGGGAATTAATCACCACATAGAATTACAAGATCAGTTTGATCGACCATTTCAGATCTGCGATGGCAACCCGCTTCCCCTCTTTTAGGCGACGCTTGTCCTCATGAAAACCAAAATAGGGCAATCTCTGTTAACGAGTACATTCGTAGCCGTTTGCCTCTTGAACATACAAGCCGATACGCCACAGGAGAACTTATTAAAATCCGCCGGCGCTAAAGTTTCTGACGGAAGCGGAATCGGAATTAGCGTTGAATTCCACCTCACACGCCGTTCACTTACAGATTCCGACCTTGCAGTCGTCGAAGGAATGGATAACATTTCGTCGCTCAATCTCAAAGGAACTCGAATTACAGGCGCTGGATTGCAGCACCTCTCCAAGCTTACTGGATTACGCGTCTTGCACTTGGAAAAGACCAGAGTCGATGACAAGGGATTGCGTCACATTTCTGTATTGCCAAATCTACAGTATCTAAACATCTTTGGAACAAAAGTGACTGATGCAGCAATCCCGCACTTGATAAAACTTCAAAGCTTACAGGTGCTATACACCTGGCAAACAAAACTCTCCAAGGAAGGCGCCGCTCGCCTTGAGCGGGCCATACCGGGATTAAAGGTAATCCGTGGTATCGATCTGGACAAGATTGCACTCGACTTTCCTGTTCCTGAAGAAGAAGGACCACCAACAAAAGCACTCCAGTTCATTTCCGCGGATAACATTTCGGATGCTCCAAAGTCTGGAAATGGCGACAACATCGAAGTTTTCTTTGAGAATCACTCGAAACGGAAGATCAAAATCTATTGGGTTGGTTATGGCGGCGAGTTAAAACTCTATGGCGAACTCGCTCCCGGTGGCAAAAGAACACAAAACTCGTATGCAAACAACACTTGGCTTATTACTGACACTGAAGACCAGGCTATCGGCTATTTCATTTGCACCCCAGAAAGAGCCAAGGCGATTATTCCAGATCAGGATTAATAGGATCAGGGCAGTTTGTGGCTTTTGGGTCACGAGGTAGATATTTAAGCGTTATGGCGATTCCTATCGCGAGGAATGCTATCGCCAATACAAAAGTCGTCTTAAAACCTAGGGCGCTTGACGATAATCCGAACAGCGTAGTTTCACTCTCTTTGATCGTGTCCGCTACCCACCCAAAGACAATCGCCATTTGCCCCACCGGGCCCATAAGTAAATTCATCATCACCTGACCACGCTTCATTTGATTTTCACTGGTCACTGATAACATGTAATTTGGAGCGTATACACCGATCAACTCCCCGGCACCATAAATCCCAAAAGCCAGAAGATACGCTTTCCCAGTTGCAAACAATGCCCATAGCATGGAGCCACCAAATAGGCTTGCAGTTACCAACACCCCGGAACGTGGGTTGGTCCTTACTAATAACCAGCCGAGTGCCAAACCCGCAAGCGCCTTAAAGCTGAAACGCATCAAGTTCTGATAGCCAGCATATTCTGTTGGATCCACACCGAGTACATCTCTTGAATAAAGATTCATATTTGTCGGAATCACATTTGTTACGTAAAAGAACATCGTAGCAAGAGCGACTATGCGAATCAGTCGAACCGATAATAAGTCGCGGAAGTGATAAGCAAACAGCAAAACAGCAATGATCATCAAAACACTGGATGCTGACATCAACCATGATGCGAGTGTCTCAGGAGACGACACACCCAAAAGTCGCGAAAAAAAACGATATGACGATTCGACAACGATACTCTCCAACGATTCTCCCGTTGAAGTCATTTCTTTGAATAGATTGGCAAAAAGGCTACATGCCATGCCAATAATACTCACGACAATTGCAACGCTAATGTCCAGTATTGCTTTAACTGGTTTGCGTTCTACTTCGTCATCCGGAACTGGTATCTCAAAGCGTGACGACAAGATGCTCGCAATAATCATCACGGGTGACACCAAGGCGAATAACAACGCATAGTTCAAGGGACTACTGAGGACCTCGTTTTCCAGCCTTAATGGTCCGAGCTCAAAATGCCCGGCGAGAATCAATTGTGCCACCAAAGATCCGACGGCTGCCAAGACCGGCCCGACACCGTAGGCCAATCCCAATGCGATCCCGCGCTTAGATGATTCCGTCGTGCGACCGAGGACCTCCCAGATGAACGCGATTGCCGTCGGTATCGTAGCGCCTGTCACGGCGCTTTGGAGAATAACCATCCCGATTTTCAACTCATTTGACGCAGCACTACTGGCGAGAACTAATGCAGTCGCCCCTATTACAACTCCGCAAAGCCCATAGCAAGTTACTAAAATTGGCTTTAAGTGTCTCACCTTGGGAAATGCCCACGCGGTAACCGCTACGAGAGTCGCCATTACGAAGTACGACGCCCCTGGCAAATTCGCCAGCACGGCATTTGCACCAAGTTGATCCAATAAGGAACCCTGAGTGATGCCGATGTAAATCACCGGTGCAGATAGGTACTGCATAGCAACGATGGCCGCAAACAGGTACAAGTTCAAATCTGATTTGTCCCCTACGGTCTCGATCTTTTGATCATCTGCCGCGTTCATGCAACACCACCTAGAGGAAGGGACACGGCTTCTCCCGTCTTGGCTGACAGCAAGCAGGCTTCGCAAATCTCTATCGCTGCTCTACCATCGACGCCTCCAACACGGATCGGCCGTTCGGCTTGTAAGTCGTCGATAAATCCCTGAATCACTCGTGTGTGCGGCTCCAGTCGCACAGGATTCTTTGGATCATTCGCCCAATCAAACTTTTCCGGTACGTACACATCTTCCCAACTATCTCCACGACCCATTCGTAAGAAGTCAAAATTCTCAAAGTCAAGCATCGCATCACTGCCGATCACTTCGAACCTGACTTCACTACTCGGTATGCTTGGGGGTGGCAACTCTGAGGTAATCCACATGTGTGCCATGATTCCACCTTCGAACTGCAACTGCGCCATAACACTTTGTGCAGGTGCATTGATATCACTAAACGTGTTTACCTGTGCAAAGACTTTTACCACCTCACGCCCCGTCAGCCACCGCAGGAAGTCTGTATTGTGGGACGCCATACCCATGAACAACCCGCCACCGTTTGGGTCATACATCCATTCACGCTCATTGAAAATGTCACGCGTTAGAGTAATAGGGAAGGCTGAGATGGTGCGCATCATCCTGATGTCACCGACCGTACCATCTTCGATCAATGCTTTTGCCTTATTTGTAAGCGTTCTAAATCTCTCAGTCTTAACAACACCGAGTTTTACGCCTGCGTCCTTACATATTTGAATCATCTCATCGCATTGGGCCGTCGTCGGGGCCATCGGTTTTTCTACAAGTAAGTGCTTTCCAGCTGCGGCGACGATACGTGTGATGTCTAGCCGATATTGATCTGGTGTCGCCACGATGACTGCCTTGACATCGTCATTTGCGACTAACCCCTCCACACTTTCGAATACTGGCACAGCATAATCCTCAGCCAATTTGGCGGCCCTCGTGCCCCCAGCAATGCCGACCAAGTGCGCTCCATTTACGTGAGCTTTTAGACACTGACTGTAGCTCAATCCCATGAAACCACTGCCGATCATGCCAACGCCAATTGAATCACTCATTTTTTCCTCGCTCCACTTCTCTAAATCAGTCCCAGTCCACTTCCAGCAAGGACCACCGCACGACACATCGCCCGCCTTCATGGCACCAGTGCGTCGTTAGGATGCTTCCGTCCGCCAACTCGATCCCAGTGGGAAATCCAAACTGAAATGCGTCAAACTCATCTACGCCCGACTCGACGTCCGCACCTCTTTGATAATTACTCCTTGCATCATAAAGTGTGGACTCATGGCAAATCTTCCAGCCATCTTCACTCAAATTTACCAATAACGCCCGAATACCCTGTTCCCCTTGACGTTGGTTGTAAAGAACGAGCAATTTGTCATCGGCTAGCCTAATGGGTGTCATCGTCTGCCCCTTTAGACCTGTGTCCTGTGGGACAGACCATGTTTCGCCACCATCTCGAGATACCACGTAGGTATTGTTTTGATCAACATATCCGTCAAGCTGAACAGTCCAGCACACCCCTAAGATCATGTCAGGTGCTACTTCGACGAATTTGTGTTCGAAAAAACCCCGGTGTCCATACGGACAAGCAAATGCCTTGCTATACTGCCAAGAATCACCATGATCGTCTGAACGCGCAACATAGACAGATTCGCCATATCGATCCTTCGCCGGCAGCGTTGCCGCTGGTGCTAGCAGACGCCCTGAGGCAAGTGTGAGAATACCATGCGATACTTCCAATGGGCAATCTTCCGGAAATGGTACTGAAATCTCATTTGACCATGTCGCTCCACCGTCGTCTGATGCACAGTAGATTGCTCGCATATCGCGTTCTCCGAAACCATCATCGACTTCATCAGAAACCCATGAACCATACGCATAAATAGTCTTTGCATCAGCGGATTGCGTTAGCTTTAGAAAGTTAGCCCGCGATAGCGATTCGTCTTTTGGCAGAATGACACCTCGCCGCGTCCAGGTTCGCCCGTTATCACTTGAACTTGAATATTCCGTATGCCCTGTTACAAGTGCGCCTCCGCCTACACCATACGAGCATAGAATCTCACCGTCAGGACGCTGAATTGCCAAAGGAAATGCCGCTTCGCGGTCATCGATAATGCCAGTATCTAATAGCTTGACGGATGGCATGCGTGTAGTTCTCTATTTTGATGGTTGAAACTATTCCAAATAAATAATCTTCAACTCAATATACCCGTGATTCGCGCGACCTCCAAAACGATGCCGCTCTCGCTAAGAACGCTGCAACGTGACTTAAGGTTCATTAGAATGCTGTATAAGTCATAGACTCTGTCCATCCCTTCCATTGGAAAAGCTCGATGCAACGATTTTTCACCTCGTTATTACTTACTGTTGTAATGTGCTTCGTCACTTGCAATTACGCCTTAGCTAGAAAACCTCGTACCGTATTTAACGATGATGCTCAATTTCTTTTTGAAATGGAAAACATCGAAGATCCCGTTGGTTTCGTAAAAGCATGGCTTGATAGAGAAATGAACGCCATTCCGTTTTCCACATTCGTGTTTCTCGCCGCAACTCCGGACGTATGCACGTATGAAGCGAAAGTAGGTGAAGTGTATGCAGATCGACGATTACCAGGCGGTGCCACCGGTTGGGCCCCTGGCATCAGAAGCCTTCGAGCGGCGGGGACGGATGCGCTTAAACTAGTAACTGAACATATGAAGGCTCACGGCAAAGAAGTCTTGGCTGCAATTCGCCTGAGCGATACTCACCACGTAAACCTGAACCCAAACGATCCGCTCGTACCACAATTCGCGATCGACAACCCTCAATTTGTGATTAAACAGCCCGATGGTCGAGAGAATGAAACAGCACTGGATTATAGTTATCCGGAAGTCAGGGCACACCGACTCGCCATCATGCGGGAAATTGTGGAAAACTACGACGTAGACGGTCTCGAATTAAACTTCGTACGTTGGGCCAAACACTTTCCTCGTCATCAGGGACGAGAAAAGGCACCCATCATGACAGACTTCATGCAATCCGTTCGATCAATGCTTGACGAAGTTGCAGAATCAAAAGGTCGAAAAAGGCCGTTTACCTTAGGCATACGAGTCCCCGAATCCATAGATACTTGCTGGTTGGCCGGAGTTGATATCGAGACTTGGGTAAACAACGATTGGATAAGCTATATCGTCGTTTCCACCTGGAACAACACCGACCCCCAAATGGGACTCGCGGAGTTTACGAGATTTGCAAAGCCCAACAAAGTTGACCTAATAGTCGTGATGGGAAATATGATGGGCGGCATGGATACCGGCCCACCATTTATATTAGATCGTCCAGTGGCGATGTCCGCAGACCACGCTAAGAGTTACCTCGGAATGCTACTTACGCCCAGCGAAGCACGCGGCGCCGCTGCTAACTTCTATACCTGGGGTGCAGACAGCATCTCCTTTTGGAATGTCGGGGTCCATTTCGGAAAACTAGCCACCGGAACGACGGAGCAAATCGAACGTATGCGGAACTGGACTCATGCCGTTTCCAGCAAACGCCAGGTCTTTAATGGCACCCGCACCTACCGCTACTTGCCAATGGGTAAAGGCATGAGCACACGCGCACCACCTTTTCGCAACTACCCTTGGTACGACGAAGGCCATAGCCCACTAGGTCATAAAAACGGACCGGTCATTCAGTTCTCCGCCAAAAGCAAAAACGAACGCCAGGCATTTCCGTTTTTGATGGCGGATGGCCGAAAAGGGGAGGAACTAGATGGATTGATGACCTTTTGGGTCTACAACCTTGAGTCGCCGGATCAAATCAAGATAGATGTCAACAGAACACGGATTGATGGTTACCGTTTTGAGATATCGCTGTCGCAATGTCCTGCCTTCTCCGGCAACAACGAACTAGGGCTCACATTGATGAGTCCCAACGAGACTGATGCTGTCCCTTACATGGAAGAACTAGAAGTCGTTGTTGAAAAGTCCCCGCGCAGGACTTCCAAAGCCGATGACAACATTAAGATCATGATCGCTGTTGATACAGAAGGCCCTACAGGCGTAAACGAATACTGGGCCCGCAATCTAAAAGACGGCGATCCGAAAATTGAATACTATCGCAAGCTCTTAACCAACGAC
>JAKUOW010000162.1 GCA_022451045.1 Pirellulales bacterium | reverse complement strand
GCTGCCGGACGAGTTCAGTCAAAAGACCCGGAATTGGCAGTATCGTTACGCAATTTGGCGCGAAAGATCCGCAAAAAAGCTAAGAGTACGACACTCGCAAACTGATAAGAATCACCATAACTTCTGCTGATTAGTGCGATTAATCGATGAAAATATAATTCAGCATGGATGCCTGACCGTATTTGTCCGAGTGAATGTGGTGTTGAGGGATGATTTAATGCGATATGTAAGGAGAAAAGAGACTTTATGCACTGTAGAATAAATAGGTGCATTGGTCATAAACCAATAACTTTTCCAAACCGGATTAACTTATCAGCCGGTGTAGTTAAATACCAACTCGTGTTAGTTTGCCAGGGTGGTTTTGGGGATCAGGCAGACTCCAGACGACACTATGGATATGATTACGCCGAAGCAATCACAGAGAATCACCAACACGGAATTTAGCAGCTGACTAATCACCGAATGACAAGACCGGTGGTATTCAGCAGACTTCAAGTAAGAGAACGTATCTATGTCGTCAAAGCCAGGTGAATACATTGATATCCTGATTGAGAATCAAATTGTCAGTCAGGAACAAGTAAATGAAGCTGACCAGTATTCAAGATCAAACAATGTTACGGTAGCCGATGCGCTCATCACACTGCACTATGCCCAACCGCACGATGTAACACGTGCCATGGCTGAATTCCATGGTCTGGACTTTATCAATCTGAGTGACGTGCGGATTCCAGACGAAATCATTGAATTAGTGCCTGAAACAATCGCTCGTGAAAATGCGATTATTCCATACGCATCCGATGGTGATGCATTGCGCGTGCTTATGAGTAATCCACTGGATGTGGATACGATCGAAAAACTGCGATTTATCCTTAACCGGCAGATTCAAATCGCCCTAGCACCACGTGAAAACATCCTGGAGTCCATTAACCGATATTACGGCCAGATTGATGGTGAATCCGCTGACTCCATGCTGCAAGAATTCACTGATACCGCTATCGACTTCACTGAAACAGACGATGGCATGGGAGATATGGACGATGAAGACGATGGGACTGGTCCAATCGTTCGACTCGTTCACTTGATGATTTCCGAGGCAGTTCAGTTACGGGCATCGGATATCCATATCGAGCCATTTGAAGACCGCATCCGAATTCGATATCGAATTGATGGACGTCTGGTAGAACGTGATTCACCACCGCGTCGTCTCCTTGGTGCAATTCTCTCACGTATTAAGATTCTGTCCAATATCGATATTGCCGAGCGACGACGACCTCAAGATGGGCGAATTAAAATCACCGCTGGTGGAAAAACACTCGACTTACGAGTCAGTGTCATTCCTACCAATCATGGTCAATCCATCGTTATGCGATTACTTGACCCGGACAATATTAAGATCGGTATCCGTCAGTTAGGTCTCGGTGAAAGAGATTTTGGCACGTTTACTGAGCTGATTAAACGTCCCAACGGCATTATCTTGGTAACCGGACCGACCGGATCAGGTAAAACAACGACGCTATACGCTGCACTGAATGCCATGAACCGTCCGGATCGTAAGATTATCACGGCTGAAGATCCGGTGGAGTACTACCTGCCAGGTATTAATCAGGTTGAAATTCGCCACAATATCGGGCTCGATTTTGCTCGGGTGATTCGGTCCATGTTACGTCAGGCACCCAACATCATCCTCGTTGGTGAAATGCGTGATAAAGAGACCGCATCGATGGGTATTCAGGCATCTTTGACCGGACACTTAGTGTTTAGTACGCTACACACGAACGATGCGCCCAGTGCTGTTACACGTATGACAGATATGGGCGTACCGGGATATTTGGTTGCAAGCAGTGTTGTCGCCATCATGGCTCAACGTCTGGTCCGTGTTATTTGCACAAGATGTAAAGAGCCATATGAGCCACCGCAAGAAATCTTGGATGAAGCAGGTTTTACGCCTGAAATGATAGCTGAGTCTAAGTTTTCCAGAGGAAGCGGTTGTAACTTCTGTAATCGCAGCGGATACCGGGGCCGACTAGCTGTTTATGAGATCATGCGAGTGACCAGTGGCATCCGCGAATTAATTTTTGCGAACGCCGACACAGCTACGATTCGGGAATTAGCCATAAAAGAAGGAATGACAACGCTGTTCAATGATGGTTGTGAGAAGGTCAAAGATGGCATCACAACCTTTGATGAAGTCTGGCGTGTTGCAAAGCAAACAGAACAGGATCACTAAGAATTAAATCACACAACGGTCCATACTGTTCGTTATTAACCCTTAAACACAAAACAGCACAATAATTACAGAGAATCTCTAGGATCTTTAGGAAAACTCCAGACCATGGCAACGATTCAAATCGACAAATTGCTCAACGCCTGTATCAAACAAGGTGCAAGTGATATTCACATCACCGTTGGACAACCACCGGTTTTCCGACTACACGGCCGGATGCGCAAGCTTGAAACGAAAGTGCTCGAGCCGGATGATACCGTTGCGTTGATGAAGAGTATCACACCGGATCGCTGTCAGCGTGAGCTTCAGGAAATGGGAACAGCAGATTTTGGGTTCGCATTTGGCGAAGCTGCCCGTTTCCGTGTATCTGTCTTTAAGCAACGTGGCAACATCGCCATGGTGCTACGTCAGATTCCCAATGACAAGCTAACACCTGAACAATTGGGGTTATCAGATGTCGTTGTAAAACTTGTGCTGCGTCCGCGTGGTCTATTTCTGGTGACAGGACCGACCGGATCTGGAAAGAGTACAACACTTGCAAGCCTTGTAAACTTCATCAACGAAACATGTGATCATCATATCATCACAATTGAAGATCCCATCGAGTTCTATCACGAACACATCCAATCCACGATTAATCAGCGTGAAATCGGCGTGGACGTACCAAGTTTCTCAGATGCAATTCGCCGTGCACTTCGACAAGATCCAGATGTAATTCTAGTTGGCGAAATGCGCGACCTCGAGACAATTGAAGCAGCAATCACCGCTGCAGAAACCGGCCACGTCGTGTTTGGAACACTTCACACGAACAGTGCTCAGGGAACCATCAACCGAATTATTGATGCATTCCCGGGAAACCTGCAGGATCAAATTCGTACACAGCTATCAACATCCATTATTGGCGTTCTGGCACAGACTCTGCTGCCGAGAATTACCGGTGGTCGAGTTGCAGCCTATGAAATACTTGTGGTGACGCCTGCTATCGCTAACCTGATTCGAGAAAACAAAACGTTCCGAATCAATTCCGCGATCCAAACAGGTGCAAAGTTTGGTATGCAACTTATGGATGATGCACTCTTTTCACACTGGCAAAATGGAATTGTCGCTGTCGAAGAAGTCATGTCCAAGGCTCAGCGGCCTGATGACCTGAATAAGCGTATTGTCGCAGCGATGGCCGGAATGGCATTGCCAGAACAAGAACTAGGAGAGGGTGGTCAGTAACCAACCTCTGACAAATAACCAGCATTAACACAGACGAACAGGATATCTAGATAAATGGCAGGACGACGGTTAGGACAAATACTCGTCGATATGGGATTCATTGATGATGACCAGCTCGAAATGTTGGTTGATGAACATGAACAACAGCCCGGTACACAAATCGGTAAAGTCGCTGAAGATATGGGGCTCGTTACTGATTCTCAGATCGCCCACGCACTAGCAGAACAATTCAATATTCAAATTGTAGATCTTGGTGAGATCCAGATATCGTCTGAAACTCTGGATGAAGTCACGGAAACCATGGCTCAGATGTATCGTGTTGTACCCGTCCATCTTGATGGTAACACCCTGAGCGTTGCAACTCCAAACCCGGAAAACATTACCGTTGCCGACCAACTGAGAACATTCCTTGGTCGAGATATCCAGTTGCTCGTAACCACAGACACTGAACTACAACGTCTGTTAGATGAGTTCTACGACTCGGAGCGAGAGACAATTGAGAGTATTGTCGAAGAGCTAGAACACGATCAGGAACTAAAGGAACAAATCGAGGCATTAAGCGGTGACGGACCGATCGATCTGACTGGTGCAGAAGCCCTCGCTGATAGTGTTCCAGTACGTCGATTGCTTAACATGGTTTTGTTGTTGGCGATTAAAGACCATGCCAGTGACATTCACTTTGAGCCATTCGAAGATGAGTTCCGCATCCGAATTAAGGCTGATGGTGTTCTTTACGAAATGGTCCCGCCACCACGCCACCTGGCATTTGCCATCACCACCCGTATCAAGGTGATGTCGAATCTGGATATCGCTGAACGTCGCTTACCACAGGATGGCCGTATTGAATTGGTAGTTGGTGGTCACCCTGTGGACTTGCGTGTCAGCGTCATGCCAACGATGTTTGGTGAATCCGTTGTCATGCGGATTCTTGACCGCTCCGTGGTCTCTCTTGATCTCGAAATGGTCGGCATGAATGAAGAGACTATAACAACATTCCGTGAAGTCATTGAAAAGCCTAACGGTATCGTTCTCGTCACCGGCCCGACCGGTTCAGGAAAAACAACTACGCTGTATTCAGCTCTATCTGAACTAAACAAGATGGAAGACAAACTGATTACCACTGAAGACCCTGTGGAATATGACATCGATGGGATTATCCAAATTCCGATTGATCACGAAATCGGCGTTACGTTTGCTTCGTGCCTACGTGCCATACTTCGTCAGGATCCGGACAAGGTCCTCGTCGGTGAAATTCGAGATATTGAGACAGCTGAAATCGCCGTGCAGGCATCCCTGACTGGTCACCTCGTTTTTAGTACGCTTCACACAAATGATGCTCCGAGCACTATCACTCGCATGAAGGACATGGGGATTCCCACATTCCTTATTACGGCAACGGTTGAGGCCATCCTTGCACAACGCTTAGTACGTCGGATCTGCAGTGAATGCCGGGAAGAAATCGAACCAAGCGAAGACATGCTCGCTCAGCTTGGCCTTAAGTCGGGCGAGTTAGGTGACAAAAAGTTCTACCGTGGACACGGCTGTGATCACTGTAATAACGTTGGCTATAAAGGACGTGTCGGTTTATTCGAACTCATGATCATGAACGATGAAATCCGAAGTATGATCATGGCAAACGAAAGTACCGACTTGATTCGTGAAACGGCTCGCCAAAACGGAATGGTTACCCTGCGTGATGCCGGTGAGTCCTTTATTTGGGATGGAACGACGACTGCCGAAGAAGTTATACGCGAAACAATTGTTGATGCCTGATCCGAAAGGGCTCTAAACACCCTCATGTGGGTCCAAATTGGTACCCAATTTCACCGCATTTAATTCAAACACATACAATTCGAGCAGTGGGTATCCACTCCCACTTCACTCTTTTTAAGGAATAGATCATGCCTACGTATCAATTTGAAGCACTGGACCCAACTGGTCAGGTGATCAAAGATGTAATTGATGCGGCGACAGAATCGGATGCGCAAACAACCATCCGTCAGATGGGTTACTTCGTTACGAAGATCACCGTCAAAAAGAGTGCAGAGACAGCTGCAGCACGAACTGGCAAGAGTCGCAAGAATAAATTCGTAATGGGCGGTGCCGGCCCTAAGCAAATTACGTTGTTTACAAGACAATTGTCGATTCTGCAGGATGCCGGTTTACCGATCCTACGTAGCCTTCGAATTCTCGAAGAACAACAGAAGCCGGGAAAACTGAGGAATGGTCTTGTCGATGTTTGCGATGAAATCGAATCAGGTGCCACCCTCTCTGAAGCCATGACAAAGGTACCGCGTGTATTTGATCGTCTGTATGTAAACATGATCAAGGCAGGTGAAGCCGGTGGTGCACTCGAGACCATTCTTCAGAGGCTCGCTGACTTTAAAGAACGATCCATGGCACTGCGCCGCAAGGTTATCGGTGCCATGATTTATCCAGTAGTGGTGTCATTCGTGGCAATCGCTATTTTGAGCGCGATTATGATTTTCATCGTGCCGACATTTGAAGAGATGTTCATTGAATTTGAACTTGATCTTCCGATGATCACCCAGTTACTTGTCAACATCTCACATAGTGTCGCGAAGCTGTGGTTCCTCATACCGGCAATACCGATAGGTATGTTCATATTTGTGAAACTGCTCAGGAAGTTTAATTACGGGCGTATCGGCTGGGATTTATTCCTGCTGCAAATACCCATTGTCGGAAACCTCGTAGAGAAAAACTGTCTGGCACGTACCACGCGAACACTCGGCACACTCGTCTCTTCGGGTGTGCCTATCCTTGAAGCACTCACCATTACCCGCGAAACGGCTGGTAACGGTATGTTCGAGAGGCTGTTCAGTAAAGTTGCCGAAGGTATTCGCGAAGGCGAAACCATTTCGACACCGATGGAAGAACACTGTCGCGCGTCATTTCATCCTATGGCGTTGTTCTTCTGGCTGTTCTTTTGTGCAATTCCGGGGCTGATCATCATGGCTATCCCGGCAGATACCGGAAGCATGGCAGTTATTGGAATGATGGCATCCGGCGTAGGTGCTTTGGTTGGTGCCTTGGTTTACCTGATCAAAATGAGAAAGCGTGTAGTCGACCGATTGGTTGTAAACATGGTTGACGTCGGTGAAGAAACCGGTGAACTCGATACCATGCTTTATAAAATCGCCGATCAATATGACGACGAAGTGAAAACACTTACCGATGGGCTTATGAGCCTAATGGAGCCAATTCTGATCATCTTCCTCGGCGGATCTGTTGGTTTTATTGTAATCGCACTTTTCCTACCACTCATTAAACTCATCGAAAGTCTGTCCGGTGGTGGATAGGCCCTAATCAACACAAACTGTTGTTCACGCAAATGCAATCTGATTGATTGCAACAACAATTTAGGAGACGAACCGGTGACAGTTAATTATGGAATTCAACGGAAGCGAGGTATGACCCTCGTTGAATTGCTCGTTGCTATTTCGATCATCGCCATTCTCGCCGGAATCCTGATTCCGGTAATCCGTAGCGCGATGATGCGAGGGCAGGTCGCCAGTGTAAAAATGGAAATCGCCAGCCTGACGACGGCCATTGAAGGTCACAAATTGAAATACGGTGGCTATCCACCGGACGGCTCAAATCCAGCACTGGTCATTCAGCATTTCCGCAATATGTTTAAACGCGCGGACGCTGTCGAACAGGCAATTCTCACCTACCTCGTCACAACCTACGGACTTGATCCTGCAGAATCACTTGTCTTTTTCCTTGGTGGATTTAGTGACAACCCCTTGAAGCCTTTAACAGGTCCTGGTGGGCCGTTCAGCGGCAACCGTAAGTCCGGCATTATGGACTTCGATCCCAATCGAGTCACTTCCACCGGTCAAGTCAGCGTACTGAGCGTCCCGCTGCAAGGTGGAAATACGATCGATATAAAGGTCGTTGCATCCAATGATACGGACAATGACCCGTTTCCAACCTACCTGCCAGCAAACTTGGGTGCTCCGTATGTGTACTTTGATTCACGGACATACCCCGTGGCATTCTACATGCCAAAGTTTCAGCCATCACCGCAATATCAGTCGATTGCTAGCCCATATCACAGCGATCACGAGATCGATACGAACAATAACTTAGCTGATGAAGAGCATGCATGGATCAATCCTGATTCGTTCCAGCTCATCTGTGCTGGAATCGATGACGACTTTGGCCTTTCATTCTTTGGCAGTGTTATAGCAGGTCAGCAACTTCCACCACGCATACTCATGCACTATCCGTCGGGCTTGGGGCATTACTTCAACGGCCAGAATGATGTTGAAATTTCCTATTCTGCGGGAGATAAGTCGAACATCACGAATTTCTCTGCAAACGGAACGATTGAAGACGACCTGCCGTAAAAACGATCAACAGGCGGATTAAGAGAGAGGCATATACGTGAATCGCTCAGGCAATTTCAATTCAATAACACGAGCTAAGCCCCGCGCAGGCTTTACGCTCGTTGAATTGCTTGTCGTGCTAGCAATCATCACGCTAATCTCCTCGTTCATGCTGGTAGCGGTTGGTGAACTGCGTATCATGACACAGCACTCCAGAACCAAGCAACAAGTGGAAAAACTCCATACGCTACTAATGCAAAAGTGGGACGAGGTAACCAATCGCCCGCTTCCAATCCGCATGCCACCAAATGCAAACATGGTTAACGCAGGACGCGTACGGCTCAATGCTGTCAGAGAACTTCAGCGTATCGAATTACCTGAAAGAATCAGTGATATATATTGGGTTGAAGACCCCGCTGGCTTCCAGGCCTCAGATTACAGTCGCGTTGTTCGGCAACGTGACCCAGGCACTGGCTTACAGGCAGATGAATACCCTCGCGCATTTCTTTCATTCTTTTACTCCTCCGCACCACTTGTTGGCCGTTCCGACGGACTCGGCGCGGGCATGGATTTAAACGACCCCAATCGCGCGTATACGAGTTCAAGTACCAAGACCTATCGACAGAAAGCGGAAGACCTGTATCGAATTACCGGTAAAGTCTGGACGCACCAGTTTCAGGCAGCAGAGTGTCTGTACTTAATCCTCTCGACCATGAGAGATGGAGACAGCAGTGCGCTAGACTTCCTGCTAGCCAGTGAAATTGGTGATACAGACGAAGATGGTATGCCGGAAATCATTGATGGATTTGGTAGGCCATTTGAGTTTCTGCGATGGGCTCCTGGTTTCTCTGCAGGTAGGGGACCGGATGGACGCTGGGGGGTAGCAAGTATCGATGATGACCAAAATGGCCTCGTTGATGACGGCGCGGAAGCGAATTGGCCTGGCAGCGATGACATCTATTCGCCATCCGAAATCCAATCTGTAAGTGCCACCGAATCTCCCGATGTCATGGACACAACGATGTCGGATCCACGCTGGAACGATCAAAACGCTTCCAACGACCCATTTACGTTATTACCACTTGTCTTTTCCGCAGGCCGCGACGGATATTTCGGCGTATCTGTCAGAATTGCTATTAATGGGAACCAAGTATTCCAATACTACAATCCGAATTACCCCAACGCGCTGACTGGGTACAAGAATGATCCTCATTTCCAGCTTCAACAAAATAGTGCGATTCGTCGCTTCGGTGATGTAGACCTCGTAAATGGCGCTTGGTTCGATAACATCACTAGCCACGACCTGGAGGACGATTCATGATGCATCGTGTTTCCATTCGTATAAAACG
>JAKUOW010000161.1 GCA_022451045.1 Pirellulales bacterium | reverse complement strand
ACGACTATCGCAGTCGCGGTTGTCATCAACTGATTCGTGATGGTGCCTATCTGGCGGAATCAGCAGACGATATTCTGTCCGTAATGGAAAATGCTAGTGTCTCTGAGATAATGCGAGGAGATGCCAAAGAGCAGATGTTGACGCATGAGCTAAGCAACTCTGAATCGCTCGTTTATTCCTTAGTGGAAGAATCCTCAACGAGTGTGGACTACCTGATTCAGTCCACTGAGTTAGTTGTGTCGGAGGTTCTTCAAACACTCACACAATTGGAGTTAAAGCGACTCATCGTTCGCGACAGCACCCAATATGTAAGCCGCGCGTAAGCCAATACCAAATTGGAATCAAACGTAATGATATTCTGATACCTAAGGACTCACACATGGCATCCCCCCTATGAAAGATTAGGGCTACGTAGCACTGTGCAGTCGCACACCGGTTCCACCCAAATCCGGGTATCGGCAGATTCCATTCACTACCTGAGCACCCGATGCAATATCGCTACTTAGAAGTGCAGCGCCATCCATATCAACATAGTCGAGCATCGGAAGTAGCTGCGCAATTCCTGATATCCCCACTGTGGATTCTGTCATGCATCCAATCATCACTTTCAGCCCAAGCTCACGTGCCTGATTGATCATGCGCCTCGCAGGCGTCATTCCGCCGCACTTTACAAGCTTGATATTGATGCCGTCAAAACCATGCTGACACTTAGCAACATCGGTCCGCTCGATGCAGTTTTCATCTGCCATTAACGGAAGAACACTGTGTTGCTTCACGCGAGGCATTTCATCTACCAACTCGGCTGCCATCGGCTGCTCAATAAACTGCACACCAAGTGCTTTAAGCTCATGCGAGTTTTTGATTGTCTCATCTGCAGACCATGCACAATTAGCATCAACCCGAAATACGGCATCTGTATGCTGTCTTAGTTCTCTCACAATATCAATGTCTTGATCTGTGCCAAGCTTGATCTTGTAGATTGGCCAATTTGCAAATTCCTGCATCTTCTCGACCATGATGGGTATCTCATCGATACCAATCGTATAGTTACTGGGAGCGTTAGACTCACAATTCAGCCCCCATAGCTTCCAAACAGGCTGGCTTAGTTTCTTACCCCACAAATCATGTGCTGCCATATCAAGAGCACATTGTGCAAAAGGACAAGTCGTCAGTTTTTCATCCAACTGGTCGAATAGCTGTTCAGGGTTTTCCCAACCGGACGACTCCACCTCTTCTCGCACTGCTTCTAACGCCTCACACATCTTGTCGATGGTCGCATCGTAATAGGCATTCGTCGTCGCTTCACCGAAACCGCTGACGTCCCCATCCCTCAATTCAACGATTAGCGTTGGCTGAACCGTGATCGTTTCACGCGAAATGGTAAACGGATGTAGAAGCGGTAGATCAAAGGTATGAAAAATCAATTCCATAAACTAGCCGTCCTGCTTTCTCTTAAGCCAATCGAGACGGAATTGATCCACGACATCCACCAGTTTTTCACGACCATCTCTAAACACATCACAAACGGGCAATCCAAGCTCGCCCTCGACACGCCGCTTTTCTTCTTCCGCTTCTTCTGCGCTGACACGTCGACCATTCATAGAAACAGCGATTACCGGACACGGCTGAAACACCCCGCCCATCATTTCGTTTAGCTCTCTAATTTTCGTGAGCGGCGGAATATTCATATGCTCAAGGCCAGTGATCGTATCGCGTAACACTTCATAGCACAGCACCAAAGCATGTGGAAATGAACCGTGCAGGATTCCAAGCGTTACTGCAGAGTAACTCGGATGAACAATGCTCCCCTGCCCTTCAATGACCAGGACATCGTGATGCTGCTGCTCTAGCACTAACTTCTCCGTAGCACCACTGATAAAGTCAGCAATGACACGATCCATTGGATAACCGATTCCTTCGATCATGATGCCGGTTTGACCGGTTGGCAAAAACTGTGCGTCGACACCACGGTCCTTCAGACCGTTAGTGATTTCTACTGATGTCACCATCTTGCCGACGCTGCAATCATGACCGACTGTATGAATACGAAAGCAATCTTCGCGAAAACCCGGGCGACGTGCAATTTCGGTCATGCTATTCTTGCGTACGTCAATCAACTCGACTTCCTGCTGTGAGGCTGCATCCGCAAATTCCGTGTCGTCACTAATGAAGTCATGCAACCCCGAAACGACGTTCATGCCTTTTTCAATGGCTTCAAGAATGATTGGGCGCCAGGATTCAGGAACCTTACCGCCGGGAGGGGCAATACCGATTAACAATGTATTCGCCTGTGGTGCCTGAGAAAGTGAACTGATAAATAACAAGTCCTCTCCAACTCCCAGACAACTCGATACAGGCTTCCCTTCTTGTGTGCTATCGATGACAGCCAGTACCTCATCACCACGATAGCGGATGACACAACAGCCAGTCTTGGCTGTATGTGGATTTGAGTGTCCTTCTGTCAGGATTACAATCTTGCGATCCATAACTAAGCGATGCCCTCTCGTTGTTGCTTTTTCAAAATCATCATATGCAGGTACACTGTACGTCAGCCCTGCATCTACTATCGTACCGCCCCAGCTCGCTTGATAACATCGTCCACCCAGACACGTAGTTTTTGGCGTGCGGGACTCGGCCTCAAAAGCCATTGGTCATTATGATTGCGAAATCCGGTATCCATAAATGTCATGTTTCTGGTCATGCCGGCAAGCGTTAAATACTGCCGTGTCGCCATCAGTGATCTTGGACTCACGGTGAACTCATGGCAAATAAACTGCGGGCGATTCCCGAGACGCTTAAGCCGCTGCATTGCTGAGAAAGGGTCCGACCCGACAAACTGCCACTGAAATACACCGTCATAATGACTGTACGGTACGAAGCCACACCACAGCTGGCTGATTTCATCATCGTGGAGACCGATACGATTACACGCGATCGCACCGCGAGAAAAGCCAACTAATAATGCTTGCTTCGGATTCCCGCCAAATTCTTTACACACCCACGGCACAATCTTCTTGGCATACTCGACCGTTGAATCGGGTGCACGTAAAGGAGCATCACCCCACCAGCTAGTGACGTTTTCCCTGCCATTGGCATTCAGGTAGGGCAGGCACACCCAAATAAATCCTTTTCCACTAGAGATTCCATAACCCATACTGCAGTCTTCAACTTTACCTGTGCATTCATCTCCAAACTGGCTCCTGTATGGCCCATTTCCGGCATACTCAAAAATAATCGGATACTGCTTTCCAGGTTCCCAGTCTGTCGGCAAATAGATGCTGTGGTAAACATTTGTCTTGGCATAATCCGGATGAGTTTGTGCCACTCGCTTACCAGCTGCCGGCTTCTCCTTAACCATCTTCGGAACAGTCAAATCAGCCTTTACATCCCGGATATCTCTTACTTGCTGGGCATATACCGAAGGAATGGAAATCTGAAGGATGCAGGCTAACCCAATACCAAGAGCGGTTCGATAACACACAAGCTGCTTGTTCATATTTAGCAGACCCTGCTATTTCATTAATGTACCGATAAAATTAGCAAGGACTTCCGGATTATCCTGCTTACGTAGATGCGAAATTGTTGCTTCTTTTACACCTAGTTTCTCAAGATGTGTGGCAACATGTTCCCAGTTTCGAGATCGCTTTTTACCCTCTGATAGGTACAACTCCGTAACGAGTTCCTGTAATCGCTGAATCGCAATTGCATCACGATTTTCATAGTAATTGCGAATGATTCCTTTTTGATGTTTACTTCGTTCAGGCATTTTCTCTGTTATCCATTGAAACTGACTTTTGCCGGCTTACCCTCTCTAAATCCCCGTGGTAAATTCATAAAAGCACCGCTATTATATCGGTCAGAGCAGAGATTGAATCCCTGCTACTTTCAGATTTCAAACAAAGCACTTACATCTTGCAATTGAAGAAACGATGCCAAAAGTCACCTTTGTAAATGAAAACGTTGTTGCTGATGTCGAAGCAGGCACATCCATTCGTAATGCTGCCAAGAGCGTAAACATTAACACGAACCTCGGCGTAAACGGCATGGGTGCTGGAATAAATAAATTCCTCAACTGTAAAGGTATGGGAATGTGCGGTACGTGCCGCGTGCTCGTCACCGAAGGTATGGAAAACACGAACGAGCCGGGACTACTCGAAAAGAAATGCTTTAACCTGCCGTTCCCGGATCCACTGCCAGCTCTCGCCTATACAGAACATCCGGACACGATGCGCCTTGCATGCAAGTGCACGATCAACGGTGATATCACGGTTGAGACGGGTCCGGAAGTAAACCTGTTTGGCGATAACTTCTTTAGTTAGTACTCTTTGATTCGATTGCGTGTCTCTCTTAATCCCGCAGCTAGATCCAGCAGCTGATACGTTGTGATTCAAGCAGTATCTGAATTGCTTTATCCATCCATCCGCCGCAGATTCATCAAACTTCGGTATGATAGACGTCTGTCAACGGTAAACAAAGCTTTCCAAAATGTGCATCAGTTTCACATCTGCCATGCCATTAGTTTGAGAATCACTCGTGAAGCAAATTGTCGCCATCCTGCGTCCTTTCATCGCCGAACAGGTACTGGAAGGGCTAAAACGCGCGCCACTTGAGGCACTAAGCGTGCAGGAAGTGAAAGGATATGGCCGTCAAAAGAGCCACTTAGATCAATATGGTGACACCGAATACGCAACTGCATTTCTTCCCAAAGTGGAGATTACTTTATGGGTCGATGAAATCCGAGTGGACGAAATCCTCAATCGCATAAGTGAAATTGCTCGCACCGGACGCATGGGAGACGGCAAGATCTTTGTCCTACCGGCAGCCGAAGCGGAAGAGATTAATATCCAAACCGAATAACGCATATCTGCTGCATGAGAATGCTATGAAATCAAAAATCTCAAGAGATGATCTAAGGCCTGGCGAATCCTTATGCGACCACTGTACTGCGAAATGTTGTCAGTACTTTGCTCTACAAATTGAAACACCAGAATCGTATGAAGATTATCAATTCATACGCTGGTATCTTTTTCACGATTTAACAAGTGTCTTTGTTGATGAGGGAAAATGGTACGTACTCGTTCACACAGCATGTGAACATCTACGTGGGGATAACCGTTGTGGAATTTATGATCGCAGGCCAGCCATCTGCAGGGATTACACAACCGACAATTGTGAATACGATGATAGCTGGACATATGAAAAGTACTTTGAAACCGCTGAGCAAATAGAAGAGTACGCTGAAGCCGTACTACAGCCCAAAGACAAGACAAGTATTCGGTCGCCAAGACCTAATCCACTTCCAATCATCGCGTAAGTCGTTGGCATTGAAACCTATTTAGATCCTGTATGAATCAACCAGAATCACAAAACGAGAACAAGAAACGGCAGCTCATTCAGCCACGAACTCTAAAGGGTTTCCGGGACTACCTTCCCGAATCTATGATCCCTCGTGAACAACTGATTGAAACGGCCAAATCTGTCTACCGCAGCTACGGCTTTAGCCCAATCGATACACCGACCCTTGAGTACCTTGAAATACTAACTGGCAAAGGCAGTGACGAGACGGATCGACAACTTTACCGATTCCAGGATCACGGCGGCCGTGATGTTGGTATGCGATTTGATTTGACCGTACCGCTTGCAAGATTCGCCGCTCAACATATCAACACGCTTGGCACTCCGTTCAAGCGATATCACATAGCTCCCGTTTGGCGTGGTGAAAACACTCAGCGCGGACGATACCGCGAATTCATGCAATGTGACTTCGATACGATCGGAACGACATCAGTTGCTTCTGATATCGAAACGGGGCTTGTCATGCATGACCTGCTACGGGCCATTGGATTCGAGCGATTTACAATACGCGTGAATAACCGCCAGGTCTTAAATGGCCTACTGGAGAAACTGAATTTATCGGAAGTATCCACACCGGTGCTCCGCAGTTTGGACAAACTCGGAAAAATTGGGGTGGAGAAAACCGTTCAGG
Source organism: Pirellulales bacterium (assembly GCA_022451045.1). Lineage (GTDB taxonomy): Bacteria > Planctomycetota > Planctomycetia > Pirellulales > Pirellulaceae > UBA11883. Next base: position 3,285 of record JAKUOW010000161.1, on the reverse strand, counting down.
AAATGATGACTGCGGCCGGAACCACCGAAGAACAAGCACGCGAAGTACTGCAACTTTCTGAACTGAATGGATCAAACCAGGAAGTTCTTGAACAACTTAAGCCCATTGTTAGCGGTAGTGAGATAGGTGAAGAAGGGGTACATCGCCTCGAGCAAATTCTATCTGGACTAATTGCCGGCGGTGCAGAGCCGGAAAGAATCAATGTTGATGTATCGATTGCTCGTGGCCTCGATTATTACACCGGCGCTATTTTCGAGACGTTTCTTGATGACCTTCCTGAAATAGGAAGCGTGTGCTCCGGCGGTCGATATGACAATCTGGCAGAACTCTACACCAAGCAGCACTTACCTGGTATCGGTGCATCACTTGGCCTGGATCGCTTGCTTGCCGCCATGGAAGAACTTGAGTTGATTGAAAAGGTGCGCACGCCTGCTGATGTGCTTGTGACTTTTTTTGATAAGAGCCAGTTGCACAAATACCTGGAAATAGCAAATGCGGTGCGCTCGGCGGGCTTTGCCACGGAGATGTTTCCCGATTCAAAGAAACTTGGCCAGCAACTCAAGTATGCAGACCAGCGAGGATTTACTCTGGCGTTGATCGCAGGTGAAGATGAACTCTCAAATAACGCATGTCAACTGAAAGACTTGCGTACAGGTGAAAGCACAACGCATAGCCTCGAAAACGATTGCGCGGAATTGGTTGACGCAATCAGTAATGCACTTGGCTAGGCGTGACCAGCTACGCAGCCATTCTGCTTTGAGAAACAAAGAAGTTTTGCATGCTATCTACAACTGCTTCAATTTCTTGTGGCTGGAGTTCCGGGAATATCGGTAGACTCAGTACTTCCTGTGTCGCACGTTCTGTTTCCGGCAACTCGATCTCACCGATGCCCAAATCCAGAAAACACTGTTGCTGATGTAAAGCAACCGGGTAGTAAATTGCACAACCCATACCGTTTTGCTGTAGATGCTGCGCAAGTGCATCCCGCTGACCATGTTTGACCCGAACGGTGTATTGATTCCAGACATGCCCGTCACCAACAGCAGACTGTGGATCTTCGATCCACCATCCCAAACCACGGTCAGCAAACAATTCTGAATACAACGAAGCATTGGCCTGACGTCTGGAAGTCATCTCGTCGAGGTGTCTAATTTTGGCGTTTAACCCGGCAGCCTGCATGGAATCCAGTCGACTGTTGATTCCAACCACGTGATGATAATAACGAGGCCGCATGCCGTGATTGGCCAACATTCGCAGGTCATCCCGCAATGCCTCGTCGTTAGTAACAATCATCCCACCATCGCCGAATCCACCAAGGTTCGTGGTGGGGTAAAAGCTTATACAACCAAGGTCGCCGAATCCGCCAACCGGTTTACCGCCAATAGAGGCACCAATTGACTGTGCGGCATCTTCAACAACGTTGATCGAGTGTTTTTTTGTTAGTGCCATAAGGCGAGGCATATCCACCGGCTGTCCGAACAAGTGAACTGGAATGATCGCCTTGGTATGGTTGGTAATCGCAGCTTCCACACAGTCGATATCGATATTGAAAGTGTCTGCTTCAATGTCCACAAAAACGGGCTTGGCACCTAACCGAGTTACCGCACTCGCCGTGGCGAAGAAAGTAAAGCTTGGCACGATTACTTCATCACCTTCACCTACTCCCAGTGCCATCAAGCTCAATAACAATGCATCACTTCCCGATGCACAACCGATACCGAATTTCGCACCGCTGATTTTTGCAACCGTTTCTTCTAGTTGCTTACAATCTTCGCCAAACAGAAAGCTGCCAGAGTCGACTACTTTAGCAATGGCGGCTATTATTTCATCGCGTATTGGTTCATTACCGCGCGGGACATCCAAAAGTTTTACGGACGTTACTTCTTCACGTGGTGCCTGCGTCATGTGCTGTTCTAGCCTCCATGCTATTTAGCACAGTGTGATTTGATGTCATCACTACTATGTTTTCGTTCTTTACCGGCCGCGCAATCCGTGCGCAAAACGTCGGTACGTGAGGAAAAAATAGATCGCACAGATGATTCGGTCAAGGTCAATCAACTACGAACCAACCAGAACCAATTCATCACATGCTGCCAGAGGACACTACAAGCAGCTAGCTCAGCCCATAGAGTCGTACTGCATTGTCATGCAGCAACTTGCGTTGCTCGGCGATAGGACGCTCTGAAATGACGGCTTTAAGTGCTTCTACCCATTCACGATAACTCGCAACAAGCAGGCAAACAGGCCAGTCACCACCAAAAATAACGCGATCCGGACCAAATTCATCAAGACAATGATTAATCACAGGTGCCAGAGTTTCAGGTCCCCAATTATCTTTGGGAGCACGTGCAACGATTCCCGAAATCTTACAAATTACGTTGTCACGCTTGGCCAGTTCGGCAATGTCGCGTTTCCACTGATCAACCGTATGCCAAGGCTCTTCACCCGGATCCTTTAGAAATGCTTTTGGGTCACCATTTCCACAATGGTCAACAATTAGGCGTGTATCTTTGCATTCATCCGCAAGCTTCCATCCATCACTCAGTTCTGTTGGACGCATGCAGAGATCAAAGCTACGTCCAAGTTCGCCGAGCAAGTGAACTGACTTCACGTATTGTGGCTGAAGACACAATCCTTGTTCGGCGCTATCTACGTGAAGCACCTGGCGGATACCCTTGATGTACTCGCTCTTTGTGATTGTTCTGATATAGCTTTCAAAACCGTCGGAATTCGGACGGCCAGATACCACGGCTGCTGACGTTGGATGTTTACTGCTTTTGGATAGCTCAATCAGGTGCTCCACTTCCTTCATTTGGTTCTCGACATTTACGTCGACTTCCATATATACGGCCTGAGCGAGATTTAGGCCTCGTGTAGCTTTCTTGAAATCACTAGTCACGTAACTGCGAGCAAGTACTTCCGGAGCTCCACCTAACCAGGGAGGTTGAAACAGATCGAGATCCCATAAGTGCTGATGCGTATCAACGAGCGGGAGGCTCGCCTGTGGATCTTTGGCTGCATGCAATACAGCTGGAACTGCTGCAATGGCTGCCGCCTGCCCGGTTGTCTTAAGAAAACGTCGTCGTGTAATTGCCATGGATCGCACCTTATCAATTGAATTCATGCACGTGGTTACAGTCATACGGCGTTCTTTCAAATGTCGAACCATCTCACCTGACTGCCGTAAAGACTTTTGTAACCTACTCAAATCTGTATGCAATCAGTGATGTGATAATTCTCGCTGTGAATGACAATAATCGTTCTGTTAGGATAAGTAACAGACGA
>JAKUOW010000160.1 GCA_022451045.1 Pirellulales bacterium | reverse complement strand
CCGACTCGTGGGCGGCGACACCGCGCGATTCCCGCGTATATAGAAGTACGGTGGAATGTCAGTGGATGCACGAATACCGAAATAAGATTGAAACCCCCGATCAACCGGACCGCCGGGCAGGGGCTTATCGTATCCGTCTTCTGCAAACCCCAGATGCCATTTACCAACCATCGCGGTTTGATATCCGTTTTCCTTCAACAACGATGCGATGGTCATACGCTTTTCAGCAATAGTCGGCTGCGTCCGCCACTGATTCGGTTTTGCTCTAAACGGATATCTACCTGTTAGCAAACCATATCGCGATAAATGACAAAGCGGGCCTGGTGCATGTGCATCGGTGAACCTCATTCCATCTCTTGCCAGACTATCGAAGTATGGCATGGGAATCTTTGAATTCGCGTTGTAACTACCAGGGTCACCATAACCCATATCGTCGACCATGATCACTACGATGTGCGGATGCGAAGATTCTGCATCGGCAGATGTAACGAAGGGAATTATCAAAAACAGAAAAACGAGAACTGTTACAAAGTGATTAGTCTTAGATGACATGACGTGAATCCTAGATAGAAATCGAAGACTCTCAATCATAATCTACTTCGGTAGTTAGAACTGCAGTGCGCTGGGTATCACAAGTCGTCGATGCTTGTGGCGTATGACCGGCAACTACCTTCTACGTGATGCAGTATGTCCAGTAGTTGGCCAAATCGATTTAAGCTCGCGCACCTTAAGGGAATGGATAAAGGCATCCCCACCGTTGATATAGAGCTTTGGTGGTCCGCTGTCTTCCTTAGGCAAAATGCAATTTGCTCCGGTAATTTCACCGTGATTAACGAATACTTCAATCGAAGTACGGTCTACAAGAATACGCATATGAATACGGCCATCAATTGGCTCTGTTTTCATGGGATGAGTCCGGCATGAAACAACAGCTTTTGTTTTCGTTGTGTATTGCACATCATTTCCCTGAATTTTAAATCCAAGTGCATCTGATTCAGCTGGTTCAAATTCAACTTCGATATCGAAAGAATCTCCTTCGATTCCACAGAGCAAGTTATTTCCGTGGCTAACGGAAATATTTTTCCACTTATGTTCCTTCGCATACAGCCCACTGATATCGGCTATTGGATAGCGATAGAGGATCATCTTGCCTCGGACGGTTCGTAAGCTCAATTCACAGGGAAAGGTCAGTTGTTGATTAAATGGCATATCTGGAAACTTGCCACCACGCATCCAGGCCATTTGAATACACCGACCGTCTTTCTTTGGTACATCACTCCAGGTTTGGGTTGCATAGAAATTGAAACCATAATCGAGTGCCTCTTTTTCCTGCTCTACATGAAACTCCCTTCCATCAAACTGACCGACAACGTAACTTCCGTTTCCATCTGATAGCACCCATTTCATATTTTCCTGATCGTCATCAAGTGGTAACTGAAAGATATCAGGACACTCGAACATATCTGGAAAGGTGCTTAGTTTCTCCCAGTTTTTCAAATCAGCAGATCCAAAGAAGTTGTAACTTCTGCCTGGAGGTCCATAGACGATCATGATCCACTTAGAATCCGGTTCGTACCAAAAGACTTTCGGGTCACGATCGGCGTGTGCCAGAATCGGATTCTCTTTATATTTCGTCCAGGTCCGCCCACGATCGATGCTGTAGGCCATGCACTGCACCTTGTTCTTCCAGCCGGTGAAGAAGGCGAGCAATGCTTTTTCCTTTGCTGTACCAAACCCTGAGGTATTATTCCAATCAACGACGGCACTGCCTGAAGCAGTATTTCCGAGAACGGTGTCGCGGATGAGTTTTGGAGGTAGTTCTTCCCAATGCAGTAAGTCTTTGGAAACGGCATGGACCCAATAGCTTCCAGCACCGTTTGCAAACAGATGCCATTCACCTTTGTAGTAGACCAGGCCGTTCGGATCATTTATCCAGCCCTGCTCTCCACCATGCGGATGCTCTGGCCTGATGACAGGATTCAGCTTGTGAAGCGTCCACTGTCTGGCAGTGAAGTGATATTGAGGTCTAAGTCGTTCCCGGTACACGGGAGTAGGCTGTGCAAGAACGGCCGACGAGGAGAATAAGAGAGGCAACAGAATACTGAGGGCAGTTACAACACGTCTATGGAAATTCATAGGATACCTTGCAAGCCATTGGATACTGGTCATATATCGCCATATTTTAAGAAACGGGGTATCCTTTGATTCTTGGCACAGGATATTTCCGTGTCAATGAAAATGCCTTGAGTCCGTGCGGTTGTATGAAGGTGCCTACCAGAAGTAGGTCCTGCGGGTTCGGCTACGCCGACCCCCGCGGTTGCATGGCGCTCGGCTTCTGTATCAGCTTTTGTACGACTTTGGCCGACGTCACCTTCGAATCGGTCAAGGTTTCTTCGACACCGTGCACGTTATAGCTCAGTTTGTCGTGGTCGAGTCCCAATTGGTGAAGGATCGTAGCCATCAGATCAGGGACGCTGACGCGGTCTTCCACGGAGGCGTAACCTAACTCGTCAGTTGCCCCGTGCACGTATCCGCTTTTGAAACCACCTCCCGCCATCAATACGGTAAAACCATGCGGATTGTGGTCCCGACCGTTTCCGCCTTGTGAAATCGGCATGCGGCCGAACTCGCCCGCCCAGATAACCAGCGTTTCATCCAACAGTCCGCGTTGCTTAAGATCTCGAATCAGCCCGGCGGAGGGCAGGTCTGTCCGTCGGCACAAGCCGGGCAAGTTGTTATTGATATCCCCATGATGGTCCCAGGAATTATGCGGGTGCGGCGCGAGCACGTGAACAAAGCGGACGCCCCGCTCGACCAGCCGCCGCGCCAACAGTAATTGCCGGCCGTAATCTGCCGTGGTGGGGTCATGGATCCCATACATTTTCTGAGTGGATTCCGTTTCATCGGAAATGCTTAATTCTTTGGCGGCGGTTAATTGCATGCGGGCCGCAAGTTCGTAACTCTGAATACGCGCGTCCAATTCCGATTCACCGGGATACTTTTGCTTATGACGCTTGTTTAGCCTGGCTAGGAATTCGAGATTATTCCGGTGCACGCCCTTGGGCTGTTCGACGGCTGGACGCAAGTTTAAGACCGGATCGCCATCATATTTTATTTCCGTACCGCGATACATGCTTGGCAGCCAACCGTTGTTGAGTTGCATTGCCCCGCCGGAATGAAATACCGACGGATGGCGAAGACACACAAACGCCGGCAGATTTTGATTTTCGCTTCCCAGCCCATAGGTTACCCACGCCCCCAACGTTGGTCGCCCGGGACGACGGTTACAACTGCACATCATGTAAGTTGCGCCGGGATGGTTTGGGTCGGTAGTATGCATCGAGCGAATCACGCACAGGTCGTCCACGACCGAGCCAAGTTGCGATGCTAGTTCGGAAAACTCAATTCCGGATTTTCCATAGGGCTGAAATTTAAATTTACTACCCATAAGCGGTTCCGTCTTGCCACTCTGATTGTTGATCGATGCTGTCTGCCCATCTCGCTTATTGAGCTCCGGCTTGGGGTCGAACATATCCATCTGGCTGGGGCCGCCGTTTTGAAACAACAGGATCACCGACTTGGCTTTACCCACAAAGTGGCCTGGACGGGATGACAGGTCAGATACTTGCCGGGAACCATGTGTATCCGATGCTCTCGCCGCATTGCTTTGTGATAGATACGCCAAAGCGGCGGACCCTAGTCCGAAACCGCTCTGCTCAAACATCTGCCGTCTTGTTACAGGTGAAAATTCAAACATGTCTGATCATTACTGCAAATAAAGGAATTCATTACTGCCCCACAGGGTTTGACATAGGCTCCCGAGCGCCTTCTGGGCCGCCGCAATATCCGAAGACTCTGTCTCACGGAATAGCTTTGTTTGTTGTTCCATATAGTCTCGCGACAACTGGAGTTCTTCAGCCGTAGGGTGTCTCCCATACGTCAACCGAAACGCCAGTACAATCTGTTGGTCGCGTGAATCACCAGCCTGCCGTATCACGCGGTTTGCGAAATAGGTAGCGTGCTCCATGACGAACGAGTCGTTCATCAGGGTCAGCGATTGCAGGACGGTTGCCGAAGAATCACGCTCGCACACGTTTCCCGTGACAATTGGCTTATCAAATACGTTCAGCAACGTCGGATTGTAGATTCGCCTTTGCAACAGGTACAGGCTTTGTCGCCACTTGCCGGTTGGCTCGGATTCCTGATCGGCGACGGTCACCATTCCCGTGCCGGTGTGATACTCCAAAGGGATGGGTGGCCCACCCAGTGTAAGGTCAACCTTGCCTCCGATAGTAAGCATGGCATCACGTAACACTTCCGCATCAAGACGCCGTAGTCGCATCCGCCACAAGAGCGTGTTATCAGGGTCATTTTTCTGAGCCTGCGAGTTGCCATTTGGAGCGGCAGGGTCTCGGAAGGAGGACTGTCGATACGCCGCGGAAAGCAACATCTGCTTAACGACCCGTTTCAACTTCCAACCGTTCTCACGAAAGTCGTGTGCCAACCACTCCAACAGTTCGGGATGTGTGGGCTTAGCACCCGACAAACCGAGGTTTTCCGAGGTCGTTACAATTCCTTCGCCGAACAAACGCTGCCAGATGCGATTAACCATCACGCGCGCCAACAAACCGGAAGCTGGTGACTGCTCGTCCGTCAGCCACCGAGCAAGGGCGGCACGACGACCGGTCGTTTTCGACTCCATCGACCCGATCTCAATTTCCTGATCGGGCAATAACGTTTCAGAAAAGGGACTGGACAACACTCTCAGGAAGCCTGCGGACACTTCGTGACCTGGATTATCGAATTCACCCCGTTTAAACAGATGCGTCGGTGGAGCCGGCCCAACGTCGTACATTGCATGAATCCAACCGTGAGACTTCTTTTGTGAGCTTGCATCGGCAATTTGCTGCTGGTATTTCTCGATCGCCTGTTTTTCTTCAGGTGAGAGCGCGGCATCGATTTCCGTCGGTTCGACTTTGACCAAAGGTCCTAACTTATCAACGAGGTACTTTTGCACTTCGTTGCGTTTGTCGGCCGGGACATCCAACGCCACTTTCAAATCAGAACTGAGTGCGCTACGGGGATTCCCAATTTTCGCGGTGCGAGCCGTCTGCCAGCCTTTGCCATCGCGAAGGTCGTATTCCCAGAGAGCGCCGGATTTCCCGCTAAGCGTGATGCGAATCGCGTAGTTCGAGTTCTGCCCGCCAATGTCGACGGGCACGGTAAAGTCGCTCTTCATCGGATACAGAAGGCGCCTTTCCAGCGCGGACTGATGAAACCCAATGAGTGGCTTGGGGGGCACGTGCCCCGGGTACTCCTCGAACTTCGGCAGCAACCCGACGATGTAATGTGAGTTTGAATTGCCTTTGATGTGCAACGTCATTCGCAGTCCGTTGCCCTCATGCATCGCAGGAAACGACTGGCTGCTGTGAACGATTTGCGTGTTCCATCGGTGACGGGTCGAGGCTGAATTCTCGAATATCAGCGAGCCATTCGCCTGCTTAATCGACGCGGCATCGTCATTCACGATCGTAACCCAACTCGACTCGTTGATGCCGTCCGCGTTGAAGTCGTCGTCGAGAGCGACGTGGGGCAGGCTTTTAACCTGCCTTTCATTCCCCTCTTCCGGCGGGTTGGAAACCTGCTCCGCGGGATACTCCAGCGTGACCCGGTCAACCGACCAACTTCCACCGCCATTCAAAGGAGCCGCTTCCATAAAAACCTGAAACTGCATCGTTTTGCGTTTTTCTTCATAGCTTTCAACAAAACCAGCCAATCCCAAAAGGCCCTCGTCCAGCTTCTGCTCGAACAGACTCAACTCGTACTTCTTGCGGATGCTATTGATCTGTTGGTTCAGTTCCGCCACCTGTTTGGCGATTTCGGCGTTACGCTGATTGAGCGCTGCCAATTCTTTGGTCGACACATCCGGCAGTAGTCGCTCTTTAGGGTTCTTCCAATTCTTGACATTGAACGCCGGAGTAAACAAAGCCATTAAACTGTAATAGTCGTGCTGGGGAATCGGCTCGAACTTGTGACTGTGACATTTGGCGCAGTTCAAAGTCAGGCCCAACAAACCGGTAGCCATGTCTTCCACGGTTTCATGCACTACCGACCAAATGATGAACTGCCGCGGGTCTTCGAGGCTAATGTCTTCCACGGTCCTCAGATAACCGGTCGCAACCAACTTCTCGAGAATCTCCGGCGTGTACTTTTCGGAGTCGCGCCAATCGACCAACTCGTCCCCTGCCAGTTGTTCAGTAACGAATACGTCATACGGTTTGTCAGCGTTAAGTGAATTCACGACGTAATCACGATACCGCCACTTATCGTCGATCATTCCAAGGGGCTTACTGAAATCTTCGTCGAAGCTAACCGTGTCGGTATAGCCGACAATATCCAGCCAATGCCTCGCCCAACGCACCCCGTATTGTGGAGACATCAACAAGTCATCGACAAGCCGTTCATACGCATCAGGTCGCGTGTCACGAATAAACGCCTCAATTTGTTCAGGAGATGGCGGCAACCCGATCACGTCGTAGTAAACACGGCGAGCCAGCGTGGCACGATCTGCTTCAGGTGAAAATGACAAACCGTTCTGATTCAGCTTCGCCCACAGAAACTGGTCGATCGGTGCAGCAACCTGATTGGTGGCTTTCACATCCGGCCAGTCGGGACGGACCAGTGGACGAAACGCCCAATGATTGCGTTCGTCTTCGGTGAATAGCGACGAGGTCACCTGTTGGACTTTTTCCTCCGCCGAAAGTCCACTAATGATCCAGGATGTTAGGACGGAGATTTCATCGGCAGACAGTCGTTCGTCTTCGCCGGGGGGCATGTCGCCGCTGGTGACCATATCCAGTAACAGGCTTTTGCCGGGATCGCCGTTTATCACAGCGGGCCCGTTATTGCCACCCGCCAACATTGTTGAAACCGTACGTAAATCCAAGCGGCCTTCGCGTGTCTCAGCGTTGTGGCAGTCGAAACAATTGGCGGCCAAAATCGGCAACACATTTTTTTCAAAGCTGGGCGGTGGGGTGTTGTTCTCAAGCGTCAGCGACAAATGCAATCGGGAAATGTCGAAGTAATGCGGCGTGGCAGTACCGTCGGCGAAGGCATCAACAACGAAATAGATAAACTCGCCGGCATTAATGTTCAGATTCGCGGCCGAAAATTCTTGTTTCTGAGTGGGTGTGCCGAATTGACATGACCCGGTCGCCAGCGAAACCGGCTCGAAGCCTTGCGTCGGATTTGGCGCCGGCCCTTGTTCTAGGTACCAGTTGAAACGACCTTTTTTCATGCCATGTTCAATTGAGCCGGCGATCGACAGTGTTCCTGTCAGCGGACTGCGCCAACCGATGACCAACGCATGTTCAGTCCCCGGAGCCAACAACAAATCGCCCGATTGAAATTCCAGCCCACCGTATGTATGCGGTTTGTGGTTCTTCACGATGAACAGCGAGAATTCGGGCAGCGTTTCGATCCAACCGGTGTGTGGACCGCCTCCCAACTTACTTCCGTAACCCGTCAATGGTGTATATTTGCCGTCGCGTAGCCATTTCCGCTTGGCCACGTCTCCCGTATGGTTCATCGTGCGCAGAAAATGCCACACACCGGGATGACCAACACCATCGGATTGCGGGTTCTTGATACTTGTGCCTGAACCAAGAAACTCTTCGCCGAGGTTCCATTTATAGACCGTCGCCGAAGCCGCACCCGAAAAAAGGGGCATCATCAACATCAGCATTAACAAAATACGCGGCAACTTCACGGTAAAGCTCTCTATTAGCATTTAAATTCCGCATCCTAGGTATCTTAACATGCGTCGATGTCAGGATTCTAGTTTGCCGTAGATCCGCGATAATTTCGCCAATTCGCACAGTCCCTGTGGGTTGCGTAAAAACATCAATTCTCCGTGGGGAAGTCAGAGGGTAGCCCCCGGGGGTTGTCCTGCAGTGAGTGCCCGTGAACGCAATGGCAACACCTAGAGATTTAAAAGCACAATATTAAATCGCACACCCTAGGGGAGGCTAGATCTCTATTATCGCGGACCGACGTGGAATGAATATCACAAGAAAAACGTCACTTGGACGGTGCTAAATCTCAGTGCAATCCAGTGTAAATGGTCTCAGCTCCCCCCTATTTCCCCATTGCATTCGCAATGGGCGACACGTCGCGCTGCCGAGATTCTCTGTGAGCTACTTGAATCTCATGTTTCTGACATGCTGGTTGTGCTTGAAGTGGTCCAGGCTGGTGAGCTTCTTGCCGCCAATCGTGACATTATCGAATGTCAAGTTCAAGATCTGCGCATCAGCCGCTCCCCAAAGTACATCAGGCTCTCCCAAGACGCTCGGTGCAGCAATCTCGACATTTTGAAAGAGAATGCCGGAAAGATCACCCGCTCCGCGCTTGCGTTGACTTGGATCCGAATAGGGTTTCAGGCCCTGCATGGCAATCATAAAATGCTGTAGCGTCGGTCTCGGGTCCTCGACCCGAATATTGCGAAAGACGACGCCTTCGCCGCAAGGACCATTCCCTTCACCGCGCATATTAAACAGACGCCCGCCACTCCAGTTATTCCAACCGGCCCGGGCATAGATTACGTCGCAGTCCTCCACAACTATCTTCCTGTTGGGCAGCGCGCTGAGGACAAACGTAGACCCATTGTAATCGTTCCAATAGGTGACCCTTCGTATGCCTCGACCATTGACATAGGTGGAGTCGTCCTGGGTACGAATAAAGCAATCCTCAATCAGACCGTTTCCGAAAGGGTTAATGCCGTCCCCGTTTGCTCGCCAAGTAAAGATCTTTAGCCAACGCATATCAGTTGGTGATTCCGGCTCGTAGCCACTAACCAGCATCAATGAGTGGTGGGCGGAATCGGCCAGCGTAATGCCCTCGACAGACGTGTTTGTGGCGCCGACGATGTGGATTGGGTCGTGCAGTTTGGCCTCCGTCGGCTTAGGTGAGGCGAATCTTGGGTGGGCGAGTTTGGACCCGGAAAGCACGCCGTACCCGAATATCCTGATATTGTGACCATCGTTCCATTTGCCATGATTGCTCATCGTGCCATGAACAACAGCGTCTCCGGGAATGTAGTAGTTTCTATTGGCGTGAACAGGAAAGCCAACGCCGATATCGTGAACACCCGGCAAGAAATAGAGCGTCTTCCAATCACCCTCGCTTGGTGCATCGTCACCTGGTTTGACAGTGCGCACGTTTGGGTCATCAAGCTTTGGACGGTGCTCAATTAACGGGTTAGCGAAGATGGTTAGGGTATGAATTGGAGGCCCCTGATATCCCTTCCCCGTGTTCTGGTCATCCATTTGACCATCGATGTCTACCGCAATAATGCATGGCTTCTCGATG
>JAKUOW010000016.1 GCA_022451045.1 Pirellulales bacterium | reverse complement strand
CCAGTTCCGCCACACCCGCTTGTGTTGGCTTAACGCATTAAAAATAGGCTAAAAACGAACCATTGTGAATGGGTGAACCACAAGAATGTGTTTACCAACAGCATCCTGACATCATCGGTACAAATACCGATCTCAATCGGCTACTTGTGAAGTAGGCTGCACAGAAAAGTGGCAAGAATGAAGTCTCCACTCGTCGCCTGACAATACTGTGAGTCGACGGTGATTAGTCGAATTCCAGAGGGTTAAACTCGACAGCCTTTTGGAAAAAACTACGGTTCATTGGCAATTGTCCGGAGTGACTGCTAAGCAGCACGCAATTGTCTTTGCTCTTTGCTTCCAGCATTTTGTCATGCCCGGTAACCATGCTCGTCTGCGCCACGAAATAACAAGTTGGATGCTTTTGATGGAATACGATCTTGGCATATTCGCTATATAAACCAAAAACATCATTGGAGATCCCCTGTTGGACGGCAGTATATCGTTTTGCTGGCAAGTCGAATTCGTATCCTACATTTACCATTTCAAAAACCTGGCCATGGAAAATATTCCCTGTCCCCTGGCACCTTACGGCAATATCGACACTATTAATATGCCCTCCAAAAACCTGATTCGCGTTTGGAGCCAAATCTCCGTCGTCATGAGCACCCCAGTCAAAGCCTACGCACCCATTGGAATCGCTGCCCGGTCCTGACGCATGGCAATTAATAAAAACGTTGTAATAAGGTGACTCGCCATTGGAAGGTCCATAATAGGCCGAGGTGTTTACGGCTCTTAAATGAACGAAAAGTGAATCGAATCGACTATAGCTCATGCCTGTAAGCCGGAAAGCATACGTATGTTGATTGTGTACTAACGTATTCAGCCGACGGAATGACATCGACGTCGAGGGTGAACGTTGAGCAGCATTCCAGCACGCCGTTCCGCGTTCTCCATAATAGTGAATTTCTGAAAGTAACCCATCGCCGGTTATCGAAGTACCTTGATAGACTTCGAGCGGGCGACTGATTGTATAGTGGCCGCTAGGGATGTAAAGACTTCCGCCCTGCTTACATGCATTAAGTGCCGATTGAAACTGTTTGCTTACATCACCTGAGGCAGAGAAAGCTCCAAAGAAACGAATATCTTGGACACCAGAAAGGATACGACGCCAACGGCCATGCTGGCGCGAACGAGACCGGAAAACCAACCCGTTATCAGGATCCTCGGTTGCATCTTCTTGCCAATAAAAATCACCGCCGCCACCATCCCCCGGCTTGAAATATCCAGCAACACGTAATTGCGTAGAGTCCATCGGATCAAAACTTTGCAATTCTTTAATTGTAGAGATACCGTAAATATGTTGCATAATGGGATGCCTAAAAACTACCTTGGGAGATGGTTAGTTGATGAACAATATATAGGAAATGCTAGGTTGGCAGGTTGTGAGGAAGAAACAGAGTAAATAATAAGACTTCATATTGAGGAAATTCACTTTCAAATTATTTTGTTTCATCGTCGGCTAACCAGTTAACAACCCTGGGGATGAAGTGATGCAGACCGTCCGTAAGTTCGGGATGAGCACTAAAGCAAAAGACTTTTCCTTTTCCGTACTTGCAACGAACAGCGGCAGAGGTTCCTTTCATGATGCCACTTGGAGCTCCGTTCTTAGCAATTTCCGAAGAATAAATTGCGAGGCTTTCATAATTCGGAATCTTAGGGTCATCCCATTCCCTTCGGACGAGCAACGGTCCCTGCCCGTAATAGATGTCTAGAGTCGATTTCTTAAACTGAAAAAACTTCTTTCCTGAAGGTGAGAGTTCCAGTTGTACAGTGCCAGTGCCACGAGCCCAGTGTTTTCGGTCCAGAACCTTGGCGTCAATTAGGTTTAGTGACCAGGTATAGTCATTGGTTGCCAGGTAAGCGCCGGCACAGATTCCAAGAAAACCGCCTCCCTGCTCGATATACTGACGGATCATCTTGCGGCCATCCTCGCCAAGATCATTTCCCTGCTTACTACCACTTCCACCGGAATGGATTAAAACATCGATCTCTGATAACTGGCCATCTAAAATTTCCTGCGTCGTGATACGCGTAAGTTTGATATCAGCATTTTCAGGTTCAGTGAGCGTACTAATTAAGTTTGCACAACTCTTGCCAACTCCATCCCCATCAAACACGGCAACTTTAATGGGGGCGGCAAAGCAAGCAGTTGAGATGAATAGCAGCAAGAGAGTTAGAAGGATACGCATTACTTTAGACTCTTGTGAAAAATGAGTTTGCCCACGGATTGATGTGTCTCATTATAGAATCAAACTTGCCTTGCCGAATGTACTTTGCTTCTGTCGTTTTAGTAACGGCCTTTTTTCTTAGTTAAAAAGACCTTCAAACTGAAACAAGCCAACACGTTATCAACAACGAACGAAAAGCGACAACACACAACCAAGACGTTGCTCCTGAACTACCTCACGTCTCATGCCAAAGTAGGTTCCCTACCAGTTACGAGATAAAATGCCACCCTACCCAACAATCCTTGGCTACGTCTGGCTACTATCGCATCACGAATGAGATGGGCAAGTCACGTGATCGAGTGACTAACAAGAAAGAACAACTAATAAACCGCTTGATTGGGTGTATTTTCCATGAGTGTTGAGAGGTCAGATTCATACGACACAGAACCTGAATCTATCGCGTCTGCCAGTTCCGCCACACCCGCTTGTGTTGGCTTAACGCATTAAAAATAGGCTAAAAACGAACCATTGTGAATGGGTGAAACACAAGAATGTGTTTACCAACAGCATCCTGACATCATCGGTACAAATACCGATCTCAATCGGCTATCCCACGTGAACTTGAATCATTTTCGCAAGAAGAACCGTTAAGCCGATTCTTTGTTTAGGCCACGCGTCTAAATATAGTTTTCACACTTTCGCAGCCGATACCTAGTTTAGGAGAAATTGGTGTATGCGCTGTTGTCGAATGTTATTACTTACCGTCTGGATGCTGGCACTATGTGCGTCACTCCCCTGCCTGGCTCAGGAAAACGCTACCGAACAGAACTTCGTTGTAAATCAAGAAGCTGATCGACTGAGATTGCTGGACAAAAGCGCCCTCGCAATCCGTCAAAAAGAGCCTGATGCAGCGATCCGCAACTTTGACTTCGGCGGTGAATACCGCATGCGTTTCCACAATGAGAGTAATCATCGGCCTTCACCAACATTAGCTAATGGTCTAGGCCTAACCGGCACCGACGATAACTTCCTTTTGTACCGCACACGACTGTGGATGGATGCTACCGTTAATGAACGAGTCGGTGTGTACGTTGAGATTCTTGATGCCGAAAGCAACCACGAAAACTTTACACCACGTGGTAATGAAGTTGATCGCTTAAACCTGCATCAAGGCTACGCTGACATCGCTATTACTGATCAGCTGCAAGTGAAGCTGGGAAGACGTTCGCTTGATATTGGGTCAACACGTTTTGCCGGCATGGGTGAGTGGGCCAATACCCGCCGAGCCTTTGATGGATTGCAGGCGACACTTGCCGGTGAGCACTTCGACTACGATGCTTATTATCTCCATACGTTATCGATGCGGACTCATGATTACAACAAAACGAATACTGACACCCGCCTATACGGTATCAATGCACATCGGCATGTCGATGAAGGCACCATCCGTGATTATTACTGGTTGACTTTAGAGCTGGATCGAGTCGATGCTCGATATGACACCCTTGGTACCCAGTGGAAAGGCGCACGTGATGAATTCCTTTACGAATTCGAAGGCGCTGTCCAGCTTGGTAGAAATCCCGACCAGACTGATCACCTTGCAGGATTCACGGTCGTCGGTCTAGGAAAAGACTTACAAGGGCAGCTACCTGGCGAACTCTGGGTTTACTACGAATGGGCCTCAGGGAGTGATACTCCTGGAAATGGCTTCCATCATTACTTCCCCCGCGCACACCGCCATCTTGGATATATGGATCTATTTGGAAGACGCAACCTGAACGACCTCAATGTACGTTGGAATTACCAACCAACAGAGTCTCTTGAAATGCGAGTCCACTATCACTATTTCAGTCTCGCCAATAGCGCAGATGTGCCATACAACACGAACATGACTGCTTTTGCAGGACTTGGTGCAAACACTTCTGGCAGTAGCGACCTAGGACATGAAATTGACCTGCTGGCAACCTATACATTCAGTGATCGACTGAAGTTCCAGTTTGGGTATTCGCATTTCTTCGCTGGCAGATACTACGACACGACGGCCGGCGCACCATATGCAGGTGATGCCCGATTCTTCTACACGCAGATGTCGCTGAAATTCTAAGTCAGCGTTTCGAAGACCAGTTCATATCACGTAGAACCTAAATCTGGTCTATCTGCCAGTTCCGCACACCAGAATCCAGGGTCTGACCTTTATAGAATGTTAAGAATCAACCGTTGAAGATAGTTCGACTCAAGAAAACGCAAACCGTATGGCCATTGCACTGCCGTAGCTTAAAAGTCGTATTTCAATCAGCATCAATGTCGAAATAAGTTTTCTTCTTTTCGCCAGAAAAAGGAATAATGGCAATTCTGTATGTACCCGTGCCATAAGGAAATGATTCACCTATCGGCTTGGCAGGGTATTCCACTTCAATCCACCTTGTCTCGGCATCTTCACTGATAGAGAGTACTTCTGGTATTGAAGATACTGTGTCTGGATTTAGTAATACAATCGCTATGTTCTTTTCGAAGTCTAACTTTGGTTTTGCAAGAAGCTTGTCATCGTTCTTTGGAGGTGGATTGGTCCTTGATGGTAGGCTTTCCGGAATAGAATTAATAAATCCCTCAAAATCTGATTGATTGTAGATGATGAATTGTTTCGCAATCTCGCTTGGATCCTCTGGGTCGCTTGATTCCATCAAGCAGATGCCAGTATAGGTTTCAACCACATCCACTTCCTTCGCATCTTCACTTGAGCTCGTTTCCATATCTGCTTGATGCTGCGATGATTCAGACGGATGTGCTGGAGCGCTTAACTGCTGCGCATCCTGTTTTTTGCATGCTGTTACCGTAGAAATCACACAAAATAAGAGATACAGAAGGATACGGTTATCCAGATTTCTGCGCGTGGTTTGCAAATACTTCATGTCGACCTCTTTCAAGTAATATTTAAGGCAGCAAGACTTACAGAATCCAAGGTTAGCAAATGATTTATCATGGAATTCCGGAAGCTGGAATTAAATATTTCGGCGATCAAACCGTGGGGCATCTTCTCGATGAAGGTGATCCTCTCATTGAGTACAGACATATAAAATAAGCCAATGCCTAATTTAGATTCACTTTACCAGATTCGGAATATGAGATTTTTACTGATCCTCTGTTTATGTCTTACATGCAGTTTTATTGAATCAGCACATACCGAAGAATCAAAAGAGAAACAGAAACGAACCACAACAATCGCGCCTGTGATTCTTGTCACCGACGGACTGAATAAAGATGGTTCTCTGGTTGAAAACTATCAACGAGGATTACGGTATGCGATTGACTACTTTGGAAACTATGGGCCTTATTATGTCTATCTGCTTGGCCCGGGCAGTGAAGAAAGCGTCCGCAAGATCTTCCGCCAACGTGCAATTAGCCGAGTCAATCGCGACTTAAGAACACCTGCTGAACTGCAAATTAAGGAGTTTTTGAGCAGGCCAAATGTAACGCGGGAAATAAAGGCGGTTTTGGAAGGTAAGGCGGAAGGCGGCCTTACTTGGACGCAGGATCCGCCGGTGTTATATGAAGACGTAACGACCAACGCCACTGAACGTGAAAACAATCCGATTGAAAACACCTGGGGTGCACTGCACGAGTACCACCACGTGTTTCAAATGGCACACTGCGATACAAAACAAGAACGAAGTTCTGATAAGCACATAAACTCCTGGATGGCCGAAGGAATGGCCTCCTACAGCTCAGCTAAATTCATGGACAATCTGGGACTTGTCGACTTCAAAGCATATATGCATGACCTAAGGAAATCCGGTGGGAATATCGGTCGACCCGGAATAAATGATTTTTTAGAACAAACGAAGGACTGGCAACTCGATAACGAATCGTATTGGGACAGTGGTGAGTTTCCGCAGGTGTACTACATGATGGGGGCCTGGGCGACAGCGTACCTGATTCACGAGCAAAATGTGGATGAAGTAGCTGTACTTAAGAATTGGTATTTCGACATTCCACGAATCGGAAAGTCAGCTGCTTTTAAAAAGCACATGGGGCTGTCACTCGCGGAATTCTATAAGCGGTTCACCCTGTTCATTCAGCAATCTGATGAAGAGGTGATGAAGATCTTCGACTAGATTGCATAGCACATAGATACTTGTGCTCTAGCTAATCTACCGGTGAGTTTTTTGGTGAATCCTCACTGCCTGGCTTTTCTAGTCTGGCGGCGTCTAGCTTTGAGTTGACCTCGACGGATTCCAGTTGAATGATGAGGGTTTGGTTACCTGGCTTGATCTCAATCTTCGTCTTGTATGCCATCATCACACCTTCGATTTCACGGTAATCACTAAACGTGATTCTCATAAAGTCCGGGATCTGGAATGCTTGAATTAGTTTCGTCTGATCATTGATGACCACATCCAGCTCGCTACCCACGAAATTCAGCTTGATGCAATCCTGATCATTCAGCCTGGCTCTAACAGGAGGAAGGAATGCATCAATTCCAAATGTATCAAAAACCGTGTAAACGAGACTGATAGGCATTCCAATCCTCTCGTAAGCTAGTTCCTCGGCGGAAAGGGCTCTCAATGGCACGTCAGATGTCTTTTTCCATCCCTGTTGTTTTCGCCAGCCTTTGGATTCACTGTATACTCCAAAATCGAGATCGATACGAGCTTGATCAGCAACAAAGTCAAATACTTCAGTGACTGTTCCACTTGCGGTACCTGTCAAACTTTGTGACTCCATGGTACTGACCCTGACAATCGACTCAATCTTCTTGATCGCATCGGCACCTCCCATCGCATCGAGATGCGCCTCCACAATTTCTTCTTTGGATGGAGCTTTTTTCGATGTGCTTACTTGGGATTTTTCAGTGGATGCCTCGGAAACCCCGGCGTCTTGAGCATCCTGGGTCTCGACTTTGGCAGGATCGCCACTGGTGGATTCCGTTTGAGAGCATCCAGTCAAAAAAAGAAAACCCAGAAGAATGGCAGGTATTACAAATGATGATCTATTCATATTCCAACTTAGTATCTAGAAATCTAGCTGCAGCTACTTACCAATCTTAACCAACCGTAAACCGCTGGAATCAGCTGCAGCACGTGACATTCCGGCAGTATTAAATTGCATGGTGATGTTTCCACGGTGGTCGATACCAACAATTCCACCACGCACCGGATGGTCCTTGCGATTCAGAATTTCGGAAACAGCCTTGTCTATATTCTGTTTCATATAGTTGATACGTGCGCTAACATCGTAAGCAACTGAATTTCGAATGAAGTCCTCACCCACACCCGTACATGATACACCACATGTTTTATTATCTGCATATGTACCGGCTCCAACTATCGGTGAATCTCCGATTCGTCCGTGCTTCTTATTAACCAAGCCGCCAGTCGATGTACCGGCGGAGATATTCCCATGAACATCCAGTGCAACACAACCTACTGTTCCCATTTTTTCGGCATCACTTAGTCGTTCTTTTTCCCGTACACGTTCAAGACGCTTCACTTGTGCTGGAATCTTGAAATACGATGGATCCACGATTTCTATTTTTGGATGCTTGAGCGTTTTTGCAAACTGATCGGCGCCGTGATCCACCAGAAGTACATGTCTCGTTTCAGTCATAACAAGACGCGCCAACGAAATGGGATTCTTAACGGTCGTTACACCACCAACCGCACCACAAGATCGTGTTTTCCCATCCATGATAGATGCGTCGAGCTCATTATGACCTTTGGCGGTCAATACACCTCCACGCCCCGCGTTAAAAAGCGGCGAATCTTCTAGTAAACGGATAACTTGTTCCACGGCATCAAGACTGCTGCCGCCTTGTTTCAAGATCTCTACACCTTTGTCCAATGCGGCAGAAAGTGCCTGCTCTCTGGCAGAAATGAACTCAGAATCTGTTGATGCACTACCAGCGCCGCCATGAATTACGATTGCAAAGTCTGGAATACTCTCGCTAGCCACACCATGAGCCGTTGTACAAATCGACAATGCGAATACTAGTAGACACTGTATTAATTTCACAGTAACTCCCTGTCCGGAGTGTTAGTTTTTTTGTTGTTCAGATTGATTAGCTACCTGTTCCACATGTTTAATAACACGCATCATGTTGCCACTGAGGATCTTGGTTATGGCACGCCTGGAATAGCCGCGTTCCAACAACAACTGCGTGATACGCGGGTAAGTAGAAACATCTTCAAGCCCCAACGGCAGTTTTGAGACGCCATCATAATCCGATCCGATGCCAACGTGATTGATGCCGGCTATTTTTACCATGTGGTCGATGTGATCGATGACGTCGTGAATCGTACCAGGCGGATACGGGTTAGCTGCTCGCCACCGTGCCATCGCTGCGTTGTACTCATCATCAAGTTCATACTTCTTTCGCAATTCACGCGACACGTTAAACATGTCGGACATGATCTGCGCAGCTTTAGGATCAACAAACCCGGAAAAGAAATTCACCATTACGATTCCACCATTGTCCGACATCCGCTTCAGCACAGCGTCCGGCACGTTACGAACGTGGTCAGCTACCGTTCGAGCAGAAGAATGGGAGAACATCACCGGAGCTACACTGACATCCAATGCATCGTGCATGGTTGCTTCCGATACATGGGACAAATCCACAATCATCCCCAGCGCATTCATTTCTCTAACGACAGCTTCTCCGAATACATTCAGGCCGTCATGTTTGGATTGGTCTGTTGCGGAATCTGCCCACATCAAAGTATCGGAATGGGTAAGGGTCATGTAGCGGGCACCCAGGTCAAATAGTCGATGAAGATTCGCCATCGAGTTTTCAATCGAGTGTCCACCCTCCACTCCAATAAGTGATGCGATCTTGCCTTGCCTGCGGGCATTAAGAATGTCCTCGTAATTGCGAGCTAATGCAAACGTGTCCGGATACACCTGAATCATGTCATGCACAATTGCAATTTGCTCGAGTGTCTGCTTCAATGCCTCGCCACGATATCCCGTGGACGCGGGCACATATACCGACCAGTACTGAGCACCTACATTGCCTTTTCGCAAACGAGGAATATCTGTATGGATATCAGGTTGAGATCCGGCAATATCCATATTGGAAAACGACGATGATGCTCGTTTTCGCAGCGTGTATGGCAGATCGTTATGACCGTCAAAAACAAATGACCCCTGATGAATACGCTGAGCACGACCGGAAATGTTCACTTCAATCACGGATTGAGCATAGATGCTCCCGCCATGGATTAGAAGTGCAAAGACTATCCAGAAAATGCTGCGCTGCACGGTATCATTTCCTTTGCGATTCAATCTACTTTGGCTTGGGTATCCACAAGACTTTAGGATGATTGCAAATCACAACCAACCATCCACTAAAGCTGTGTCAGTTGTAAATCGTCATCCAAACTTCTATGAGGTGCGATGCCGGCTGATTGCAATTGACCGTGATAATCTCGAACCGCTTCTTCCGGCTCAATTTCATCGTCAGCGAGAGCTCTCAACATACGTATGAACATCAACTGGTTTTCAGCAAAGTTGATCTTCCGTCCAAATAACGCTGCGCGAGCACCGTATTTTTTAGCTTCCCACAACATTCGAAATGCATCATGTGTGGTCCCTGAGGAACCACCGAGGATGCCTGGAATCAAATTAGGGTCATATTCGACCAGTTGTTCCATTGCCGCCGGGCCGAAATACGGCATTTTGAGAAATAAAGGACGGGCACTACTGGTAACTCCGCCTAAACATCGCGCTATATGATCGTTGACAAATCTCGGCACGTCGTCAATTTCTCGAACGGGTGCATTTGGAGCAAAGACCTCAAGAAAATGGCGAAAGTTCTTGCGCTCCGCTTCCAGCCGAAACTCTCCATAATGTTGTAACGACTCCCTATCCAATGTGGAATCGTGATTAAACGTAACCGAATACAATCCTAAATCAGCCCCAAGCGTACGTTCTTCATCTGTACAATCGACCTTGCCACTCTGAATATGATCAATTGTTGCGGAGCGGAAAGGCTGTGATGGCTGAGATGTATAGTCTGCACTCAATCCAAGCCAGATATCTGTAGTGTCATTGGCTCGTACAGCAGGCGTGACGGTAGAATTCTCAAAAATACGCTCGTTAATGGTGAGTTGCTCACTGACACTGGCACTCATAAGCATGATGTCAACCAGACCCTGCTCCGTGATTTCCCGCATGGATTGCCGATAGCTTTCCAGCGTATCAAACGGAAATCGCTCTTTCGTATCACCTTTATTTGGTCCGGGACAAGAGATTCCAAATCCCATATCGCCGTCTTTGGCGTCGGCCAGAATAAAGTCCTTAACAGACGAGTCTTCGCGAATTCGTTTAATTTTCGTGTCCAGTGACTTTTCCATCGGTCGATTTATTCCTCATGAAGGTTTACAACATACGTTTCCAACATATTATCAGCTTTTGGTAGTTTCGAAATGAGTGATCGATTCGATTGCATGGTTTGTGGCGAAATATGCGTCGATCTACCAATGCGCACCGTGGATCGTCGTCTGCCACTGGAACAAATGGAAACGGTTCGCATCGATCCGATCTGCCCAGGCGTGGGTGGAATCGTCTCCAACAGCGGTTTGGTCATGGCCCGGCTGGGACTGCGAGTCGGAGCGTTCGGTTACGTTGGCGATGACCCGTGGGCAGACTTGGTAAAGGCAGCGTTTGAAAATGGTGGGCTCGACACCAGTTATGTTCTGGTTCATCCACAAGAAGCTACCAGTGCAACTGCTGTGATAGTCGGTGATGATGCCGAGCATTCGTTCATCTATCATTCGGGTGCATCACGTTGTTTCGACAAGAACACGGCACTGGATCACCTCGATTTGTTTGAACGAACTCAATACGCATTGTTCGGATACTACCATCTCATGCCCAACATGGAGGATGACCTGCCGGAAGTGCTAAAGCAGGTTCAGGAAACCGGATGCAAAACGGCACTCGATACGGCCGGTGGCGGTGGAAACCTTCAGCCACTGGATCGCTGCCTGCCCTATTTGGATTTCTACATTCCCAGTTATTCAGAAGGACTCTCTCAAACCGGATATACAGACCCGAAAGAAATGATTTCCGCCTACCGTAACTTCGCACCCAATGCCCTACTTGGGATCAAGCTTGGGGATAAAGGAGCTTTATTGAGTGCTGATGCGAATCATTGGCTCGATGTAGCACCAGTCACGCCACCTGGAAGGGTAGTCGACACAACGGGTGCGGGAGATAGCTTCTATGCGGGGCTCATTACCGGGTTATGCAACGGCCTTGATCTTAACGCTGCTGCGGGACTGGCCTCTGCAACTGGCGCATGCTGTGTTACCCAAGTTGGTGCAATCGCCGGTATAAAGACCTACGAAGAAACACTACAAATGTCCCAAATCTGATTTAATCTCGAGTCTGGCACTGTGATCTTTATCGTGCCATGCGCTGTCTAAAAAGCATTTGCTCGTGCCATGTCCCAGGCGCGAATAGACTGGATCGTCACATCACCTCCGGCACTCATCACCTTAATCCGGTTACTATCCTTGCGTGATGGATAAATCCGCTGAGTCACACACTGACGACCATTGGCGAACACTTCAAGAATCGAGCGATCCAGAAACACACGTAGCGTTAAGACTTCTGCGGGATTCAGTTCAAATGGAGCCTCTTGGATTCGAACATCCTTTGACTGCCGCACTTGCTTTGGAAAATAGGCCGCTTGCGGATAAGGAAATGGCTGAAATATGTCATCTCGCAGACTAGATTTAGTAGTGTCTATTCGGATAACACCGGCGTTGTTGTCATATGTAATCACCGTTTGTTCAGATCCGTCCGGAGAACACCGCACCAAAATTGAGAACTGACTGGCAGTAGCCATATCCACATTAACTTCCAGTTCCAGTGAATCACCTTCAACCTCGTTGACTGAAATGGCATCCCCTGCTGGGAGTGGAAACTTATCCTTAACTACTGGATTCATGCGCAATTGCTGCAGCTCCTCTGCAGGATTAATCAGCATCGTGCCTTCTTTTGACATGGAAAGGACGCGAGGCATTGTCATAACACCCGACCAACCAGCTGAAAGTTGAGTATCGCGTTCCCACGATTCACATGCCCAAGCCCACATGATGCGACGCCCTTTATCATCAACTAGGCTATCGTTGGCAAATACAGGGCCACCCGCCCAGTTCATCTTGCCGTGACTTTCCGGAAAAAACCGATCGTCTTCATATCGGCCAATATAGTATTGAGTCCCTTGCGTATGACTGATAAACATCAACACATGCTTATCACCTAACTTGAAAAAGTCTGGGCAGGAACAATCTTCGTCATCTGGTGTCCATTCACGTTTCGATTTGTAAAACGGATGCATATACTCCCAATTCACCAGGTCTTTTGATCGGAATAGGTAGGCAATATCTCCGTCTGTGGGAGGTGCATGATTAGGATGATCTCCACTGATGGAGTAATACACACCGTCCTTAACCCACCCACAGGTATCCCACACATGGTATTTTCCATAATTAGGTTCTCCCGCCTTCGGTAACTGAATGACCGGATTTCTAGAGGATTTTTGCCATCGAATGAGGTCATCGTCTAGACTCTGTGCAATACACGTCCCCGAATTGACTCCGTGGTAAATCATCGTTGGCTTACCATCGAGACTGATGAGCGACCCGCCTGCAAAAACATGCTCTTCCGGATCGCCCGCGTTAACCGTTAGTGGAATCGGATGATGCACCCAATGAACAAGGTCGATACTCGACGCGTGACCCCAGGCTCCTTTTCCTTTGTCCTGAATAGCATAAAAAACGTGGTATTTCCCTTTCCAGTAAATGCAACCTTGAGGATCAAATGGGAAACAAACACCTTCTGACCCCAGAAAGTGCCACGTAGGTCGATAACGGTCGTTCAGATACTTGGTTCGCAACTTGCGAGTTGCTTCAATCAATCCTTGCGTGCTGTCTTGAGCATGACTTAATGCACCGAAGGTAAACGAAAACGTAAGAGCCAAAACTAGAAGGGATATCCGTCGCATCATGTGACACTCACTGTTGTGGACAATTCATAACTTACAACTGACTTTGTAATAGTAATATTATTACTTATTGCAACCCGTATATGTGATTGGAGCCATTGCTTTGACTGACCTTCTCTGGGCTTGGGCAATCCGCAAATCGTATACCACTATTTCTTGACTAGTACTTGGCACGCACAACACCGACCGTTGATCGCGGGATATACCAGACGTCTTTTTCCAAGTCCACGCCGCCACCCATTTCTTCGATGACCACTCTGTCAATTACGTGAATCCCGCGTGTTGCCATCAACTCGAATGAAGGAGCGCCGGGCTGGTCAGGTGTACGATCCGGAAAATTCACTCGGGTGCGGCCGATGCGATATAGCTTTGATAGCTTCACGTCCGGAAATGCCTCATCCACACCTTTCTCACCGATTAAGAAACCGAGTAAACCACCCCACGTAGCTGTTGGGTTATCTGAATCCCATCCACATAGTGAACCAATTTTAATCGTCCGTTTTAGATCTCCTTGGCCATAAAACAAGCTGATTAAACTGGCGCCATAGTTAATACCGGCATCGAACCAACTGCGGTAGTTATACCCATCGATCGTCTGACCGGTGTGACGCCAATTCAAATAATCGCGTGTCGCTTCCCAATTGTCTTTGTCTGGATTTTTTTCATACTCTCGTTTTACAAAGTCATACATTTTTGCCGGAAACGATTCGTTTGGGAGCCGTCCACGGGCTTCTTCCGCCAGCCACATCACCTGCTCGTGTGTACTCATATCCGGATCGACACTTGATGCTAAGGCGTGCATGATAACGTAGAATTCTGCGATCCATTCTGCATCGCGGTAGGCCGTCGTACGAATCGGCATATGTGACATTTTCAGCGCAATGTCTGCACGAGTTGGCGCGAATAGTCCAAAAATTTCCGTGGTCAGCTGCGCATCAATTTGATCAAAGTGTTCATTATTTTCCGGCATACTCGTCTGCGGCGGTACTAAGCCATCAATCATCAAATGCAGCGCTTTCTCGTTAGATACCCACAAGAAGTTCTGCTCTTTGTGCTTAATGTGCTTTAACCATCCATCTCGAATATGTTCACCGGAAACCACACTCGTGTCATTCGTATCCAGAATACTCTGGTAGATATATTCGATATCTGTGTCATCATCGGCGCCCCAAACTTCACCTTCCGGCACAAGCACGAATTCAATCATCTGTGGTTCACCGTTTCTGCCTTTGCGTCTACCGCGTTTGGTTCCCCAGTCTTCATCTGTATAAAACGGTCCCGTCTTCTTCACACCTTCCGTTCGTAAGCCAGTCCAATTGGCGATACACTCAGCCAGCCAAAAGCCCTTGAGTTTTTCATGGTAGGCACTTCGGGAAATAACCAAATCATCACCACTCGGTGAATACTCAGGGTATTCCAGCCCCTTGTCCGGCTCGATTGCCTTAGCGGAAACGTTGACCACGAGGAATGTGGCTAAAAGAATCAGAAGGTTTGCTGTTTTCATCATGATCTACTTTCTTGCGATTGCAGCTTATCGTTGTGGGCTATCACCAAATTGGCTTACCGCTTGATTGGTGCGTTTGGATCGTATTGTGGATTTGGTTTCATCATGTTGGCGTTCACTTCCACTCTCCATGCATCGAGTTTTGCTTTCAAATGCGAAGCAAGTTGTGGATGTTTCTCCGACAAGTCCTTTTGTTCGGCAATGTCCTTTTTCAAGTTGAACAACTGAACGCTACCGTTTTCAAAATAATCTAGCAGCTTGTAATCTCCGACTCGAATTGCGCCGCCCGGGCTTTGCATCCCATGATTACTGTAATGCGGAAAGTGCCAATAGATCGCATCGCGTGATAGGTGTTTGTCACCTTGAATTAAACCAGTAAGGCTGACACCATCCTTATGCTGGTCTGGCATCACATCGACTCCGACCATTTCGAGAATCGTCGGATAAAAATCCGTGCTGACCACAGGCACACGGCATACGCTGCCGGACTTCCCACGACCTGGCCAATGCACGATCATTGGCTCTCGAATACCGCCTTCATATAGAAAGCCTTTTGCACCGCGTAGGGGCAGGTTCGATGTGGCAAATGCCTTGTCGAGTGCTGCTGGGCTTACAACACGGTTGGGATTACCAAAATTACCTGCCGACATGCCACCGTTATCAGAAAACAAGATGATTATCGTGTTGTCATCTATACCCAATGCCTCCAATTTCTGACGTATGCGCTTCAAGCTCTCATCAACGGATTCAACCATCGCTGCAAAGTGGACGTTGTCCTGATGCTGCTTGATCTTTACCGTGCGTCTTGGAAGTATCTTAAATCCTGCGAAT
This sequence comes from Pirellulales bacterium, assembly GCA_022451045.1. GTDB lineage: Bacteria > Planctomycetota > Planctomycetia > Pirellulales > Pirellulaceae > UBA11883. The sequence goes on along the minus strand of JAKUOW010000016.1, from coordinate 25,520 downwards.
TCGGGTGTTGATCCGAGTTCATTCAATTCCTGTCGTGATAACGAGAGCAAATCATCCGGATTGGATTCCAGAATAAAAGGGGGGCCGGCCTTTGGCTTCAGTCTTGCAAGCTTTTGTTCATATTTTTCCACCAGATCAGGCCTGCCGTGAATGGGATCGTGAACGGCGTAATGAGACATGTACAGGAAAAATGGTTGCTCTTGATTCGACTCGATGAAGTTCAGCGCTTCGTCGGTTAAACGATCGGTCAGGTAATCACCAGGTCCGTCCTTCAGGCCGTCTAACTGAAACGGTGCGTAGTACCCCACCTTGGGCCAACCTTTGTTCCACTTCGGAATCTGGATATCGAACCCCTGGGCCGTCGGACCGTGGGGCTCTTCGCCTAAATGCCATTTACCGATATGAGCTGTACAATAGCCGTGTGACTTTAACGCTTCGGCAATAGTTATTTCTTCCAGCGGAAGTTGTTGATGGATTTCCGCATTTAGCAACTGTTGAAACGGATAGTTACGTCGGCCACTCAGCCAGTCTGTTAAGTGCAGTCTGGCAGGGTATTTGCCCGTCATAATGCTTGCACGCGTCGGAGAACAGACATGGCAAGTTGCATATGCTTGCGTAAACCGTACGCTCTCTTTGGCCAATTGATCAATATTTGGAGTTTCATAAAACTCGCTGCCATAGCAACCCAAATCTGTCCAACCGAGGTCATCTAGTAGAAAAAATACTATGTTGGGTCGTTTTTCTGCCGCTGCTAGTGACGTGGTAGCGGCAAACAGGCAAATCGCAATTGCGATAAATCTACGGCACATAGAGTCAAACATTGAGAGTTCCGGATAAGGATCGCTGGTTTGATTCACGTCTCTCAACAGCGTGATGAAATCAACTCTACCGAGGCTAACAGCTTTACCAATTCCCTTCAACCACTTGTTGTTACGGAGACCACGAGGATACGGATTCCGTTTATAATTCAGATCAGGATCAATCATTCTATTTATTTGCAGCTCGGAGAGCACTCAATGCAACTCACCATAAGAACGTTACTTGCTACTTTTCTTCTAACAGGGTTCACCATGTCAGACGACGCTACAGCCGATGTACTTGAACTTCGCGTCTATACAACGCACGAAGGAAAACTAGAGAATCTCAATGCACGCTTCCGCGATCATACAATGCGGATCTTTGAAAAGCATGGCATGAAGAACATTGGTTACTGGGTACCCGAAGACATCCCAAACACGTTGATTTATGTCATTAGTCATAAGAGTCGCGATGCCGCAAAGAAGTCATGGGCGGACTTTGTAGCAGATCCGGAATGGCAAGACGTATTTAAGAAATCTCGCGTAGACGGGCCCCTGCTATCCAAGGCACCAGAAGCCACTTTCCTTGAATCGACTGATTACTCCCCTAAAAAGGGATGGAAAAACAAAGGTGATGATGGCGTTTTTGAATTGCGTATTTACCAGGCCGCCGAAGGAAAGCTTGGCAAACTTGACGCACGATTCCGTGATCACACCATAAAGTTGTTTGAAAAACACGGCATGAGAAATCTGGCTTATTGGCACCCAACCGATGAACCGATTTCAAAGGATCACTTGTACTACATCATTCACCACAAAAGCCGCGATGCTGCCAAAGCATCCTGGCAGGCATTTATTGCCGATCCCGAATGGAAAAAGGCCGCTGCCGCATCCGGTGTCGGCCGCTTGGCGAAACCTCCTATTTCAATCTATATGAAGTCAACAGACTATTCACAAATCAAGTAGTTGGGAATCCAGTGAGTAAATCGAATCTTCGATTAACAAAAGGACCACTCAATTTGAGTGGTCCTTTTTTGATACAGTCAGAACGACTGAGTGAGTCAGGAGACCAATTGTGATCCTGCACGTTGATATGGATGCCTTCTACGCATCAATCGAAGAACGTGATGAACCGTCGTTAAAGGGAAAACCTGTTATCGTCGGTGGCTCAGCCGACAGGCGGGGAGTGGTCGCCGCTGCAAATTATGCCGTGCGCGAATACGGAGTCCATAGTGCCATGCCAACCAAAACCGCACTTAAACTCTGTCCACATGCCATCGTTTTGAGACCTCGCATTGGTTACTACAGAGAGATTTCAAAAACTATTCGAGAAGTATTTCACAACTATTCACCGTTAGTAGAACCACTGGCCTTAGACGAGGCTTTTATCGATGTAAGTGGAAGCATCCGTCTATTTGGATCGGCGTCTGGGATTGGCAAATCCATTAAGCAAAATATACAAGAGCAAGTAGGTTTAGTTGCATCTGTAGGAATAGCACCAAATAAGTTTCTCGCTAAGCTGGCAAGCGATGTCGATAAGCCTGATGGATTTTGTGTTGTTGAAGAAAACGCAGTTCAGGAGTTTCTCGATCCGCTTCCGATCAAGCGAGTTTGGGGGATCGGTAAAGCGACTCTAGCTGTGTTTGAAAAACTGCGGGTCCGTACTATCCGGCAATTGAGAGAATTACCCGAGCAACTGCTCATCGATAGATTTGGGAAATCTGGTGCTCAAATCTGGAGATTAGCTAAGGGAATTGACAACCGCGATGTAATCCCAGATAGAGAAGCAAAGTCGATTTCGCATGAAACGACCTTTGCGAGTGATGTTACTGACCTTGATGTGCTCACCGCAAAACTCTTAGATCAAACCGAGCAAGTTGGTCGTCGTTTGAGAAGGGCTGGTCTCAAAGCAAGAACCATTAACATCAAGGCTCGCTACGATGACTTCCAAACGGTAACCCGCAGCGCGACCGCATCGGAACCGACTGATCAGACGGACATCATCTGGGAATTCGCTAAAGAATTACTACTCAGTAAACTTCCTGACAGACCAACCTGCCTTCGACTACTTGGAATGGGTGTTTCCAATCTGGATGATACCGGCCAGTCTCAGCAATTGATGTTTGATCGAGAGGAGCAGAAAAGAAATAGGTCAATTGACTCAGTAGCAGATCAAATCAAGAACCGATTTGGGGATAGTGCGTTGCATCGAGGACTTTCAGATAAGAAAAATCAGTGAGTTACTCAGTCTTCTACAGGAAACCAATAACTACTTTCTGGATAGAAAACATCCCAGGCTTTCTTTAATGAGATCTTTGAATCCCGTGGTTTTAGCAAACGGCCTGTTAGTGCACCGTCAATAGCTTTACCGGTTCGCATGTTCCATGTACTGTCGGTCTCCAGATCTCGCATCTGATCTTTTTTGATAATAAAGGTTAGTGATTTACCATCAATCATCGAACTAAACACTTGCGTACCTAAACCGTTCTGATCATGGCAGATGACTACCGAACCATTGAATTCATCGTTGATGATTGTTGATTTTTTCAGATGGTCTAATTGCCATGCTCGAGATTTTCCGTCAGCTGTCATGCCAATAATGTATTCTGATGCATCAGCATAATAGTCATCCTTAAGTGATGCGATTGTCGGAACCATATCCAACACCGTTGTGTCAGGATGGTCTGCTTTCCATGACTTCCAATCACAAACAACCGAATTGATCATCTTTAGTTCCTGACCCTCCAATGGGCCGCGCATGGCTTTACCCAGCAAGTGACTCCAAAAGGTATTCGTCTCGGAATCTACCATTACTAAACTCTCGTTATACAAGAGAGGTGAAACAGCAAATGTCAGCTGCTTTCCATCAATTTCACGGATATACACGATACCGTTATGACAGAGGTGTCACCACGTCGCAGCGATTGCAACATCACTCAACTCGTCATTTATGATCTCTCGTGTTGGCCCGGTCAGCATGTTAATTGGATAAGCACGCGACTTTCCATCAATAACAACGCCTAATACTAATTCGTCGTCAAAAATAGAGTTAGAAACATCCACAATTTCCGTGGTGATTGGGTTTTCAATAACAGGATAGAGATCATTTTGGTCTGGCCAATTTACACCGTCTGAATCGCCACAACCGGTTATAAGAACAACAAAGAGGGCTAACAGTTTCCAAAAACTCAGGGTGCACATCTAACTTCTCTACGATTCCTCTAAAAATTGTATCCGGTGCATCAGTAGGCTTATCGGACAGAAATGCATCCATACATGTATTTGTATCGATATTATGGATCTAATTCGATTAAACACCAAAAGACGTGCAGAAGTAATGACGAAAACATCCAGTTTTTCAATTTACACCCAATACCCTGGGGGTACCTCACGCAATCGATTAACGCGGTCGTCAGAAGCAAATCTCCGCCGGAACCACTGAGAATCCGGAAAGTCCACACGCGCAATCTATCCGGTAGAATGGCGTCTACTTCCAGATGACTAAAACTTTTAGAGAACGCTACAGATGAGCATAAAGACGGCATTTATTACTGGACCAACAGGTTGTATCGGAGCTGCCACCGTTCAATACCTAATAGATCACGGTATAGAACACGTCGTCGGAATGAGTCGCAATAGAGACTTAAGCCGAATCGACTCTGAATACCATGACCGAATCAACTTCATCGAGGGTGATATTACAAACCGCGATCAGGTCTCAAACGCAATCACGTCAACCAACCCCGACACCATCATCCATCTGGCGGCATTTCAAACTCCAGATTGCCTGGCAAATCCGTTATTGGGCATGGAGGTAAACGTCACAGGTACGCGTAACATTGTGTTAGCAGCAAAGGAACTGGGTGATTCCCTACAACGACTTGTTCTTGCAAGTTCATCGGCAGTTTACGGACACCGTGAGATGTATCCAGGCGATTCCATTGAAACTGATGTACCATACGCCCCACGCAATCTCTACGGTTACTGGAAGGTGGCCAATGAAGGCATGGCGCAAGCGTTTCATGCCGAGACTAAAATTCCAACAGTAAGCATCCGTTTGTCGACTTGTTATGGCCCGGGACGCGACTTGGGGATGACATCTGCACCGACGACTCTATTGAAGTGCGTCGCTGCGGAACAGCCGTTTCAAATGCCTTACCAAGGTCGTGAACACTTCCATTTTGTTGGAGATGTTGGCGCCGGATTCGCTGAGGCTGGAATCTCTCCATTCGCGGGCTATGGGGTTTTCAATTTACGAGGCCGGACGATTCATACGAGCGAGTATATCGAGCTTGCTAAAACTGCTGCAGGTGAGCTTGGTATCTCCGAACCTGACATTTCCATCGCGGATGATGCTCAATCCATGCCATTTGCAAACGACCTTGACGATGGGGAAAGCGTTGCCTCATTTCCAAAAATGCCTCTAACAGAAATGTCAGAAGGTGTTCGGTACTCGATCATGAAATTCAGAGAAATGCATTTGGCTGGAATACTCGATCCGGAATATCGACCGGGCGGTTAAGCACTTGATGCTCTGAGATGGCAGTCAGGAATGGCAAGCGAAGCAATCATCACTCGATTGCACGTACAACTACCATGGCACACAAGACCATCGACATGTGCATGTACCAAGTCTCGGGACTTTGGCAATCTCATTGGCTCTAACCTTCGCTGGCGTCACGTGCCTACAGGTAAGCATCAGATACATTTCTGGCAGGCGTCCGCTGGCTATATTTCGAGCGTCAAGATAAATGGGGTCGCCATTGAATGGACAGGCGGTTGCTTAAAGGTGAATATCGTACCCAACGAGACGATTAAGCTCGGCGTGGTCGAAGTACCATCTGCCGTATTCGAGAAAAACTAACCTTTGAAGCGACAAGCCACTCAATTCATGAGACATCGCGATTACTAACCGCCTGCCACTTTACTCACAGTTATCGTGTGACTGTTACGTTCATCATCGTAGAATCGGTCACCCCAAGTGCTAACGGCAATTTTTTTCGCATCCTGCATGCTGTCTGCCTGGATGTACTGACCGAACGTGATCTTGCCGACTCTAAAGCTAACTATATATTTCTGTTGTCCGGTCATACGATGTCAAATCAATTGGGAGAGAATCTATGTAAGATGGGATCGACTGTACCAGTGGCTACTGATGTGAATGGTTTTTCGTGGTAGATAATTTTTATGTAACAACTGGCACGTTGAATTGTTTCGACTAATTCATGTTGATTCATTGATATCGAGGTAAAGAACTATCAATTTCCTGTGACCACACATCAATTCCACCACGCATGCTTTGAGATTGATCAAATCCCTGGTTTCTTAGCCAATGTGCCACTTGTAAACTACGGCCACCGTGGTGGCACTGCACAACTATGTGTACATCTTTATGCTTAGTTAACTCTCCAACGCGTTGTTGAATTTCGCTCATCGGGATCAATAAAGCGCCATCGATATGTACTAAATCCCATTCTTCCTGTTCTCGACAATCTAGAAGCACGAAATCCGCATCGTCATCAATCAATTGCTTAACTGCATCCACTTCGATTTCAATATCCATACTGTCTATTCGCTCCTTTTGAGCTTAGATTGGGATTTGTTTTCAAGTATTCTAAGCCCAATAGCGTGCCAGATTTTTGTCTAAGGGTCGATACCCCTTTTGCAAATATTCATTAGTTTTAACATCTATTATTTCACCTCTCTGATTGATGATTGATTCCCAAAAAATGCGAGAGTTTGCTGAAACCGTTGTCAGTGATCTCACATCAGCAGGTTATCAAGCTCTATGGGCGGGGGGTTGTGTACGTGATCAGAAGCGTCAAGAGTCACCCAAGGACTATGATGTAGCCACCAATGCCACACCGGATCAGGTTCGTACGGTCTTTGGTCACAATCGCACAATTGCGATCGGAGAGGCCTTTGGCGTCATCACTGTAATCGGATCGAAAACTACCGGAAATATCGAGGTAGCAACATTCCGCGCAGATGCTTCGTATAGTGACGGGCGACGCCCGGACAGTGTCCGCTTCACCGATGCCAAAGAAGATGCTCTCCGTCGAGACTTCACGATCAACGGAATGTTCTTTGATCCTATCAACCAACAGTACATCGACTTCGTAAATGGCGAAGCTGATATCAAGGCAAAGCTGATCCGAGCAATTGGTGATCCTCATACCAGAATTGAAGAAGATCGACTGCGGATGCTGCGAGCTATCCGATTTGCTTCGACCTTTGACTTTGAAATTGAAGCTGATACCTATGCAGCAGTTCAGGCCAATGCTAACAAGATTAGCGCTGTTAGCAGCGAAAGAATACTTCTGGAGCTATCTTTAATCCTGAATAATGCTAATCGCAAACGTGGGTTAAGGTTGTTACAACAAGGCGGCCTTTTGCAACATATCATTCCGGGTATTACCACTGCCAGAATAGAATCAGAACCTGAGTCGTGGACGAGACTACTCGATTCGTTACACAGGCTCAACAAATCACCTCTGGAAACAAGTCTGGCACTAATCTGGACTACGATCGGTGAACGAGAGTGGACGTCCGCAAACAGGAAGGAACTTGAGTCACATCAGCGCGACATGAAACTCAGTAATGACTCGATCAAGACCATCAACTGGGTCATTGCTTCTCTACCAAAAGTCCTAACAGCATCAACGGAATTCTGGCCGGAAATACAGGAGATTCTTATTGACCCTCGTAGCGACTGTCTGATGAATACAGCCATTGCTGTTGCCGAAGGTGAAGACCAACATAACCACATCCGATTTTGTCAGGATATGCTTGACCAGCCCATAGAAAAACTTAACCCTCCGCCATTGTTAGACGGAAATATAATCCTGCAACACCAACTGGCAACAGGCAAAGAAATTGGCAGATTGCTTAAGGCCGTCAGAGATGCGCAGTTGTTAGGCGAGATTACAACAACCTCAGAGGCCATATCCTACGTAGAATCTGTGAACGGTGGGAATTGAGAACTCAAACAGCATTGGACGTACAACTTCGCCGGATTTAGGATATCTTGGAAGCTGACAACAAACCTTAAATCTCCAAACGAAAACAGTTATGGAAATCACCGCTCTTGTATCACGATGGCTACATATCCTACCTGCAACCGTTTTGGTCGGTGCGTTGTTTACGCTTTGGCTGATGCCATCCGGCAATCAGGACGAAGATTCAAACGACGTGGAGACGTTTAAGGCATCACTTCGAAAAAACTTGTCTAAGATGGTGATGATCTGTGCGTTTTTTCTCATCGTGACCGGTTTTTACAGCATAGTACAGAAAAGCCGGGCATTCGATTTACCGTCGTACTATCATCCGTTAATCGGTATCAAGATCCTCTTGGCACTCGCGATCTTCTGGATCATGTCGACATTAACCGGTAGAAGTGAAAGTGCCGAAAAGATGCGTCAGAATGAAAAAAAGTTACTCAATTTTGGAGTGCTTTGCGCAGTTATCCTCATCGTGCTTGCAGGTACGATGAAATCGGCAGATGTGAAAAAGAAGTCAACTGAAGAACTAACCGATCAATCAACCGTTGAGACATTCTTGGATACTCAAGAGGAGCATCATGGATAAGAAAGCAAAGAAGCGATTAGAAGTCGCACGTAAGCGACTTCAGAAACTCCAGGCACAAATTTCAGGCGCACGTCAACAAAATGACGAACCAGAATTAGTTGCAAGGCTGGAAGAGGAAATCCAGAAAACACAATCTGATATCGAAAAGCTCAAGGCGTCATAGAACGACATCAGGATGCTATCGCGACTAGGCCGATTTTTTCACTCGATACGTCGCAATCTCGTCTATTCCATCACCGTCGAAGTCTCCGGTAACCGGAATGTCGTTTGCGCCACCTTGATGGAATACTTCGTCTACGGCTGTTTCGTGCCTGTCGCCATCGCTATCAAGAATCCATGTACCCTGACGATAGACACCAATATCGTCGATCCCGTCACCATCAAAATCGCCGGTTACGGGAACATCTCCGGGCGCACCAAATTCAACCAGCTCGTCTGCCTCCGAAATACGACCGTCGCCATCGGTGTCAAGCTTCCAGACACCATTTCTAAACACACCCACGGTTGAGATTCCGTCGCCGTTCCAATCACCGACGACCGGTGCATCAGTACCATGTCCATAACGTAATACATGGTCAACAACATCTTCACGCACCTCACCACCACGTGACTGTTGCAGTGCGCGTGTACCACTGGAGTAACCGACTCGCGGTGGAACATTTTTAAGCACACCTCGATAGAGATTCTGTGGATCCGGTAAACCAGGTTCCTCAGCATTGGCAAGTAAGTCACTCTGCCACTGAAGTCCATAAACTCCTATATCATCCTTACCATCGCCGTCCCAATCACCTACAACCGGTAAGTCACCTTCTGCACCTAACTCAGCCCACAGATCCTCTTCGTCCCAGCGACCGTTACCGTTTAAATCCACAAACCAATGGCCATTGCGGTAAACCGCGACTTCAGAAATACCATCACCATTGAAGTCGCCCGTGACTGGAATTCCTGCTTCGATACCTAGATCAATTGCGCCCTTGGCATCGCCGATCGTCCATTCTCCGACCGTTAGGTCATATTCATCCCAAACCGTATTAGTGTTAACAGCAATAGGCATAATATTTCCAACGTTGGCCACACCACGTGGAAAACCGCCGTCCACGATGCTCAAGTGCCATGTATAGGCAGCAATTTGATTTCCGCTACCATTTTGGGGAATGGCTACTGGGCGTGTATCACGCTGATGATTCTGCAAAGTTGATTGTGCTAATGGAGGAGAGAATTCCAATCGTTCCACAACCGGCACGGTCGCTTCATATACGGTTGTCGGCAAGTTATTATCAAATTCCGGCGGGCCGACCCAGCGAATCGGTTCCTTTGTTTCCTGGTCAATTACAAGTAATTCACTGAAGTGGTACCCAGTTGCGTCCACGTTTGAATTCAAAGAAATTCCATCTATCCGGTCGCTATCAACTATGCCCCGCACCTCCGACTCGGTCATGGCAATTTTGAATTGTATATGGTCGATCGTACCGCCTGCCGTACCAACTCTTTCACGACCATCCAGCCAACCATCCGGCTGTAATTCAGTAATCGAATAGTCACCAGGTTTTAGATTCACAAACGTGAAGGACCCGTCATGACCTGACTCTGTTGCCGTTACCAATTGACCTGCTTCATTCCAAAGCATCAAGGTAACACCGGCAATCGCGGTATCATCATCGGTGAATTGGCCGTCGCGACATACAACATCATCCAGAAACACGTCTTGATCGACGATGATGGCATCACCGTCCTGATAAACGAGGCCACTTAACGACGCTGGCATCAATTCAATAAAATTAAAATCTCGAGCGCTCTGACCAGCGGACAGTTGTAATCCCGAAAAGTGATCATTATCGATGATGAATCCCGAAGGTCTTCCATTTACTGTGCCAACTATCTCAGGGCCATCAAAGAGACCACCAGGCGTTCGTTGGATGATTTCGAATTCACCCGGCAGCACACCATCTACTGAATAATCACCGATACTATTCGTCGTGGTGCTAGCAATAACCTCGCCATTTCTCAGCACATCAACTTCAGCCCCTGAAATACCCATAAGTTCCGGCACGCCTGAAGAATGGTCCTCAGCAAGCACGCGTCCTGACACGGATACAGATTGTGTTTCAAAGAACAGGAAATCACGACCACTGGCCGATGGTGCTGTTAAATCAATTTCCGAAATCACATTGGAACTAACTGCCAGACCACTGGTTGAACCATCAACGCTACCAATGGCTGCAGCAACGCTGACGTACCCATGTGGTTGAACTTGCCGAAGTTGATAAACACCTGGCGTCAACAAGTCGGATGCGGGAAATTCAAAATTACCATGCGCATCCGTCACAGCTCTCAATCCGGTATCAACGTATTCATCGAAACTACTTCGAAACAACTCGAGCATAACGTTTGAGAGGCGTCCATCTGTCACATCCTGACGACCGTTTGCATCTCGATCCAGCACAACACTTCCACCGATTACCACCGGTAGCGGAGACTGCTGCCCCGTGGCAAATGCGCCAGCCGTTCTATCCCGCAGCCCACTGGCATAATCAGGGGTGAGTTGCAGGCCGCTGCTGGACAGCTCTGCGTCATACTTATTCCAGAACTGAGCAGAAACCGATTGATCGTAAAACCCTGGTGCAGTGAAACTCGCCGACAGCGAAACACCCTGAAACTCAACTCCAGATGTAATTGGGTCGAGGCCCGAGTTGATGCTCTCAGGGTCGGATTCGTAGGGACTGAAAAACTCTACTTCATCTACATCAAGACTTACCACGAGCTTATCGCCGGCATAGAATCCGGATAAGTCAACCGTCATTTGGGTCGAGCCATCAAGCACGTGTGAAGAGACTGTCGCGTTAGCCGGCTTTTGTAACACTGCAAAAGCGGACGACCCGTCCGCCCCGAGCCCACCTGGTGCTACGTCAAAAACCACATCTCCTGAAGACAACCCTGGAATGATACGGTCGGTTGAAAGAATGATCTGCCTGAGTTCAGTCTGTTCCGCACCACCTGAGAAGGAGAATTCAATCGTATCTCCAAGAGCATCTGACCCCAAATCCTGTTCTATGTAGACAGCACCTAAGGACAATAGATCAGCTGCGAGCATGGTGCGCTGTTCCATTTCCTCAAACACGCCGATTTTTCGCTTCTGCCGGGATCCTCGATGCGCAGCATCTCTTACAACTGCCGATACAGTTTCGAGCAACCGTCTAATTGGTTTTCTGCTTTGATCCACTTTACTCTTCCAATTTGGCCGACCGTATGGGTGCCTGATCAGGATCCAGACGCCACAACCGTACGCTCGTATCGTAGCTACCACTGACCAAGCGATCTTCATGATGATCCAGAGATGTTACGCTTCCGGTATGACCGTGCAATCGGTCAATCTCTCTCTCTTCGGCAATGTTCCATAGACGAATGGTATTATCGGTGCCGGCCACGGCAACCAGATTGGTTCCGCAGACTTCAACCGCCATCGCCTTCATCGCACCAAGCATGAGAGTACGCGACTTTGACTCTGCACCGAGATCCCAGACGAACAAAGTTCGATCTTCGCTTGCTGACACGAGCGTATTTGAATCACCAATGAAGCATAGATCGCGTACACGCCGCGTATGGCATTTCTGTTTCGCAACAATCTCTTTGCTTTGGACATTCCAAACTGTGACAAAGCCGTCGCGGCCTGCTGCTGCCAACAACTGCTCGTCAGATGAAAACCCGGTGGCGTGCAGATCATTGCACGTGGCTACAAAGCGGGTGACATGATCTGGACTACGCAAATCCACTAGTGCGACCTCATTACTAAAACCTACGGCCGCCAGGTAAGTTGAATTTGGGCTGATGGCCAATCGGGCGATCGCATGGTTAGTCGAAAACACAACCCCCATGGAATCAGCCTGAGCTACGTTCCATTTCCGTATCTGGCCATCGTTTCCAGCGGAGTACACGAATTCACCATCCTGTGAGAATACGACGGTGCGAATCCAATCTGTGTGTCCTTCCAATTGATGCGTCTGTTCACCGGTTGCCAAATTCCAGATTCTTACAACGTGATCATCACCGGCGGTAACCATTAGATCGCCACCTGGCTGAATCGCAACTGCGCTGATCACAGGATCCCGTTCTGTCTTCGGTTCCTGTGCCATGAGCTGAGAAAGCAGGACCAATAGGAATGCAATTGAGAGCACGACGTATCCTGCGTGCTGAATATGCAACGAATACGGATGTGATTCTGCTCGAGCCATTTCTTGTTCCAATCCAAAATCGGAATATGCGCAAACCAATCGCACAGTTATTCCTCTCTTGTATCGGCGTATAAAGGATAGGCGCAGCAGAACAGCCTGTTTTAGACCGTTGATATAGATTAATCCGCTGCTTCCGGTTGTAGCGGTTAGAAGTTAGATTTCGTCGGCTGCATCAGGATACAAGCGTGACGTTAGAATCAGGATCGTTCGCTAATTTCCGGTAATTCTCGTCCATTCGGACCGGTATATACCTGTCGCGGTCGGCAAATCCGTTTACTCGGTGAAGCGTGCATTTCTTGCCAATGAGCAATCCAGCCTGGAAGTCGTCCCATGGCAAACAAGACCGTAAACATCTCCACCGGAATCCCAATAGCGCGGTAGATAACGCCGGAATAGAAATCCACATTTGGGTAGAGCTTGCGAGCAACAAAGTACTCGTCTTCCAATGCCACTCTTTCCAGCTTCTGAGCAATCAGGAATAGAGGATCATCGGTATCTAGTTTTTCAAGCAGCTCATCACATGCTTTCTTAAAGATTCGGGCTCGCGGATCGTAGTTTTTATATACGCGATGGCCAAATCCCATCAAGCGGAAGGAACTTGCCTTGTCCTTAGCCATATCGACATATTTTTCTACATCGCCATCATCTGCAGCGATCTGTTTGAGCATATTTACACATGCCTCGTTGGCACCACCGTGAAGTGGTCCCCAAAGTGCACAAATGCCAGCTGCTATAGATGCATATACGTTTGTATTTGCTGAGCCTACCATGCGAACGGTGGAAGTGCTGCAGTTCTGTTCGTGATCTGCATGCACAATCAGCAGCAAGTTCAATGCATCAACAAAGTCCGGATCGGCTTCATAGTTACCATCCTCATCTGCCAACATCATTCGCAGGAAGTTCTCTACATAGCCGAGTTCCGGGCATGGAGTGATTAACTTCTGCCCGGTCGCATGACGATGACTATACGCCGCGATCGTAGGCAACGTTGCAATCAGCCGTCGAATTGATGATTTAACCTGCCCGCAATCAAGTGGGTCTACCTGATCCTGATAGTACGTCGACAGTGCGTTGACAGCAGCCGACAGGACGGCCATTGGATGGGCGTCCTTAGGAAAACTGGTAATAATATTGATGAGACCTTCTGGAATGTCCATCTCACTAATGATGGCACTGCGGAATTCGCTAAGTTGCTCTGAATTCGGCAATTCGCCGTTCAACAACAAGTATGCCGATTCGATGAAGTCGCACTTATCCGCGATATCTTCAATGGCATATCCGCAATAACGAAGAATCCCTTGCTCACCATTTAGAAATGTAATGGCACTGCGTGTTGAGCCAGTATTTACAAACCCTTCGTCGAGCGTGATCATACCCGTCTGGGCTCGAAGCTTGCTAATATCCAAGCCAACTTCCTGCTCACTCCCGATGATCAATGGAAATTCAATTTCCTGTTCACCGTTGATTAATCTGGCGTTTTCCGACATATGAATATGCATTCCCCAGCAGTATCTAAGTTACTCCATCTAACAAATACATATTCGGGACTTTCCCTGATAACTGTATTTATTAATCACGTGTTCTCTTTCCACGCATTACCTTGAACGACGAGATCCATTCGTCGTTGTGCTGAATACCGCTTTCTGCAGGCAGTGGGTAAATCAGCAGCTGAACACGCACTTTACATCCGAAGAGGAGTCACGTATTCCGCAATCGGTGACAATTATTTGTCATTCACATGTCGGCAGTTTCATACCGTTTTGTGACCGATTCCCACTAATATATCACTGAAAATAGCGTCCGAGTAGTAGACCGCGTTTGAGAGCCGCCAGCTCAGGGAGACTGGTTGGCGACGCGCGGCTGATCAAGAATAGAAGAATGTGGAATCTCTTTTTCGAGCTTCTCCATAAACTTAGCAATAGCGTCCGTTCGAATCTGGTTCTTTAGATCTGCTTTGATCTCGTCCTGTTTTTCGACAAATGTATACCGACCTGCCGATGTTCGATCCAGAACTCGGATAATGTGAAATCCACGAGTGTCTTCGATGATGGGGCTCATTTGATTCACGGGCAAACTAAAAAGAGCTTCGTCGATCTGCGTCGATGCAAGATTGCCTTTTTCTGTCCAATCATGAATCCCGCCATTAATGGCCTTTGATTCCTGCGACTGTTCCTTGGCAACCGCAGCGAAGTCTGCGCCGAGGAGAACCTTGTTGCCCATATTGGCGATCGCACTGTACGCCTGTTGCTTGTTTTCAAACTGACTAAACCGCACGGTCATCTGCTGCCATCGCGCCTTTGCTTCGTAATCGTAATCTTCAAGGTGCTCGTAATAATAATCAAGCAACTCCAGATGACTTATTTCGCGTTCAAGATCTACCGTTTGAAACAAATTCTGTTTGCCAAAGCTCAACTCGGAAAAGTAAACGATTTGTTTGTCGATGTTCGTGTTAAAACGATGTAGCACCTTATCCAGTTCCGCCATGGTCGGAGCATTAAACTTGACCATCAACTGGGCGAGTGATGTCATTTGCGGCTCACTTTGTTGCAGGCGAGTAAACTCACGCCGGCTAGCAGTCTGTATTGTCTGATAAATTTTCAACAATACCTCTTCAAAGGCTTCACGGCCTTTATCATTAATAATGTCCGCTGTGTGTGCTCTCTGCTCAACATCGAGTGTGCGCAGAAATGAAACAAATAGCATCTTGCTCTGGACTGTCTGACCGATCATCGATCTGATCGCCATCTGACGATATCGTTCTCGATTTTGCTTGAGATCCTCTAGTTCATCCGGCTTCATGGTTTGCATCATCGACCAGATCATAATGTCTGCTTGCGGCAATAGGTCACCAGCCAGAATATATTGATCCGCTACGACGGCCATAATTCGCGCTGGTTCGTAGATACGTCCTGAAATCTGCGGCAAAGCAGAATCACCGGTACGCGTATCCGCCGACACCTGTTGCACATCACTTGTGGGACTCTGTGGATTAGCACGTGCGTCGCCATTGTTACCAGCAGCAATATTACGGTCGGAGTTACGAGAAAATGGCTTGAGTTCACTAACGGTAGAACTGTTAGCAGTCGGAACTTTTATCTCCGGCAGTGGATTTTCAGGTTCTGGTGCTTGTCCCCACGACTCGGAAACAACTAATCCAACAAGGAGAGCAACAAAACATAGGAATACTGCACCACGGTGCACGCGACGGTTCATTTTAAGTCTGTGTAGCCAGTAACGAAGGATTTAATCTCATGCTCGCAATTAGAGCGCGCACGCTTTTCGCAATTCTTAATTGGATGGGGATTGTAGAAAGAGACTAAGACAGCTGCAACACTGATTTCACCCACGGTAGCACACGATCCGGATCATCCATACCTTCTTCCACGGTGACATAGGCTGATTCATGATCGGCGATACGCAGTGCACCATTCGTCTGGCGAGCCAGTTGCTCAATTCGACTTGGGTTTGTGTACTTAAGTGAGAGAAAACCACCTTCCAGCTGAATCACAGAAAGCTGCCAAATGGTTGCTTCGAGCTTCAGAGCCGCTAGTTCAAGTAATCGCAGCACTGGCATCGGTAGCTTTCCAAATCGATCCGTTAGCTCTTGACGCATGACTTCAATGTCCTCAAACGTCTCAAGCCTTGTGAGCCTTCTGTAGCAGTCAATTTTTGCTCGGATGTCGGGAATATAATCATCCGGCAGGAATGCTTCACCAGGCAACTCAATCTCGACATCAATCGCAAGTTTAGGTGGTTGTTTCTTCAGATGCCTAACAGCATTTTCCAGCAAGTGGCAGTAAAACTCATAGCCGACTGCCGCGATGTGCCCACTTTGTTGAGAACCAAGCAAGTTACCTGCACCTCGGATCTCCAAATCCCGCATAGCAATTGCAAAACCGGCACCCATCTGGCTGTATTCCTCGATGGCATGTAGCCTTCTCGCTGCATCCGGGGTTATATGAAGGTTGGGATCAATCAACATATAACAATATGCGCGGTGCTTGTAACGACCGACTCTACCCCGCAGTTGGTGCAAGTCTGCCAATCCATAACGATTCGCTTCGTTCACAAAAATCGTATTGGCATTGGGAATATCCAGTCCGTTTTCCACAATCGTAGTCGCCAACAGGATGTCACACCGGTGCTGCACAAAATCGAGCATCACCTGTTCGAGATCTGATTCGTGCATCTGACCGTGCCCGATCCTGATCCGTGCTTCCGGTGCAATCTGCTGGATTTTGGCAGCAATCTGATCGATGTCATGTACACGATTGTGTATGAAGTAAATCTGACCTCCACGATTTAATTCCCGATAGATCGCCTCACGGATCAATTCTTCTTGAAACCGAACCACTCGGGTTTCCACTGCAAGTCGATCTTCCGGTGGTGTTTCAAGATTTGAAATATCCCGCACTCCAACGAGTGACATATGCAGCGTACGGGGTATCGGTGTGGCCGACAAAGTCAGCAATTCCACATTGGATTGCAGCGACTTCAATCGCTCTTTCACCTCTACGCCAAAACGCTGCTCCTCGTCGATTATCACCAGGCCCAGATTACTGAACTTAACGTCCTTAGAAGCTACGCGATGCGTACCAACCACGATATCCACACCACCACTTTCGAGGCCGGCTAGAACTTCTTTCTGCTCTGCTGTAGATGCAAACCGGCTTAGTCGACCAACGTCAATTGGAAACTGCGCCATGCGCTGAACGAACGAGATGTAATGCTGTTCCGCGAGCACGGTTGTCGGCACCATGACAGCTACCTGGTAGCCGCTGTCAATTGCCTTAAAGGCGGCTCGCATTGCGACTTCAGTTTTGCCAAAACCAACATCACCGCACAGGAGCCGATCCATCGGCCTGGGAGTCTCCATATCCTGCTTAATCGCATCGATTGCGGTGAGTTGATCCGGCGTCTCTTCATATGGAAAAGAAGCATCGAATTCCATTTGCCAATGAGAATCCCGTTTAAAGGAGATCCCGGGCCGAGCAAGTCTCGCTGCCTGCAATTCGAGCATCTCAGCGGCCATATCTTTAACAGCTAATTCGGCTGCCCGCTTTTGTTTGACCCAGGTCTTTCCGCCAATGCGAGCTAAGGGAGGACGTGACTTTTTGCCGCCGATGTATTTCTGTACCAGATCGATTCTTGTCGCAGGAACAAAGACTTTCGTCCCCCCGTGAAACTCGACAACCAGATGTTCTTCAACGTGGCCATCCTTATCCAGTAGCTCAAGACCTCGATACCTACCGATCCCGTGTGCCAAGTGAACGACTAAGTCACCACTGGATAGATCCGTGAAACTATCAAGTGCTTTACCCTTGTGCTTGATCGACTTCTTTCGGCGGATTTCCGATCGTCTGAATACTTCCCCTAGTGATAGAACGACAGATTGCTGATCAACCCAGTGAAAACCACTGCTCAAGTACCCGAGAACAAAGGTCAGACGGTTACGATCCACGACGGAATCTTCTCGCAATACTTCGAACAAGCGTTCTGCTTCCGCAGCAGTCGTACAAGCAATCGCTACTTCGTGTGTTTCCGGGAGGGCTGCAATTTCAGAGCGAACCTGTTCCATGCTGCCATGGAATCGATCGACCGATTCCGTCTTGAATCGGTATACGCGTCCTAGGTCACCGGGGCCGAGTGCATTTAAAAGGAGACACCGTTGTGCGGTTAATCGTTTTATCACGTCGCGCAGACCATGGCATTTTTCAAATTCCGCGGATCTCTTTAGATATTCCCGACCTTGCAAATCGATGGCGCCCATTTCAACAAGCAGCGTGCAGTCGTCGGTCTCGAAGTAATCAGTTAAGTAAGCATCACCTTTTCGATATGACCGCATCGACGACATCGAGATTTCCGACAAGTTGCTCAGGCTACGCTGGCTGACTAAGTCGAATTGCCGAATTGACTCAATTTCATCATCCCATAACTCGATGCGAACCGGTGATTCCCATTCAGGAGAGTAGATGTCAAGTATTCCGCCGCGATGTGAAAATTCACCCGGTAACTGCACAGCACTGGTGTTATGAAATCCATTAGCCAGTAGCCATGCAATCGTGGATTCCAAATCAATCCGGGAGCCTGCCCGCCAATGTACGTGCTGAGCGTTTAACTGGTCGATGGATGGTACAGGCTGTAACAATGATGCGATAGATGCTACCACGATTTCAAGTGCACCACTGCGGTTAGCTACCCTTTTAAGCAGGTGGACGCGTTGTCCGTGCACTTCGTCATCGCTGTGTTGAACTCCTGTTCCGGATGACGAAACAAGTGGGTACGGCAGTGGGGAGCAATCTAAAAAGACTCGCAGGTCGTCACACATCTTATCCACATCCTGTGGACGCGGGACAACAACTAAGGCGACAGTAGACTCAGCGGCCTGTGTATGAATAAGAGTTAATGCTGAACCGATCGCCAGCGCGCAGGAGGAACCATAGACTCCATCGATGGTGGCCGGTTGACCTGGTGTAAGGTCTTGAACAAACTCAACGAAGTCTTGATCGGCAGCGAGAATCCCAGTATGGGAGTCAAGCTGATTCTGCATCAGTTCCGCAATATTGGAATCCACGTGTCAGCCATATCAACGCGTTTACACAGTTGATATTAGCTCTCCTTCAAGCCCTGCTTGATTGCTTTGAGCTGTTCAAATTCAGATGTTTGCTTATAAAAAGCATCAAGCGGGTAGCATCCGGATACGAGTCCGTTTCGCGGTGCTGTCGTACAGTCACTAAAGGTACGACAGACTTTCTTTCGCTGCATGATACCAGTTTTTAACGTATCTGCAGGCAACGTTGGATAAGAAAGAACCATTCTGCCTAACCCAACGATGTCGACCCAATTCTCCCTCACTGCTGCCTGAGCTACATGCGGCAGATAATCCTGTAGGTATGAGTAACCCGTTCCAACCAATGGCAGTGATGGAAAGACCTGTTTTACCTTGCGCACGGCTTCAAGCTGCCTTGCCACACCGGTGATGGGATCCTCAGGAGGCAGATAACCATCACTTGGTGGAAATATCGCTGGTCGCATTATGTGCGGATTGTAATACGGGCTGGCACAGGAGAGATTGATCGATGCCACACCCAGCGATTCAAGATCACCAATCAGTCGTAATGGCTCATCGAGATCCATCTGCATGGGATGGTCC
Source organism: Pirellulales bacterium (assembly GCA_022451045.1). Taxonomy (GTDB): domain Bacteria; phylum Planctomycetota; class Planctomycetia; order Pirellulales; family Pirellulaceae; genus UBA11883. The sequence goes on along the minus strand of JAKUOW010000016.1, from coordinate 5,754 downwards.
GAATCAACCCCAAACCCATGGTCATACGGCAACAATGACGAGTAATCCATCGGTTTGCCTACATCGCGACTTGTAACAAAGGGCGGAGTATCAAATAAGCTAAGTCGTACAACAACCATTAGGTTCGGGCAGGATTCCTGAACTCGCTGAATGATTGTCCTAAGTAAGCGAGTACGACCGTCATAATCACCGCCAAATTGTCCGGCACGAGTTCGAGCACTGAGGAATTCGTGAAGTAAATATCCGTGGCAACATTTTATGTCTACAAATTGATAGCCGCATCGTTCGGCTGTCTTGGCCGACGCCACATAGTTTGAAATCAGGATTTCTAGATCATTATCTGTCCAGACTATCGAGTCGTCCGACGGATCAATTCCAAACTTGGGATCCAACAACGGATGATGGTACGCGATGCGCGGTTCGAGCGTTTTACTGTTAGGCCTGCAAAACCTACCCGAATGTGTTAGTTGCAACCCAACTAGCAAGTCGTCAGATTCTCCGCAATTGGCTCGGTGCGCTGCTAACAGCGTATCCAGTAACAGCTTCAACCCGGCTTCATTTTCCGGTGTTGCTAGTGTTTGATGCGGATTGGCTCTTCCGTCGGCTTGGACCGCAGCTGCTTCTCCTCCCCAAATAAACTTGGCGCCAGAAATGCCAAAATTGTGCCAACGACGGATGGTTCGTTCTGTCGGTGATCCGTCTGTGTTTGCATCCCAACCTTCCATGGGATGAATACACCAGCGATTCCCAACTTCAAATCCACCAACAAATATTGACTGTGCCATGGGTGAAGCCTCAGCTGCAGTCAATACAGCCTTATCAATTGGTATCTCGGCTCCAATTTCTTTGCTTCGCTGCTGAAAAGCTTCAACACTTTTTAGCTGGGCAATCTTGATGTAATTCTCGGTAGACATTTTTTGCCTTATTCAGATCGAACAATCATCAGAGGTGCAAAAACCCATCTAAACCTCTTGGAGAATTTTTCATCGACTCCGAATTCGACCGAAATCGTCAACTTCTCATCCTTCCCGGACATTTGTTTTATCACACCTGTGCCGTACTCCGCATGCAAGACGACAATGCCTTCGGATAACTGTGGAATCTGGGCTAGCTTCTCCTGTTTCGTAGATCCAGTTGCCATCGAAGCCGCAGGTCGAACCATGCTTGCAAGTTGCTCTGCAACATCCGGGACCGCTGGCTTTGCTTTTACATCGACTTCTTCAAATTCAGCATCTACCGAATCCTGTAACCATGCTTCATCATCAGGCACATCATCATGAAAGAACTCGTTCGGCTCGAATCCACTAGCATCCCAGGCACTCGCCGGCGTAGGCATGTGTACGTCCATTTCTTCACGGGGCAATTCCAGTAGGAATGGGCTGGCAATCGCCGGACGAAAAGTACCACGGGTCATCCGGCGAGCCGTATAACTCAATTGCAATGACTCTTCCGCACGTGTGATACCGACAAACAAAAGACGCCGCTCTTCTTCATAGGCGCGATCGTCGTCCCGACTGCGTTCGTGGGGTAATAACCCCTGCTCGACGCCAATTATGAATACGCGTGGATACTCAAGACCTTTAGCAGCATGTAACGTCATCAAAGTTACACGGTCCGGATCCGCATCGATATCATCGGTATCCGATGTAAGTGAAACCGTCTCCAGGAATTCATCCAATCCGTCGTCCGGGAATTCTCGTTGAAATTCTTCTGCTGCGCTAATCAATTCATGAACATTGGCTTCACGATCTTCATCAGCCTTTTCGTCCTGAAGCTGGACATATTCCAGATAGCCGGTGTTATCGACGACCTCTTTCACCAGGTGGCCGAGCGGCTCGTGGATTTGCGTGGCAAGTATGTCGAGAATCGTAACGAATTTGGAAACACTCGCCGCCGCCCTTTTGCTCAGTGACTCGATGAGCCCGCACTCGCGGCATGCCTCCAACATGGTCAAGTCATATCGATGCGCATGACCAACCAGATGCTCAATTGACTTCTTGCCGATCCCTCGCGTCGGCGTGTTTATAACGCGCTCGAGTGCCACATTGTTGTTTGGATTATTTAGCAACTGCAAGTAAGCGACAATGTCTTTTACTTCCTTACGTTGAAAGAACTCCAGACCTCGCACGATTTGGTACGGGATCTGGTGTGAGCGAAGGGCACTTTCAACAGGACGCGAAAGGACGTTCGTACGATAAAAAACTGAAAAGTCCTTGTAGCTGGCTTTCCCTTGCCCGACCAGTGACTGAATCTGCTCGACGATAGCATCCGCTTCACTACGGCCGTCAGAAAACTGCACTAATCGTACTTGATCACCTTCTGGATTCTCCGTGAAAAGATACTTGTGTTTTCGCTTGGTGTTATTGGCAATCAGAGCATCTGCAACTCTCAAGATTCGTTTTGTTGATCGGTAGTTTTGCTCGAGCTTAACGACCTTGGTGTTTGGATAATCCTTTTCGAATTCAAGGATGTTGGAAATCGTCGCACCACGCCAACTGTAAATGGACTGATCCGGATCACCAGTAACCGACAGGTTTGGATTATTGATCGACAACGCGCGGACAATCATATACTGAGCGACATTTGTATCCTGATACTCATCAACCATGATGTATCGATAACGCTCATCGAGCGTTTCACGAAGCTCGTGATTATCACGTAGTAAGGTAGCAATATGCAGCAGTAGATCGTCAAAGTCAGCAGCGTTGTTCTTGATCAGGTAGTCCTGATAGAGCTTGTATACACGCTTTGTAATCTCACCGACGGGCGTAAACCGACTACTTCGACGTGGTTCATACTCCTCAGGGTTTAATAGCGCGCTCTTCGCCCAACTGATCTCATCTACAATCGCCTCGGGGGAGGTGTGAGTAAGATAAATCTCTTCCTGTGCCAATACACTCTTAAGTGCTCGCTTGGAGTCTTGTGTGTCAAATATCGTGAAGTTTTCAGCTAAGCCGACCAAATGGCCATGCATCCGAAGTAATCGGGCACAAAAGCTGTGGAATGTTCCCATCCATACATGGCTTCCTGGTGCAAGTTGTTCCACACGGTTCTTCATCTCGTCGGCTGCTTTGTTGGTAAACGTCAGCGCGAGAATGTTTCGCCCGGCAATACCGCTATTCAGCATGTGAGCAACTCGGTGCGTTACCACTCGAGTTTTACCCGAACCGGGCCCGGCGAGAATCAGCAACGGGCCGTCTACTGTCTCAACAGCTTCCCGTTGCGCGTCAGTCAATGATTGCAAAAGTCGGTCGGTCATTTATCGCTTGTTAATTGTCGAATCTCTAACTCATAACATCTAACATCTGCCATCCGCCTGCTACCCCTAACAGTGTCAGGCACTGACAAAAAAACCCGGTAAGTCCCACTGTGACTCACCGGGTATTGGATACGGAAATGGTTGTTGTATCCCAAACAACAAGTGCTGGTCTAAAGAAATCTCACCTATGCTGCCGCATGGCGAAGAAAGCCGATTCCTTCCAATGCGAGGTAAACTTCTTCGAGTGTCTTTTCACCGAAGTTAGCAATCTTTAACAGTTCATCCGGCGTGCTATGCAGCAAGTCGTTGACTGAAAAGATGCCCTTTTCCTCAAGACAATTGGTGGTTCGGACTGCAAGTCCGATCTCGGCGGTACTCATCTCCAGCCGTTCTTTTAGACTGCGTCGATTTTCATCGGCAGTACTAAGTGGAATGCGCGTCATGGGGTCCCTCCCTTCGCGTTCTAGTGCCTCTAGTTTTCCGTCCGTTCATCACCGGAGCTGATCATCCTCACAACTCAATAGCGATGAGTGAGAAGTATAAACGATAGGTAAGAATTTGTGCCAATGTTTTTTGCTAACGTGCTAGCAGATAACGAGAGTTTTCTCGTCGGCAAGAAACCCGCTGGCGATACGGAAGCTGAAACAGATCACAATTATTGCAGGCCCAACGGGCCGCCGTTATTATTAGCACGATCCGCAGGAGCGCAGCGACGTAGAGCCACGAACGATGGATCCAAAAGAGTATCCCGTGGACCGTAGGTCCGCGATCATAGAGATCTAGCCTCCCCTACAGGGAACCGACATTTATAGACCCGGCAGGTTCGGCTACGGCAAACCCCGCGGTTACGTGTCCATAGTCGGCGCAAACCAACCGCAACATATTCCAAGGAGCCCGTGGGTAACGACGGAATTGAATGCCGGAAACGGTATAATGCGAGAGAATCGAAAATGCGTTTTGCAACTCAAGTGGATACAATCATGCCTCGACATAAGTGGATCATCTTCTCACTGCTTCTCACGCCGACTATTTTATCAGCAGGTGACTGGCCTCAGATTCTCGGGCCAACGCGTAGTGGAACAGCCCAAGACGAAGAGCTTCTTGCCAAGTGGCCTGAGGACGGTCCAAAAGAGATCTTGAGTGCAAAGATCGGTAGCGGCTATGCCGGCCCAATTATAAAGGGCGATAAGGTAATTCAATTTCACCGACTTGAGGATCAGGAAGTCCTAAGTTGCTTCGATGTTACCAATGGCAAAGTGATCTGGACTCACAAGACAAAGGCCTATTACCGCGGCGGCGTTAATGCAGATCTTGGCCCACGCGCCACACCACTGATCGCTGACAACGCCGTTGTCTCTTTTGGCGCAGCTGGTGACATGACGTGTGTCTCACTTGCTGATGGAAAGCAACGGTGGATACGCAACCTTAGCACCGATTATGAGGCCGCAGATGGTTATTTCGGTGCTGGTAGCAGCCCGATCGAAATTGACGGTCGCGTGCTGGTGAATGTTGGTGGCCGAAAGGCTGGAATCGTTGCTCTGGATCTTAAGACGGGTAAAACTGTCTGGGCTAAAACGGAAGAGAAAGCAAGCTACTCATCACCAACGCTAATGAAGTACGGCCAAAAGACAATTGTGGTGTTTATCACTCGCCTAAACTGTGTTGCATTGGATCCGGCGGATGGCCAAGTTGTGTTTACCATTCCATTTGGCAAGACAGGCCCGACTGTTAATGCAGCTGCGCCACTCGTATTTGAATCACAACTTTTCATCTCATCGAGCTACGGGGTGGGTGCCAAATTACTTGCATTAACATCAGCAGGCAAAATGGTTGAACGCTGGGGTAACGACGAATCTATGTCCAGCCAGTATTCGACATGCGTATATAAGGATGGGTTTTTATACGGCACTCATGGACGGGAAGATTTTGCTAATGGCGTGATGAGATGCGTTGATGCAAAAACCGGAGAAGTCGCCTGGCAGCAATCTACCGGTGTCGCCCACACCATTCTCGCTGGTGACAAAATGATAATGCTGACATCCGATGGGACACTCTTGTTGGCCCACGCCAATTCCAAAGAATTTAAGCAATTAAGCGAAGTACAGATTTCCACTAATTCAACTCGGGCTATTCCAGCCCTTTCCAATGGCCGCCTCTTTCTTCGCGACAATCGAGGTGTAAGCGGGAAGCTCGCTGCATACCTAGTCGGTCAGTTATTGAAGGTAGTTTGATCACGCCGGTAATTTTTCTTTAAAACTTTAGAAAAAAACCCGTCATGGCCAGCATGTAACCTACCTTTGTTTGCGTGAAATCTGTTTTGACTGACGTCTAGTTGGATTTACAGTTTTCTCGCCAGGGTTTATCCCTGCATAACCCGCAAAATCGCTGTCAACCTATGGTGCAAGGCTACCAAAAGTAGCTGTTTTTGCTTCTTTAATAGAACGAATACTTGCTCATACCTAACAGCGGTAATCAAACTAAAACAGTTGCCAGTT
>JAKUOW010000159.1 GCA_022451045.1 Pirellulales bacterium | reverse complement strand
TCCACTTCGCGATCACCGAAGGCGGCTGCCTGCATGGCTACATTTCCACCGTGACTATGGCCGACAATAACGATCCGCTCACCACGTTTTGTGTGACGCTCTATTTCTGCTGCGAGATTACGAGCAGCCTTCATCCGGGATTCGTGTGTGTTCTTTGCACTCCAAACAAAAGGATGCACAATCACTTCACCACCTAATCCACGTACAGATTCAGACGCAAAGGTAACTTTTTCATCCAGGTTTTGCGTCCACTTCTCATTGCCCGCATACGTGCCATGAACAAGGAACAAATGAGTCTTCGCCTTCGAATTCGCTGGCAACGATGCAATCGGACATTCCGGATCAAGTTTAGATTCTGCCGCCTGCGTTCTGCGTGATGAACTATCTTGCTCTTGTGCACTCACAGCGATGGAAATCACAAGTAACACTAACCCTGCAATCAAAGAACACCGGTGCTGCAACGAGTTCGCCCTGAACGGTACACCATTCAGAATTCGTGCAGCATATTTTCGATGGTGGGATTTCATATTCCGTTTCACCTATTACCGAAGCCGTTCTCTATTCTTAACGCCGTTAACATACTCCAAGCTTCGCTTGTGGCGCGGCATTAATCATATGGCGACCAACCGCTGAATTGAAATGATAAAAAAGTTAGAATAATAGCACAGTATCAATCGCCCATAATTCCGAGTTTTCATTTCACAAGAATCCTCCTCCATGAATCTGCATGTCACAAAGTATCTGCTGACGGCCATAGCTTTTTGGGCAACGTCCCAAACTGTGATCGCTCAAGATAATTCAAAACTCGAATTCTTTGAAAAGAAGATACGGCCGATTTTCGTTAATCATTGCATCGACTGTCACGGTCCAGATGAAGCATCTGGCAAATTGCGGTTGGATAGCCGTAAGGGTTGGCTAACCGGCGGCGAACGGGGCCCAGCAATCGTACCTGGCGATCCGTCCTCCAGTCTCCTGATTCGTGCCGTTAAACACACTGATGCTACATTTAAAATGCCGCCATCTGACAATTCTGATCCGCTTTCTAAACCGCAAATCCGCGATTTGGAAGAATGGATTAGAAGAGGGGCAGTCGATCCGAGGGACGGGACGAATGTAGCCACCACCAAAATCACCGGGGAAGATCACTGGGCATTTCAGCCAATTATGACTCCTGAAGTGCCGGCGGATGGAAATCCAATCGACTTCCTTATTGACCGCATACTGTCAAAGCAGGGATTCAGGACAACGGACAAGGCGACCGAGCGAACGCTTGCCCGTCGAATGGCCTTTGACCTTCACGGGCTACCGCCATCTAGCGAAATGTTAAATCGTCTTGAAGATGGCAAGCTCACAATAGCCGGCTACATCCACGAACTATTACAGTCGCCCCGTTACGGCGAGCGATGGGCGCGACATTGGCTTGATGTCGCTAGATACTCCGACGCAAAAGACGGAGTACTAATGTATGGCGATGCACGCATCCGGCCATTTGCCTACACCTACCGAGATTATGTGATACGCAGTTTTAATGACGACAAACCGTTTATCGACTTTGTGCGGGAACAGATCGCCGCTGATAAACTCGGGCTGACTGCGGATGCACCTGAACTGGCTGCGATGGGATTATTAACCCTCGGGCGCATGTTCGACAATAACCCGCATGACGTAATCGATGACCAAATTGATACTGTCACCCGCGCCTTTCTTGGCCTCACGGTCAGCTGCGCACGATGCCACGACCACAAATTCGACCCGATTCCAACTGCAGACTATTACTCGTTGTACGGTGTTTTCGCCAGCAGCGAAAAGCCGATTCAACAGCCTCGCATTGCAGCGATCGACACCAGCGGCGAAGCATACGAGACCGAACTTAAGGGACACTTGGAAAGTGTCTTTAACACACAGTCATCACACTATCAGCGGACGCTTGATACAGCACGTGACCGTACAGCACGATACCTCGTGCAAGTCGCCACCACAAAACCGGACGTCTCAGAAACTGCAGTATTCTTCCTCTCGCTGCTTCCGGATCAGCTACGCCCGCCCATCACATATCAATGGAGGCGTTATGTCGCCCAACATGACTTTGCCGACGACCCAGTGTTCGGCGCCTGGCACGACATGATGCAAGATAATGTACTACGAGAAGACGCATCGAAAAAACGAGGAATCGATCAACGCATTATCGATGCGCTTGTCGCAGCAGAACCTAAGACAAAAGCTGACATCGCACAGGTCTACGGCGAGACTATTCGGGGCGCGTGGGCAAAAGAAAAGGATACACACTCTCGCATCCAACAGATCGATCAAACGATAGCAGCAATCGAGAAGTTAAGCGTCGATCTGGCCGGCATCGTCGGTGGTGGCAACGGTCTAACGGGCGGAACTAAAGGACACGGCATCCACCCTGGTACAGGTGCGATCACAGAAAAGGGAATTGGCTTTATAGAGCTTACCAATCAGGACACATATCTTCCTGTCGAAGCGAATCCGTTTGTAGACGGCGTCTTTGTGCCTAAATCACTTAGCAACCCCATCGTCACAAGCACTGGAATCAAGGCATCTGACCTGCCATCCACAACCGGTACCGTATGGGACTATGTGCGGAATGCACCATCGGAAGGATTCACCTCCAATGTGATTGACGGCATAGACTATTCGACAGAAGGAAATCAGATACTCGGACTTCACGCCAATAAGGGTGTGACATTTGATATCAAAGCGATACGTAGCGAACATGGATTCACCGGCGGCAACTTCAAGGCAGCCTTGGGGAACGGCGGCGAGAAGGGGCAAACTCAACTCGACTTCCATGTGCTAGTTGACGGCAAGACGGTAGTTCAACATCTCAACATTAAGGGTGAAGAAGACTATTTCCATCTCGATATATCTATACCGGAGGCTGCAAGGGTCTTAACTCTCATTTCCACTGAGGGACAACAGGGCCTTTCTCACGATCAGGCCATTCTAGGAAATGCCAGAATCGAATATGGCAAAGACAGCCTGACCAAGACCCAACTCGTCAAGATCGAGGCGCTCAAAGCCGAACGAAAACAACTTGAGGCCGACCTTGCCAATCTGCCTTCCCTCGACAATGACCCGCTTGCTCAAATCCTATTATCAACGGACGGCCCGGTCTGGTTCCCGAAAAGCAAGATCTATCTATTTCTGTCACGGCAGGAAAAGGATGCCTATCGCGGCATGCTAAACACAATTGACTCCATCGCCGTAAAACACGCTGGTGCAGCCGCTCGTGCAATGACCATGGTTGATAGTGAGCAGCCATATGCTCCGGTGATATTTCAACGTGGCGACGCAACCATGAGAGGCAATCCCGTACCGCGACAATTCCTTGCCATCGCAAGTCCAGATGGCCAACGCCCGTTTGAAGATCCTAGCGGTCGACTTGGGTTGGCCAATGCAATCAGTGCTGAAAACAATCCTCTCACTGCTCGCGTTTGGGTCAACCGCATCTGGATGCATCATTTTGGCTCGCCGCTCGTTGAAAACCCAAGTGATTTTGGCTTACGAACAAAACAACCGATATACCATGAAGTTCTCGATTACCTCGCCACACAACTCATTCGTCACGGTTGGAGAACAAAGCCACTGCATAAGCTGATAATGAATTCCAGCGTTTATCAACGAGCCTCCTTAATACCTGAAACCGAGACTTTCGCCAGTCAACTAGAACGTGACCCAGGGAATGAATACTTTTGGCATGCAAATCGTAGACGATTAGATTTGGAACAAATGCGAGATACCTTCCTAGTTGTCTCAGGTCAGCTGAATACCACCATGTATGGTCGTCCGGCTTCTATTACATCCACCGACAACCTTCGACGCACGATTTACTCATTTGTTGAAAGGCAAAACATCCCCAACGTCGTGCAAACGTTCGATTTCGCAAATGCTGACACATCGACCGCACGCCGAGTACAGACAACCGTACCGCAACAGGCCTTATATGCTTTGAATTCCGACTTTGTTGGCAACGCAGCAACAGCACTTGCTAACCAACTTGGCGAGGGATCCGACAAAGAAAAAATCATCGAGTTATACAGGCTTGTTTTCAGTCGTCCTCCTAATAACGAAGAACTTGCGTTAGGCGCTGCGTTTGTTGAACAAATGCCTTGGGAACAATATACACAAGTAATCCTCATGACCAATGAACTCATGTTCATTGATTGATAAATGATAAATAAGACAATGAAACCAGAAATCGCTTCACAACCTCTCACCCGCCGGCAACTGCTGAAGACTACCGGCACCGGTTTGGGAATGATTGCCCTTCCGAATTTACTTCGGGCCGCGAATTCTCCACTATCTGCTAAAGAGCCGCACTTTCCAGCTAAAGCGAAGCATGTGATCCACATCTATCTAAATGGTGGTCCGTCGCAGGTTGACACATGGGATCCAAAACCAGAACTCACAAAGTATGGTGGAAAACCGCTACCGCTAGGCAATCTCACAACGGAACGGGAAACCGGTGTAGCACTGGCTTCGCCTTTTGAATTCAAGCAGCACGGTGAAAGCGGACTTTGGTGCAGTTCAGTTTTCGACAAAACGGCCTCAAACCATGCTGACAAAATCTGTGTCATTCGCTCGATGTACGCGAACACGCCAAATCATGAGCAAAGTATGAGGCTTATGAATACCGGTGACGAGAGGCTAAGCCGTCCTAGTTACGGTTCTTGGTTAACGTATGGCTTAGGTTGCGAAAATGAGAATCTTCCTGGATTCGTCACACTCTGCCCTGGATTACCGGTTGCCGATTCATCAAACTGGCGCAGCTCGTTCCTACCCGGAATTTACCAGGGCACGTACTTAGATACCCGAATCGAAGATGTTAACAAGCTCATTGCAAATATCAATAACACGCGTGTTTCACGAGATGATCAACGCAAGCAACTGGATCTGCTATCAAAGCTTAATGGCAAGCATCTAGAGAGACGGAAAGAGGATGCCAATCTTGAAGCTCGTATTCAGTCGTTCGAATTGGCCTATCGAATGCAAATGGAAGCTACCGATGCACTCGACATATCAAAGGAAACGCAAGAGACGCTTAATCTTTATAAAGCAGACACGGTTCATGGCCGCCAATTGCTAATCGCCAGAAGGTTGATCGAACGAGGCGTGCGTGTGGTCCAGTGTTATCACGGTGATGTACAGCCATGGGATTCCCACGGCAGCATTGCAACGGCGCACCGTGATTTAGGACTACAGGCAGATGGCCCTATATCCGCATTACTTAGTGATTTAGAACGGTCTGGCCTGCTGTCAGAAACACTAATTATTTGTGGTGGGGAATTTGGCCGAACTCCGGCAGTGGAGATTCCTCTGGGATCCAATGCTCCGCCAACCGGCAGGGACCACAATCATCATGGATTCACCGTATGGATGGCAGGTGCCGGTATTAAAGGCGGCATGGCATATGGCAGCACGGATGAATTCGGTTATCGCGCAGTCGAGAAACGTACACATGTGCATGATTTACATGCAACTATGCTTCATTTGCTTGGATTTGATCACGAGCGATTAACCTATCGGCATGCGGGCAGAGATTTCCGCCTCACTGACGTGCACGGCCATGTTGTAAAAGAGATCCTGGCATAGCTTATAGCTCCGAACTTCATAGCACTGCACATAATCTTCTCAAGGAACACTTTCTCGCATGACAATACTACGTTCACTCATTGCACTAATCATCCTGGCCATTAGCTCATCGTCAGCAATGGCAGCAGATCGACCCAACGTCATCCTTATCATGGCCGACGATATGGGCTTCTCAGATATCGGGTGTTACGGCGGTGAGATCAGCACACCAAATCTCGACCAACTTGCATCAAACGGGCTTCGCTATACGCATTTTTATAATGGCGCACGGTGCTGCCCGACTCGTGCTGCGTTACTTACCGGACTATATGCACATCAGGCAGGTATGGGTGGCATGGAACCAGACCATGGGATTCCGGGCTATCGTGGGAACATTAACCGTCAGTGTGTGACCATCGCCGAGGCACTAAGAAGGGGCGGTTATGGCACTTACATGTCCGGAAAGTGGCACCTTACCAACAAGAGAACCGCGAAGACTCCTGAGGATCGCGACAACTGGCCTAACCAACGCGGATTCGATCAATTTTACGGCACAATAGCTGGTGCCGGTAGCTTCTTCCTGCCTGCGACACTTACTCGGGATAACGAGGATGCCTTTGCTGAAGCTCAAGACGATCCGAATTACTACTATACGGATGCGATCAGCGAAAACGCGTCTAAATATATAAAAGGGCACACCACAAACTCCGCCGAAGAACCCTTCTTCTTATATGTCGCATACACAGCCCCTCACTGGCCAATGCACGCACCGGAACACATTGTGCAAAAGTATCTTGGTAAATACCGAGGCGGCTGGGATGAATTACGCAAGAACCGTTGGAGCCGCATAGCAGAGCTTGGCTTTCCTGTGGACTCATGGAAGCTAACGGAGCGTACACCATTTATCCCTGCCTGGAATGATCTTGCAGCCGATGGCATCCCAAAGGAACTTGCTCAAGTGCCCGGCATCGATTCGCCCGATAAAGTCCGCGAAGTCATGGATCGGCGAATGGCAATCTACGCTGCCATGGTGGAGCAGATGGATACGGGAATCGGCCGAATTGTCAACACACTCAAGGAAACCGGGCAATTTGAAAACACGCTCGTGCTGTTTCTCGCAGACAATGGCGGATGCGCTGAATATGGTATTTGTGGATTCACGCACGGTGAAGAAAAAGCTCTTGAGTTTCAAGGCACTGCAAAATCGTTCGTTAGTTACGGCGCAGGCTGGGCAAATGCCAGCAACACACCGTTCCGCTTCTTCAAACACGACACATACGAAGGCGGTATCTCAACACCGCTCATCGCGCACTGGCCAGCAGGCATCAATGCGAAGGAAGAGTTCCGTCATCAAACCGCTCACATTATCGATGTAATGCCAACAGTCTTGGACGTTGCCAAAGTAGATTACCCGGTTGAATTTGATGGAAACGAAATCACACCCCTAGAAGGCATAAGTCTGACCGGAACGTTTACAGATAAACCACTTTCACGCGATGAACCGCTGTTTTGGGAACACCACGGAAACCGTGCGGTTCGCGATGGTAAATGGAAAGCAGTCGCAAATGGTGAATTCCGGGACTGGGAGCTCTACGATATCTCTAAGGATCGCAGTGAAACACAAAATCTAGCAGAGGAATTCCCAGCAATCGTCAAGAAAATGGACAAGCAGTGGTGGGCGTGGGCAAAACGAGCAAACGTATTACCAATGAACCCAGGCCGTAAAAACCTCGCTGAGATCAAAAAGACAGCCAAGCCGATGGGGGAGATTAAGTTCATTACCTTGGCTGACGGTCAAAAAGCACCTAAATCCGGCAACGGCGCTGCTAGCCAAATCGTTGTAGAGAACAAACTGAAGATTGCCGTTCGACTTTGGTGGGTGAATCTGGCGGGTGAGCCTGTTGCGTATGGCGAGATTGCACCCGGTGAATCCCGCTCACAAGGCACTTATCACAACCACACATGGTTGATTACTGACACAAAGGATAAACCGATTGGCTACTTTGTAACCGATAGCGTTCCCCGCTTCGTTCGTCTAAAGCCAGAAAAGGAAGCTAAAAAATGACACGTTCTTATCAATCCCTGATCGCTGCAACCTTGATTCTATGCTGCCAATTCTCAATCGCAGGTGAGAAGGCGCCGCGACGAGCATTTATTGACGGGACCGGCCCAGGATGGGTTACTCTTACCGAAAAGGATTTCGTCGACGTCAATGGCACCGAGGATACCTGGCAATTTGATGGTGCATACATTACAGGGTCAGGAGTACCCATTGGTGTAAATAGAACTGTTAAGGAATATAAGAACTTTGAGATCGTCTATGAATGGATGCATCTTAAAGAAGCAGGAAACTCAGGAATGTTCCTTTGGGTACAAAAGGATGCACTGGATGTTTTGAAACCCAACCAACTGCCTCGCAGTGGCATCGAGATCCAGGCTCTCGATCACGGTTACGCCACACGCTTTGAAAAGCAAAATGGAAAGAAGGCTGAGTGGTTCACGACCAATGGCGACGTGTTTGCAGTCGGCAAATCCACTTTTAAACCATTCAAGCCAACTTCACCCAATGGCAGCCGTAGTTTTCCACGCAAGAACCTTGGGAAAGGACACGGTCAGTGGAATCACTATTACGTACGCGCCATCAACGGTGAAGTACGACTGTGGGTCAACGGGGAAGAAGTGTCTGGCGGAAGCGACTGCAAGCCGTCTCAGGGCTATCTTTGTCTGGAAGCAGAAGGGTCTGAAATTCATTTCCGCAATATACGCATTCGTGAATTGCCGTAAAGCGACAGGTCAGACGGCGGGTTCGATATACCCGTGCTGATCACGGTGGTACTTCGCATCGTACTTTTGTGACGTTTTGAAAACCTCGAATCGTCCGTCGGTTGCGAACGGCAATACTCGTTCTCGCAGAGCGGTTAGCAACTCTTCAGAGTATGGCTCGAAGCCCTGCGCAATCGCGATATCCTGTTGTATATCTTCTTCAGTTTGAATACCGGCTACGAGCGTGCTGATGGGTAACGACATGGAGTAATGCCTGCACTCTTCAGGTGTCAAGCCGGCGCCGTTTATGATTTGACCATCACCGCCCAGACTCTTCATGCCAATGATTCCCATATCACGTTCCAGAGCAATGGGCATGATATCGTGAGTGAAGCTCCGGTAATGGTAGTCCATTACATTAATAGGCATTTGAACGGTGTCCCAATCAAACCCGAAGTCAAACATTCGCTTCAGAATATGTGGGCTCTTATGGCCTGTGAAACCGACAAACCTAACTTTGCCTTGTTGTTTTGCGTCTTCGAGTGCGCGGGCTGCACCATCATCCCGAAAAATCCAGTCGGGATCATTGTCGTAATTAACTTCGTGACATTGCCAGACGTCGATAACATCAGTCCGCAGGCGTGCCAGACTTTCGTGCAACTGGCTCATAGCACTGTCGTAGTCACGTGAGCAGACCTTAGTCATAAGCACGACTTTATCGCGATAGCCTTCAGTCAGGGCTTTTCCCATACGACGCTCTGATTCACCATCCCAATATCCCCAGGCATTATCCATGAAGGTAATACCGGCGTCGATACTTCGCCGAATCAGGCTAACGCAGTCCGCTTCCGTGTTTGGGGGCCGGCAATAGTGGCCACCACCGAAGCCCATTACGGATACTTCAAGCTCCGTCTTTCCGAGGCGTCGAACTGCTACGCCTTGTTCATTTCGTTTAATGTCGGTAGTCATGTCCGATACTATCCGAGGTATTGACCCCAAAACGTGGATTCACGAGGTATGTATGAAGATGCTATGTGGACT
>JAKUOW010000158.1 GCA_022451045.1 Pirellulales bacterium | reverse complement strand
GCAGATTCAAACCCAGATTTCTGATCAAATCAAGCGAATACAAGCCATGCTAAAGACCGATCCGGAAAAGGCACAACAAGTTATCAGTGGTTTGATTAAGGCTTACGGCGATTTAGCCTGGTTGGATGACGAAATGAACACATTGAGAGAAATGGCCGAGTAGTAGCTCGTTTACCCGAAAGAGTTTACCGAAAGTCACGTGAACGTATGATGTTACCAGTAATATAAGGTTCCAAATCTTCCAGCTTTCGTACAACAACGTGAATCACCGAATGTTCTGACTGAACGGTACCACTTACCATCCAAGTATTTGAAAGCCTCGCGATCCTGTAGAATCGCTCCCAGATATTCTGATACACCACGAGATTGATGGTTCCTGTTTCATCTTCTAACGTGACAAATGTAACGCCCTTGGCTGTACTCGGACGTTGTCGAAAAACCACCAAACCTGCCACCTGAACTGCGTATCCGGTTTCCCTGCTGAGTAAGTCCTTTGATGACAATACTCCCAGTTGATTAAGCCGGTCTCTGCAAAACTCAACCGGATGTCCCTTTAGCGAAAGGCCGGATGTCCGATAATCCATCTCTACCTGTTCTGATGGTTTCATTTCAGGTAATTCCAAGTCAGATTCATCATCGGTAATGTTGGCAAATAACGGCATTTCGTGTTTAGCATCCTGCTGTGCCATTGCTTCCCAAAGTGCATCGCGTCTTGGTTGCTCCAGACTTGAAAAAGCATCTGCCTCGGCAAGTTTCATCATTGCTTTACGTGAAACATCGGCCCTTCGCTGCAAATCCTGTTGTGAGGCAAAGTTACCAGATCGCCGAGCATCACTAATCCGATCAGCGATCTCCTTCTTCATCCCGACAATCACTCGGAATCCAAGTCGCAAGGCAGGTTGTGTACCAACTCCATGATCGTATTCAAGTGTGCAATCCCAATCGCTGCGATTCACGTCAATTTCCCGCACATCTACCTGATGATTCCTTGCATCACGTACCAGATGAGCAATGCTATAGAACCCCATCGGTTGGCTATTGATAATCGAGGCAGCGAACACTGCAGGATGATAATATTTCAGCCATGCTGAGATATACACCAGTAATGCAAAACTGGCTGCATGTGATTCAGGGAATCCGTATTCTCCAAAACCACGAATTTGGTTGAACACCTGTTCGGCGAATTCCTGCGACAATCCTCTGGTAAGCATTCCGGCCACAAGTTTTTCGTGAAACTGATGGATCACACCCGGTCGTCGCCACGCTCCCATTGCCCGACGCAGCTGATCTGCTTCACCCGGAGTAAACCCTGCAGCCACAACAGCAAGCCGCATCGCCTGTTCTTGAAACAATGGAACACCAAGTGTTTTTTCTAATACTTGCCGAATCGCATCATTTGGATAAGAAACCGATTCCTGTCCTGACCGCCGCCGCAAATAAGGATGAACCATATCTCCTTGGATTGGTCCGGGACGAACAATGGCCACTTCCACGACTAAATCATAAAAACATCTCGGTTTAAGTCTGGGCAGCATACTCATTTGCGCCCGGCTTTCAATCTGAAACACCCCGACCGTATCTGCGGCACAGATCATGTCATACACGCGACTGTCTTCTTTCGGTACTGTTGCCAGCGTATAGCGTTTTCCTTCATGTGTTTCGAGCATGGTGAAGCATTTTCGAATCGCTGAAAGCATTCCCAGCGACAGACAATCGACTTTAAGAATTCCAAGTTCATCCAGATCATCCTTATTCCACTGGATTACCGTTCGGCCCGGCATAGCAGCATTTTCGATGGGTACTAACTCATCCAGCGGCCCGCGAGTCATGACCATGCCTCCCACGTGCTGAGAAAGATGTCGGGGAAATCCCATCAGGGTATGCACTAAATCATAAAACCGCTTGCCTGCACCACCCTCCGGATCTAACCCAACCTCCCGACAACGTTGGTCAAAGTCAGTATCATGTCTGCGACCGTCAATATTTTTAGCCAACTGCTCGATCAGTTCATTACCAAATCCGAGAGCTTTCGCTACCTCCCGAATGGCCGACCTCATTCGGTAACAGCTAACCACGGCTGTCATTCCTGTACGGTGGCGTCCATATTTCTCGTAAAGATACTGCAATACTTCCTCTCGACGCTCATGTTCAAAATCAATGTCGATGTCAGGAGCCTCATCGCGTTCTCGGCTAATGAAGCGTTCAAATAACACATCGGTTGTTTCCGGATCGACCGAGGTAACTCCTAAACAGAAACAGACAGCGGAGTTTGCAGCAGAACCACGCCCCTGACACAAAATAGATCGACTTCGGGCAAACTGCACCATGTCCCAGACTGTCAGGAAATATGCTTCGTATTGCAGCTGTTCAATCAACTCCAGTTCATGTTTAAGTAACTGTTGTACTTTGAGGCTAATACCACGGGGATATCGAGCATGTGCACCAAGCCAGGTTTGTTGACGCAGGTGCTGCATCGGCGTGATACTGCGAGGTGCAAGCTCTTCGGGATATTCGTATTTCAGCTCGCTCAATGAAAATTGACACCGCCGAACAACTTCCTGCGTCCGTTTAACAGCATCTGGTATTAGTCGGTAAACATCATTAATTTCTTCGCGAGAGCGAAGATGTCGTTGAAAATTTGCAAACTGCCACTGCCCGATTTCCTGTACCGATTTACCATGAGCGATGGCCGTCAGTACTTCCTGCAATGCCGAGCGAGACGGATCGTGGTAATGAACATCACCGGAAGCGATTAGCGGTATCTCACTCTGCTCTGATAATTCCGTGAGCTGCCAAATCTGATGTTCATCATCAGCACTGCGATGCACTTCGGCGAGGAGATAAACGGATTTCCCTATGATGTCCCTATACGGCTCCAGTTGTTTAGCTGTGACGAGGCGGGCCCGATGTGCCAGTCGGAAATGATCTCGACTTTGTTCTTTATGTTCCGGACTCCAGTATGGAATAATTCCTACCATCAATCGTTCGCCGTAAGTTTTCAGATCCTTGAGCCATAGTTCACACTCACCTTTCTCCGATCGCCGCCGTCCTTCCGTGAGCAT
Source organism: Pirellulales bacterium (assembly GCA_022451045.1). GTDB lineage: Bacteria > Planctomycetota > Planctomycetia > Pirellulales > Pirellulaceae > UBA11883. Next base: position 6,363 of record JAKUOW010000158.1, on the reverse strand, counting down.
ACGGCACAAACCTGCATAAGCAATTCGATCCGGCACCCAAACGACACAAGGTGGCGCATCCTGAAACACCAACTCAGCTCCGACGATTAACCTGATGTCGTGATCTCTGGCAGCGCCATGGGCGCGTACGATACCAGCTAACGTGTTGCGATCGGTAATTGCCACAGCCGTGTAACCCAGCCTCGCAGCACGTTCAATGAGTTCATGCGCATGCGATGCACCTTGCAGGAACGAGAAATTGGATTTGCAGTGCAGCTCAGCGTACATGGTCATTGGTCAGAGGTCATTGGTCAGAGGCTGTTCGTTAGAAGTCATCAACCCGGCTGGCGAATTGCCGAAGCTTGTGCAAGCAATATCAGTAAGCCGAATGACGCATGACTTGTAACTAGAACACTCCCTGTAGCATCCAGTGTTGACGAGGGATCTGTCGGTAAACCCAAAAACGACCACCTCGTGTTGTTTCCAAACGATAATATTCACGCCGATCCACACGGCCGTACCACCATCCTGTTTCAATACGTTCCGGCCCCCAGTAACGAGACACTTCATACCAATTGCCCTGATAGTAAAATCGAATCGGTGGCTTCCCCGGACCGGAAACCTCCACGTTCAATGGTGTCGGCTCACTCCATAGCCACAAAGGGCGTACGCTGGCGTGAAGCGTTTGTGCAAGCGAGCTATTACTGTCTCTGGAACTGGTACTACCTCGAGAACCAGTATCATCAGATATAGCTCCCGAGTTTTTAGGCCTCCGCCCTTTTTCTTTAAATTCCGGAACTTGGTGAGATGCCAACGGTATAAGATCAAAAGCTGCTTCCGGAGCCGGTCGTGCTCTTCGCCTGGCTTTTAACACTCGATCGGATCCAAGGCGACTACTAAGCCGATCCACCATTCTGGAAAGCAACTCCCGGGGATGTTCCGACGGCTTGTAATCACCATCCTCCATCCCCGGAAGAACCATTTGCTTTTGCTCAAGCAGTGCGTGCCTAGTCACTTCTAAAGACACCTCGATCACTTCGCAAACCGCGTGACCGGTAGATAACTGAAGCTGCAGCACGCTGGCAAGATGGTCTATATCAAGTGTGGGCCGGAAAAGCCCCAACGGTAACTGATATTCCTCACCCTGAGCATTTTCCATGTGGCACACCAACGACAGTATTCCCCTGTTTTGAGGTACCATGCTGATCACAACCTGTTCGAGCATTTCCACCAGGACTCGCAACAAATGTTGTTGATGATTAAGTGGATTTGCCAGCATTCGATCTGCCCGAAATACCGTTGCCGGCTTTAGCCAATCTGCCTGTTCAGCACGGTTACCAAGTAACTCTTCAGCTCGCATCACTAGTTCAGGACTGATACGCTGTGCCAGTTCTTCCCGTGGCAACTCCAGAACTTCACCAACTTGCCTGACACCAAGCCGCACCAGCAAATCCTGTGTCTCAGGGGTCAATCGCAAACTAGCTATCGGCAATGATTGCATCAGCTCGCATACCTGCGAATGACTGGCTACGATCCCACAAGAATCTTTGCCAACACGAATGAGAGTTGGCCCACGATCTGATTCCAGTGCCTGTCGACTATATCGAGGTGCTCCTGAGCTATGGCATCCAGCCACGTAACGAGAAAGAGCCCATGCTGAACCAGCTGTCGGAGCAATCGCCACGTGCGCGGCAATACGGCGTTTACGCAACAATCCAAGTATCTGCCGCACTAATCCGGATTCCCCTCCAAACAGAGCACCAATGTTGGTGACATTCATCCAAATCGTTTCGCGTTGCCATGGCTGCTTGTCGAAATACCGAATCGCGGCAGGCGACAGTTTCTGCCCACCCTGCCTGCTGTGACTGTACCGTAAGCGGCACCCTACCAATGGAGAGAATTGCTGGCACCACCGGGCCAGTTCTTCTCGGGCTTCTTCATGATGCGATTCTTCATGACCCGCTTCGTGATGATGCGACCTCCCCTGTTTCAGCTCTCTTTGATGCCATCCGGGAAGCCAAACGCATGCGAATCTGTTGCCACTAACTGCCATTACACCACTTGCCCTTCACGCTGCCAGTCTGTGTTACTGATCATTTCATGTTCAGACTCCACATGTTCCTGTGCATTGGTGCTTCGTACGGTTTCCACATCTTTTCCAGCTTTAGCACCTCGTGCAGTTTTTTGCCGCGGTGACGGTGTCCAGTTCCGGTCCACCATCTCCAGCTCACACTGACAACTACGACTGACACTGGTTCCTCCGAACAACTGGACATGCGTACGCCAGTCACCTTTTCCTGGTTGGGGCTGAACAAGGCACCGAATCTGTGCCCAACTGGGTGTATTCCTCCAGCGATGAGATCGCACCAGGCATAACGTCGTCTGACTCTGTTCCGATGCGAGTTGTAATCGCCGATATACTTTCTCCGGTATCCGCTCAACACGACTCCATACTGCACCCACCGCAGCACAACGCAACAACTGATCAAGCACCCAGAAATGATCCTGTTCACAGGCGGGTCGAACCACTAATACATGCGACAACTCCACGCCAAGTGTGGCAGCTGCCGGTGGATAAAAACAGCCTGGAGCATCGACCACAACCAGCACTCCTCGCTGGTCCGCCACTTGCTGAAGCGTTACATGCCAGGCTACCTGCAACCCCAGGCAACCGGCCCCTCCACCAAATGACTGGTCGATCCACTCCAGTACTGCTCCGGAAGGTACTCCTCCGGAAGGAAGCAGATTGTTTAACTGTTGAAATCCACTGTCATAAATCCTTTCAGAAAGGCGAATACCCATTCCGGTCTGGACCTGTTCCATGGATCGCTTCAGTTGCGTTAATTTCTCTTGCTGTCCATGCTGATCTTGCTGATCTTGCTGTCCATGCTCTCCTCGCTCTCCTTGCTGTCGACTCGCTCCTTGTTCGACTCGCTGCAGATTCTTTACATCACCCACACCACACACTCCATTTGCACGCAAATCCACTGCCTTATTGCCAGTCGTTCTTCCTATCCCGACCAACACCATCACCTCCTCTGCCTATGTAAAACAAACAGCAACACAAGTTGCCGACAAGTAACAGAACAAGTAATTCAAAGCCTCTTTTTAGCTATCGTTTTATATAGTGTACAAATTTACACTATATATGTCAAATAGGTTAGTTTTTTAAGGTGTTTTTACAATTTTTGAACTCAGAACAGCTAACTCACATAAAAACGGAACGGTATGATTGACTTGAATAGCCCTTACGTGCAAGAAAAGGCCGGGCTCAAAGCAACCCGCCGAAAACCTCGCAAAACTCATCTGTGAAAGCACCAACATGGTCCGCACACGATTCGCACCCAGCCCCACCGGATACCTGCATATCGGCGGAGTAAGAACCGCACTGTTTAACTGGCTCTATGCCCGCAAGCATGGTGGGCAATTCATTTTGCGTATCGATGATACCGACCAAAGCAGAAACGTCGAAGCCGCACTGCAACCGATCCTCGACGGCTTCAAATGGCTGGGCATCGACTGGGATGAAGGTCCTGAAGTTAACGGGCCTTGCGGGCCGTATTTTCAATCGCAGCGATCCGATCATTACCAGACTGCGGTCGATACGCTCCTATCAAAAGGACTGGCATACCGCGACTACGCCCGCACAGACGAAATCCAGGCTGAGAGAGAAGCTGCCCAGGCTGAGAAACGTTCCTTCCTCTACAGCCGAAACTGGATGGCTGAAAACGACGATCAAGCTGCAGCCTTTGAAGCAGAAGGACGCACGGCCGTTATACGGCTCAAGATGCATCGTGAAGGCACCTGTGTTATCGACGATGAGATACGCGGCCGCGTTGAATTCGAGTGGGCAAAAGAACAGGATATGGTGATTCAAAAAGCAGACGGGTCAGCACTTTACCATTTAGCAAGCGTCGTCGACGACCATGCATTTGGCATCACACATGTTATCCGTGCAGAAGAGCACCTTTCCAACACGCCACGCCAGATTTTCATCGCACAGGGCCTGGATTACGATCTTCCAACCTATGCTCACTTACCGTACGTTGCTGAACCGGGTAGCAAGACCAAGTTAAGCAAACGAAAGATTCCCAAGTATCTAAAAAACCCTGATTTCAAACAGCTCTACGATCATGGACAACACATTGCAACCGCATGCGGACGTGAATTGGACGCCGACACATTCAATCCAGTCATCGTGGACTTCTACCGCGATATCGGATTCCTACCACACGCGGTTGTAAACTACCTCCTACTTCTGGGATGGTCTCTGGATGACAAGACCGAACAATTCTCCAAAGAGGAGATGATCGAGCACTTCACGCTTGAGCGTGTTGTCAAATCCCCCGCGAGCTTCGACCCTAAAAAGCTCGTCGCTTTTCAACAACGAGAGATGGACTCACTGCCGCTAAAACAGAAAACGGCGCTCGCAGTATCTTATCTGCAGCAATCAGGGCTGGTCGATGACCCACCGTCATGCGATACCGCGCCACGCCTGAATGACATCATTGAAGCAACCGAACAACGCATGACCGTCGCCGGTGACATTCTTGATTACACCGACTTCTTCGTAACAGACGATGCACTTACATACGATCAAGATGCGTACACAAAACACATAACGGAAAATGAAGATGACAACGGCATCCTCGCCGATTTCCGGCACATCGTGGAGTCGGCCAATCCGTTCGAGAAAGAAACGATTGAAGCGGCAATGCGTGCTTACATCGAAGAAAAGGGAATCAAATTTCGAGCCATCGTACACCCCATCCGCATCGCCCTGACAGGCAAGACCATCGGCTTCTCCTTGTTCGACACCATCGCACTTATTGGCCAGCAGAGCTGTCTGGCCAGGCTCGATCGTATTCTGCAATAGAGTTAAACCACCGAAGACGATAAAATCCGGACATGAATACAGAACCCCACAACGAATCCGAACAAGGTGATGTACCCGCTCAGTCGCTTAACTTTATCGAGCAGATCATCGAAGAAGATAACGCGACAGGCAAACATGACGGGCGCGTCCAAACACGATTCCCGCCCGAGCCAAACGGCTACCTACACATCGGTCACGCCAAAAGCATCTGCCTTAATTTTGGAATCGCACAACAATACAACGGCAAGTGTAATCTCCGATTCGACGACACGAATCCCGCCAAAGAAGATACTGAATACGTCGATTCGATCATGGAAGACGTACAGTGGCTTGGTTTCCAGTGGGACAACCTCCACTTTGCTTCCGACTACTTCCAGCAACTGTATGATCACGCCGAGCAATTAATCCGCGACGGCAAGGCGTATGTCTGTAGCTTGTCAGCCGAAGAAACCAGCACGTACCGAGGAGGATGGAATGAAGAGGGAAAGAACAGTCCATACCGCGATCGCTCTGCCGACGAGAATCTGGACTTGTTCCGGCGCATGAAAGCAGGCGAGTTTGATGATGGCGAGCACACGCTCCGCGCCAAAATCGACATGACATCACCTAACATGAACATGCGTGATCCACCCATCTACCGAATCCGTAAAGTGCATCACCACCGCACCGGCGATCAGTGGTGCATCTACCCCATGTATGATTACGCGCATTGCGTTAGCGATTCCATCGAGTCCATTACCCATTCAATTTGCACACTGGAATTCGAACACCATCGACCGCTCTACGATTGGTTCCTGGAGGAGCTTGGTATTTTCCTGTCGCGGCAGATCGAGTTTGCTCGGTTAAATATTTCGTTCACCGTTATGAGCAAACGCAAGTTACTGCAACTGGTCCAGAATGAATACGTTAGTGGCTGGAATGATCCTCGCATGCCAACGATTAGCGGGTTGCGTCGACGGGGATATTCCCCACGCTCCATCCGAAATTTCTGCAAGCGAATCGGCATTACCAAGACAAACAGTACGATTGAGATGTCGTGGCTCGAAGATTCACTACGAGAAGACCTAAACAAGGTTGCTGAACGGCGAATGGCTGTCCTGAGACCACTTAAGGTCGTCATCGAGAATTTCCCAGAAGGACAGGTAGAAGAACTCGATGCCGTGAACAACCCGGAAGACGAATCAGCGGGCACACGCAAAGTTCCATTTTCCCGTGAGATCTACATTGAACAGACAGACTTCATGGAAGATCCGCCCAAAAAGTTCTTTCGACTTGGCCCGGGCCGGGAAGTCCGCCTGAGATATGCTTACTTCCTCAAGTGCGAAGATGTCATCAAAGACGACGATGGCAACGTGGTTGAATTACGCTGCACGTATGATCCTGAAACCAAAGGGGGGAAAGCACCAGACGGCCGCAAGGTCAGAGGTACGATTCACTGGGTTTCGGCAGAACACGCCGGGGACGCGGAGGTTCGACTGTATGACCATTTATTCCAGGTTCCCAATCCG
>JAKUOW010000157.1 GCA_022451045.1 Pirellulales bacterium | reverse complement strand
AAGGCGTCTAGCCTAGTGTGCATTTCATTGTCTGGATCGTCTAGCCATTTTGATTCCGCTGCACGGCTGTCGGCAGGCAGTGCTGATCCGCGTTGGTATTTGCCGGTGAGCAAGCCGCCTTGGAGTGGCTGGTATGGTGTGACGGCGATCTGATTGGATGCGCAAAGGGCAACACTGTCAGTTAATTGGTCACGTTTGAGCCAGCTTAACGGTGGTTGGCTAATTACTGGACGAGGCCAACCTTGGCTATCACAAATAGAAAGCATGGTTTCTATTTCAGAGGCCGGGTAATTTGAAAATCCCCAATGACGTATTTTCCCTAATTCGATCAGTTTGACCATCGCTGAGATGGAATCATGCAGTGGTGTGTCAGGGTCCGGCCTGTGTAGTTCATAGAAATCGACAAAATCTGTTTGCAAGCGTCCTAGGCTTTCATCGATCTGGTTGTATATATGTGCCGGCGATAGTCCTTTGCCTTGATATGCTTCATTCCCAACGGAGTTTCCCACTTTGGTTGTAATGACAGCATGATCCCGACGACCGACTAATGCCTTACCAAGAATTGATTCTCCAACGCCACCGGGTGATCCGGGAAAGCGGTCGTATCCTTCGTACATGTCTGCTGTGTCGATGAAGTTAATGCCATGATCCAAGCTCCAGTGAATCATGTTGATCGCATCCTGCTCATTTACAGGATTGCCAAACGTCATTGTTCCCAGGCAAATACTGGAAACGCCGATATCCGTGTTGGGGATTTTTGTGAGCATTTGGGAGGTTCAATCTTTAGCCTTACACAGTGGGTTTACACAGATGTATTCCCAATGAGGTATCGATGACGTGTAACATGGTACTTAAGTAATTCATATTTCCATTTATACACATCTTGGCGGGCATGCTACATCTCATGAAATCACTATTTAGCATCGTTGTCCTCATTCTTCTTTTGGTTGCCGGTACAGTATTCGCTGGCCCACCTCGCTACAAAGTAATCTTCAATTGTGATGGCTATGCTTCGTTCATTAATGCTGAAGGCGATCAGGATCGCTGGTTACTCAATGTCTTTGGACCACTTGAAGGTAGCCAGGTTGGAGCATTGTTTTGGTGTGACGGTGCCGGTGGGAATACTGCTAACTACAAAAGTGAGATTCTTGAAGTTACCGGCACGTCTAACAATAACGTGAATCCACATCTGAAACAGATGTTGGAAAAAGGACAGGATCCACCTGCAATTGTTGTGCGTGAGGCACACGCGCGGGGACTGGATGTTTTCTTCTCATTTCGTTTTAACGATATTCACGACCGGTTTATTCCGGAGGAAATGCCAACATTCAAACAGAATAACCCGGATTGGCTGATCGGTGAGTTGGACTATGACGGGTTGAAGAGTGGCAGGACTTCGCTGAATTTTGCGGTTGATGCCGTGCGTGATTTGAAGTTCCGGATTGCCGAGGAGTTAATGACCAAACACGATTTCGATGGGCTCGAAATCGACTTCATGCGATCCGCTCCTTATTTCAAACCGGACGAAGTAGATTCCAATGCTCATCTGTTAACCGAGTTGCTTGCTCGTATGCGAAAGATGCTCGATGGTCTTGAAGCCCAAAGGGGGCGGGATTTATATTTGGCTGTTCGAGTGGATGAGACACTGGTTGCCTGTAAGAAAAACGGTCTGGATGTGCCCGCCTGGGTGGAACAGGACCTTGTTGACTTTATCGCTCTTGGAAGCGGAGTTATCGACATCGACGTCGAGGACTTCAAGAAAGTTGCCAAAGGCAAAAAGACACTCGTGTATCCATGTGTTTATGGATGGCCGTCAAAATACATGCCTATCCCGAAACAACTCGCTCGCGGTATGGCGCTGAACTACCACAGTCAGGGTGCTGATGGTATCTATACTTTTAACTGGTTTCCGCACACTGGGAAAAACACGGAAGCTCACGGTCCTTATCTAAAGGAATTGTTACAACAAGTGGGAGAGGTGTCGGATATCGTCCGTCGTGACGATTCCATCATGTTCGTGGCTGATCGCGGGGTCAGAGATTTTTCTTATCTATATAACTGGTCAAAAGCGGTACTGCCTTCGGTGGTCAGGAGTGGCAGAACACTAGATGTTCCGGTGAGAGTGACTCTTACCAAGGCCATCACCAGGAAATTCTCAAATGTGGAGGTTCGCGTGCACTCACCTGCCCTGGCCACATCCGAAACGCTCACCCTCTCTGTCGGTAATTCAACGGTTAAGCTCGTAAGTGATGGGGAGTGGTTTAAAGGAATACTTGACTCCCGTGATCTGTCTCATGGTGTAAACACAGTTAAGATTTCTTATGAACAAGCCACCGCTGACAGTCCGAGAGACTTGTCTGTCAATGCAGTGGAATTTGAGTTGACCATGCCGTAATCGTGCCGATTAATGGCTGTATTAATATGAAATAGTAATTACCATCCGTTTGGTATACTTGGCATATGCTAAATCCATTTCAACAATTACTCCGAGTCCTCATGACGCTTCCCTTGTTGTGGTTGCCGGGGTTGGTGCGGGGTGATTCCACTGGAGAAGTGGAGTTCTTTGAAAAGAAAATCCGCCCCGTGCTGGTAAGGGAGTGTTACGAGTGCCATAGTGCGGCGAAAGAAGAGCCTGGCGGTGGACTACGATTGGACTTTCGAGACGGTGCAAGGAAAGGTGGTGAATCCGGTCCGGCAGTAGTGCCTGGTGATGTTTCGGCCAGCTTATTGATTTCTGCAATGAGACATGAGTCGTTTGAAATGCCACCCAAGAAGAAGTTGGATCAGTTGATAATCGACGACTTTGTGCGTTGGATCGCTGACGGTGCGGTAGACCCGAGGGATAATCCACCCGAGGAAGTGGATCTGGCAAGCAGTATATGGGAAGAGACATTCAACGAACGTAAGCAGTGGTGGAGTTTTCAACCAGTGCAGTCGATCGATGTACCACGTACCCGTCATGCGAAGACCAGCGTGAACGACATTGACCGTTTTATCGTCGCCCAACTCAGAAAACACCGTCTGTTACCCTCACCACGGGCATCGAAAGAGGTGTTGATACGCCGCTTGGCTTATACGCTAACTGGCTTGCCACCGACTACTGAGCAAGTCGACAGCTTTCTCAACGACAGATCTGCAGAAGCATGGGAAGCGGCGATTGAGCAATTCCTCGGTGATCAGCACTTTGGTGAGCGATTTGCCAGACACTGGATGGACGTTATTCGTTATACGGACACATACGGATATGAGTGGGATATACCAGCTTCAACGGCATGGCGATATCGAGATTACCTGATTCGTGCATTTAACGACGATATACCGTTTGACCAAATGGTTCGCGAACAAATCGCCGGTGATTTGCTCAAGGAACCTCGGGTCAACCAACAACTCATGGTGAATGAATCGGCGATTGGTCCGATGTTCTACCAGCTTGGTGAACACCGACATGGTGACAGTTCCGACTTTGAAGGTATTCATCAGGAGATGCTTGATAATAAGATTGATGCATTTTCCAAAGCATTTCAGGGTATTACGATTGCCTGTGCTCGGTGCCACGATCACAAGCTTGATCCAATTGCCCAGTCGGAATACTACGCACTGGCCGGTGTGTTTATGAGTTCCCGGTGGGTCAGAAATACTGTGGACTTGCCCGGGGTAAACGACAATCCCATTGCAGAAATTGAGCGACTCAAACCGTTGCTAAAAAAACGCATGGCAGCAGTATGGTTACAGGACATTCAGAACAATATCACGGTCGAGTCTTTGGGGATGCTGCCTGAAAACCCCCTCCCAATCGGCGATATTAACTACCCGTGGCAAAAACTGTACAAGCTAGAAGATGCAGAAATCCCAGCTGCCTGGCAGGCACTTAAAGAGTCGTTGACCACTGCCGAAAAAGAGGCACGTGAATTCAACGCTGCAAACTACAAAGTACTTTTTGATTTCAGTAACGGGGTTCCAGATGAATGGGACGCCGATGGCGATGGTTTAGCCAAGATCGTATCCCGTGGGGATTTTCAGATACTGCCAACCGGCCCTCAATTCATCGAGTCGCTGTACTTACCCGGTATCGCAACCGCGTCGATCTCCTCGCGTTTAAACGGGGCACTTCGCTCACCTTTTTTGAGTACGATCGAAACCGTACATGTAAGCGTCTTGTCGGCAGGCGGGGATCAATCGGCCTTCAGGCGAGTAGTCGACAATGCATTTTTAACCGAGAAACAAACGTACTTTGATAATCCGCGTTATCAATGGAAAGTGATGTCCACCAGTAAAGGAATGGAACATCGGCGTATTTTTTACGAGTTGGCGACCAAGACCAGCAATCCTAATTTTCCTCCGCGGGTGGGGCTAGGAAAGAAACTTACTGATCAGGAAATGCAGAGTCCGCGAAGCTGGTTTGCTGTAAATAAGATCGTTGGTCAAGTGGGTCCGAGTCCTCCCAAAAAAGAGCTCAGTGCGTTCTTGCCTTTGTTTGATCAGAGCGTGCCTCAGAACAAGGCAGAAGCTGCCCAATATGTGCGAGATTGGTTATCTGGCGTCATTCGACGTTGGCGCGATGAAGAATCTACTGACGACGAAATTCAACTACTTAACAACTTGCTAGTCACCGCGTGGATATCCAAGAACTCGGATCATCCGGAGTTCAAAGAGTTAGTTGCCAATTACCGAGAACTTGAGTCGAAGATTCAAACACCAAAGACCGTCAATACGCTTGAAGATATCGATGATGGTGTGAATTACCGTTTGAATATTCGTGGTAGTTACTACGAGTTGGGTGATGCAATACCGCGGGGCTATCTGAGAGTCCTGGCTGGCGACACTGAACCTCATGCATTCGATGTGAATCAAAGTGGCAGACTAGAGTTGGCGGAATTGGTTGCCAATCCGGAAAACCCGCTAACTGCGAGGGTGTATGTGAATCGGATTTGGCATTGGTTGTTTGGAGCGGGGATTGTGGACACACCGAGTAATTTTGGAAAGCTCGGCGGTGCACCAAGTCATCCGGAATTGTTGGATTGGCTTGCAACGCAATTTGTCGAGAACGGCTGGTCAACAAAACACCTCATGCGAGAAATCTTGATGTCGCATACCTGGCGGCAAAGTGGTGTGGTTTCCAGTCGGGCGTTAGATACAGATCCAACCAACAGGCTTTTACATCATTTTCCGACACAGCGGTTAACCGCTGAGTGTATTGGTGATGCAATGCTGGCTGTTTCCGGCAGTTTAGACGACAAATTGTTCGGACAGCCAATCAATCCGTACCGCACTGCTGAAAACGATATGAAATACCTGTTTAGCGGACCAGTGGATAACAACGGCCGCCGTATGATCTACACGAAGGTTACCATCATGGAGCCAGCTAAATTCCTCAGTACGTTTAATCAACCGGACCCGAAGATACCGACCGGAAGACGTGATCTCACAAACACGCCCATTCAGGCACTTGCATTGCTGAATGATCCATTTGTAGTAGAGATGGCGAATAACTGGAGCACGGAAGTAACGGAAGACGGGAATTCGCAGCCAGAGGATAGACTTTACCACATGTTGCGGGAAGCATACTCTCGCGATATTTCGCTTGAAGAAGTATCAAAGTGGAAATCAGCTGTCGAGGATCTCGCTCGACTTCACGAGATTTCTCCGACTAAAATAATGGAAAGCCAAAAGCTCTGGGCAGACGTTGCTCATGCGATCTTTAACAGCAAAGAGTTTATCTACGTCCGATAATGGCCAATTAGCATATGTATATAAATAGAAGGCAATATTTAAACCAGTCATCACTTGGTTTTGGCATGATGGCACTGACGTCATTGCTAAACCAGGAAGCAGGTGCTGTAAAGCCACATGCTGCGGGCCAGATAGCTCATCATGCTGCCAAGGCCAAGCACGTCATTCTATGTTTTATGGATGGTGGGCCAAGTCATGTTGACACATTTGATCCCAAGCCGGAACTCGCTCGGCAGGAAGGGAAGGCAATTGGAACGGAAAACGTATCCGTATTGTCACAAAGTGTAGCCAGTCGAGTTTGGTTAGGTGCACGCTGGAAATTTAAAAACCGCGGTGAAAGTGGTTTGCCGGTAAGCGATTTGCTGCCAAATATTGCCAGACACGCAGACGATATCTGCGTAGTGAGATCCATGGTTGGCAAGCAACCGTTACACGGTCAGCAGGCATTGCTAATGCACACGGGCCGTGAAACGGGTCGTGCCCCAAGTTGGGGGTCGTGGGTGTCGTACGGTCTCGGAACGGAAAATGAAAATCTGCCCGGGTATGTTCTTCTCAATAATGACTGGATACCTAACGGTGGCTATGAGAACTTTGCCAGCGCATTTCTGCCTGCAAACAACGCTGCCATGATGATACGTGCAAAGGGCAAGCCGGTGGATAACATTGTGCCGGCTGATGAGCGGGCTATCCAGCGACGTAAATTGGATCTGCTCAACCAGCAAGATGAGGCCTTTGCCAGTAATACTGCATCCGATATTGAGATCAATGCGGCCATTCGAAATTACGAAAAAGCATTCTTGATGCAATCATCCGTACCGGCCATTGCAGATGTGTCGGATGAGCCTGAATACATCCGAACAATGTACGGTGTGGACAGTAAGCACGAATTGCAGTCGTACTACTCGTTGCAGTGCCTGAGAGCCAGGCGATTAGTGGAACGGGGAGTACGGTTCGTTGAAATCACTTGTCCACTTACGCACTACAACAACTCGCCGTGGGATCAACACGCCAATCTCGTTAAGTATCACAATGAGAACGCCTTGATTACAGATCAGGCTGTTGCCGCGTTAATTCAAGATTTGAAACAACGCGGATTGTTGGATGAACCCATCGTGATCTGGGCGGGCGAAATGGGACGCACTCCACATACACCGCGTATCACGGAAACTGTTGGACGGGATCACCATGTCAATGGATATTCCATATTCATGGCCGGCGGTGGTTTTAAAGGTGGAACTGCATATGGTGGAACCGACGAGTTTGGTAATAAATCCGTCGAGAATCCACTCCTGGTACAAGATATCCATGCAACAGTGTTTCATCAGTTGGGTATCGACCATGAACGGCTTACTTATAAATTCGGTGGACGAAATGTCAGTCTGACAGATGTCCACGGTAACGTTGTGCAGGATCTACTGGCATAACATACAATTCTTGAACTGCTGACAAAGAGAGTAGACAGTATTACTCCCGATTGGAGATGAGGTCAGAAAAATGACACAGCAAAGAATCAACAGACGACGATTTGTGAAGAACGCCGGAGCGATTGTGGGAGGCGTTTGGTTAGGCACTTCACCGGTGGCCAAGGCTGCCGGTCCAAATGACAAGTTAAACGTTGCTTGCATTGGAGTTGGAGGTCGCGGTTCCGCAAATGTCGGTGGCGTGTCAGGCGAGAACATTGTCGCGATGTGTGATGTTGATGAGAATAAGGCCGGATCGCGTTTTCAACAATTTGATAAGGCACGTAAATTTCAGGATTATCGAGTCATGCTCGATAAGTTGGGTAAAGAGATTGATGCTGTAGTCATTAGTACTCCTGATCACACCCACTTCCAACCCGCCAGACACGCAATGTTGATGGGAAAGCACGTCTACTGTGAGAAGCCGCTTGCACACACAGCCTGGGAATGCCGTCAGTTGACTTTGATCGCCGAGAAAATGGGCGTCGCTACTCAATTAGGAAACCAACGACACGCAAACGCAGGAATGGCCCGTGCAGTCGAAGCGGTTCAGTCTGGAATGGTGGGTAAAATCACAGAAGTTTATACCGCCGTTGGTGGTTCGCGCGGTATGCCAGCCGTACCACAAACTTTTCCAGCTGTCCCAAGCCATCTGAATTGGGAGTTATGGCAGGGGCCTGTTGCGTTGCGAAAATACTCGCCAGAGTACTGTCCATATAAATGGCGATTTTGGTGGGATTACGGTACCGGCGAGACTGGTAACTGGGGTTGTCATATTCTTGACATCCCTTATTGGGCACTGGGCCTCAAGTATCCCCGTCGTGTCGACTTAGATGTCGTACCCAAGCCTGAAGAGATTGATCCGCAGCGTACTCCGAAGTCCATGAAGACTCGATTGGAATTCGCAGCTGAAAATGGACACGACGCCGTCACTTTGCACTGGTGGCACGGGTCGCTTGATGCCGTTTTCGCCAAGCACAAAGCGCAAAAGTACGGCAATACCTTGTTTGTAGGTGAAAAAGGCACGATCTCCGCTGGGTTTGATGGCTATAAGGCTGTGCTAAACGACGGAAGTACTCCTGAGGCTCCCAAGGCATCAATTCCAAAGTCTCCGGGATTCTACAAAGAGTGGATAAACGCATGCAAAGGTGGACCAAAAGCCACTTGTGACTTTGTCGATTACACGGGCCCGCTAGCGGAGTCCGTTCTGCTGGCAAATGCGGCGTTTCGCGCTGGTGGTGGTTTTGACTGGGATGCTGAATCATTTAAGGCGAGTGGAAACGATAACATCGAGCAGTATCTCTCACCAAACTTCCGCAAGGGATGGCAAGTCGATTCAGTTTCGTAATCGTTTTGTCTTGCATCGAAATCAAGTGGTAAAGCCAACGCGGCGCACTAACCGTTGCGCAAAGGTCTATAATCGTGCTATGACTTGCTGAAATTCTCTTAAGGGCTATTCAAATGTCTCAACGTATTATTGTTTGCTGCATTTCTTTGTTGGCATTGACTTTCCTTGTAAGTGACACGAGCGCCGCCGAAAGAAAACGTGAAAAAGGCTTTGTCACTGTTTTTGATGGCAAAACGCTAAAGGGCTGGGAAGCTACGCCCAAAGGTACGGAAGCCGCATGGACTGTCATCAACGGAGCAATCGTTGGTACAGGTGATAAAGGTCGAGGTTACTTAACGTACTCTGACAATAAAGAGGTTGCCGACCTGGAAATGAAATTCAGCTACCGATTCCCTGGAAACGGGAATAGTGGTGTGAGCATCCGCGCTGTTCATGATGAAACTGGCAAGCGTGACTTCAAGAGTTACCATGCAGATATCGGTCATAAAGGAATCGGAAAAAATGTCATGGGGGCCTGGGACTTTCATACACCAGGACGCCGTGAGCATCGCTGCTTTCGTGGTGATCGTCTGGTGATCGCGGAAAATGATGAACCAACGATCACGCCAATTGACGGGGCTTTGTCTTTTGACGACATTCGCAAAGGCGAATGGAACGACGTGCACATCATCGCGATTGGAAACAATTTCAAGTTGTTCATCAACGGAAAACTATCGTCGGAATTTACCGAGCATCTGCCTGTAGAGAAGCGGTTGGATAAAGGTATGATTCAATTGCAATTACACGACCCGGGCATGGTAGTCGAATTCAAGAACATCCGACTAAAGGTTCTGAAATAAACAGGTGTAGCTAGTGACTTACGTTAATTCACTTAACACGCGCTGTGCTTCGTCGCCCTGCTCTGTTCCGGCGGCACGCT
>JAKUOW010000156.1 GCA_022451045.1 Pirellulales bacterium | reverse complement strand
TTCGTGCGGATGACAGTCGGTTAGATGCTCGCATCGCCGCCTATGAATTGGCGTTTCGAATGCAAACTCAAGCACCAGAAGCATTCGACCTATCGCGCGAATCAAAAGCCACTCATGAACTTTACGGCCTCGATAACGAGGACACGAAGGAATACGCCCAAAAGTGCCTGCTGGCACGCCGTATGGTTGAACGTGGCGTACGGTACGTGGTTGCTAACGTGGGTGGCCAATGGGATAGCCATGCAAATGTTAGAGATCACGAAAAAGTGGCGGCATCATGCGACCAGCCGGTCGCGGCGTTGTTGACGGATCTGAAACTACGCGGGCTTCTTGACGAGACACTAGTGGTTTGGGGCGGCGAATTCGGCCGCACGCCAACGGCACAGGGATCAGGGCGGGACCACCATCCACATGGTTTCACAATGTGGATGGCCGGTGGCGGTGTAAAACGCGGACTGACCTACGGTAGGACAGATGAATTCGGCTTCTTCGCCGTCGAAAACAAGGTTCATATCCACGACCTTCATGCCACCATATTGCATCTGGTGGGTCTCGACCATGAACGCCTTACCTACCGATACAGCGGCCGCGATTTTCGTCTCACGGATGTACACGGCCGGGTTGTCCATGACATCATTGCTTAAAGCAAAGTCGCACCAGGACAGATTGAACGGTCCTGTGTCAAAAACGGTATTCTGTTTTAAGGATACATATCCATCGCCATTCGTATCCAAGAAGATTGAAGGATCAATTTTGTCTCAGCACGCCGTCGATGCTCGGCGTGCATTCGCGTCCAAGTCGCATTTACAGGCACAGGAAGTGCACAGAGCCTCTCAAAATCGTTGATGCGAAACCATGTCAACGGAACGCGGTCGATGAAAAGCCATTCAGCGTGATAAATGAGCTTGTCCAGCTCATTGAAATGTTTTCCTTCTTTTAAGATCTGTGTATTGATGTTTTCGCTCCAGCGTTTACGACATCACCTACTCCGCTTTGCGGTGCTCCGCGCTGTCCAAGTGCTCTCAGATCACAGCCACTTGAGTCGGAACAGGATACTGCGTTTGTGTAGTATCAGCCTTTTTTCCGGTTCCGTCAGTGCTGCATAGCATTACGACGATCATCGTCCATCATCTGGAAGAAAGGCCTTTTTTGGCCTCGACGTAAATCTGCCGAGACCCTTATTGCAATTGTTTTGCATTTGCATTCTATTTGCATTAGCAGAAGCCTGGATATAATTCTTCGCAATTGTGCAGCCACCGGTTTCTGCGAAGAACCGTGCCCTTATGTTTTTATGACTATTGGAGTGTCCATGAACACGCATCAATTGCCCTCCACACAATCCCGCCTGCCGGTCACAGTGCTTAGCGGTTTTCTTGGAGCTGGCAAAACCACCATGCTTAATCACATCTTGTCCAATCGCGAGAAAATGCGAGTTGCGGTAATCGTGAACGATATGAGCGAAGTCAATATCGATGCTTCGCTAGTACGCGATGGTGGTGCAGATCTATCCAGAACCGAAGAACAACTTGTTGAAATGACGAATGGCTGCATTTGTTGTACGCTGCGCGAGGACTTGCTCGTGGAAGTTGGGCGCTTGGCGAAGGAAGGCAGGTTTGACTATCTGTTAATCGAATCGACGGGAATTAGCGAACCGATGCCTGTCGCAGAAACATTTACGTTCGAGGATGAAGAAGGTGAAAGCCTGTCGAAAATCGCTGACTTGGATACGATGGTGACCGTTGTCGATGCCGGGAACTTCATGAAGGATTTTGGTTCTTGGGATGACTTGACGGATCGGCGCATAGGATTGAATGAAGAAGACGACCGTAACATTGTTGATTTGCTAGTTGAACAGGTTGAGTTTGCAAATGTGATCGTAATAAACAAGACGGATCTTATTTCCCCTTACGATCTTGAACAACTAGATCGGATTATCCAAAAGCTTAATCCAAATGCGTTGGTGTTGCATTAGACTGAGAGCCGCGTACCGTTATCAGAGATTTTGGGAACCAAGCGTTTTCAGTTAGATGAGGCAGAGACCATGCCAGATTGGCTTGCCGAACCCCGAGGGGAGGAACAAACAGAGACGGAAGAATATGGCATATCCAGTTTTGTTTACCGTCGTGCTCGCCCGTTACATCCAGAGAGACTAAATGACCTGATTATCAAAGGCGATCTTGAGGAAGGTTTCTTCGCGGGAATTCTTCGTAGCAAGGGGCTAATGTGGCTTGCCTCCCGCCATGACTATGCTTTCGATTGGTCTCAGGCAGGTTGCTCAATCCGTTTGAACCCTGCGGGTTATTGGTGGGCCGCCGCTCCTGAAGAGGAGTGGCCGGAAGATGACGACCAGATCGCTGAGATTCGCGCCAACTTTGTTGGTGAATATGGGGATCGCCATCAGGAATTGGTGTTTATAGGCCAAAATCTGGATCAACATCTTATTGAGAGCATGTTGGACGACTGTTTATTAACTGATGAGGAGTTCGATCAGGGCCCAACTGCTTGGGAAAAGTACGAGGATCCCCTACGGCCTCTTGAATCTGAAAACGAGACGAGCATGCCATGAATACATTAACAAGTAAAAAAGATTATGACGTTATCGTTGTCGGCGGCGGTGCTGCTGGCTTAGGAGTTTCGATTGCTCTGACTCATGCCGGAATCGAAGATTTTATTGTGCTTGAACGACACACCGTCGGTTTATCCTTTGCCTTATGGCCGGCCGAAACAAGATTCATAACCCCCTCATTCCCAACGAATTCTATTGGCATGCTTGATTTGAATTCGATTGCGATAGGGGTTTCGCCGGCATACAGTTTAGAGGTTGAGCATCCTACAGGCCTAGAATATGCACAGCACCTCCAAGGTGTCGCGCGTTATTTCCAGTTGCCAATACAAGAGAATACAGAAGTCAAACGAGTTACCAAAATCGGTGATGACTTTGTTGTTGACACTACGGATGATACGCTACGAGCCAAACATGTAATTTGGGCAGCGGGTGAATTTCAGTACCCGCGTTTGAAAGGCTTCGAAGGTATCGAGTTATGTCAACATACGGCAACCATTCCCAGTTATCAAAACCTTGAGGGCGAAGACTTTATCATTGTTGGTGGCTATGAAAGTGGCGTCGACGCCGCATACCATCTGTCACAACGAGGCAAACGGGTGCGACTGTTTGACAAGAATTGTCCCTGGAAAGCAGAGAGCTCCGACCCAAGTGTTGCTTTGTCTACGTATTCAGCGGAACGAATGCGGAAGCAGTGGTTTGAGGAACATGTAGAGCTATATCCCAATACTCCGATCCAATTCGTAAAGAAACTCGACGAATCTTACGAAGTGACTACTCATGATGGAAAGACTTTCCAATCTCCGGTACCGCCGTTAATGGCTGGTGGATTTGACGGAAGTCATAAGTTGGTTGCAGATCTATTTGAACAACGTGATGATGGCTTCCCACTATTAAACGAAGACGATGAGTCGACTAGCGTCTCGGGTATGTTTCTCTGTGGGCCAACAGTTCGCCATGATAATCATGTGTTTTGTTTCATCTATAAGTTTCGCCAACGCTTCGCAGTTGTTGCAAAAGCGATAGCCACTTCGCTGGGATTACCGGCGGAAGAACTGGAAATATATCGGATGTGGGGAATGTATCTGGATGACCTCACTTGCTGTGGTGAGGAGTGTGTATGTTGAACGTTAATGTTAAACATCAACTATTGCCAGCTTCCCATGAACGGACGTCTGTCCCAGATGCAAGTCGAGACACATCATCCCCCACGTCAAATAACCGACAAAAGAAAATCTTTTGTGTCGAGTGGCTGGGACAAACGATCGCAAGCCTTTGCTGGATAGGCAGTGTCCTGACTTACGGAATCGATTCTAGTGGTGATTGGTTACAGTTGTGCGCTGCCTCAGCGTGGCTAATGGCAAACATTGCACCTGCCGTGACAGCCAAAAGTACTTAACATGTTTCCACGACTTTCAGGAAATACTTCGCTAACCATAAACCGCGATCTCATTGATCGCGCGATCACTCTTTTGAGCCAGGAAATCTGGTGCTGGGGACGGGATATTCTTCGGCCCGAAGGTAACTGGCTACTAGAGGTTGGTTTTCGCCAACATGAACCGCCAGAAAGCCGTAAAGAGTGTTCCAGCGTTTACTCGCTAGAGCTGCCCGATGAACGAGTTGTAGTGCTTCGCGGATTCGGCGCATTCTACGGAGACAGTCGGCTCGGTGGCATTTTCATGCCTCGCTATGAATTTCGTCCGTTGTATACGAAACATTCCAAATTGAAGAAACAGCCGTGGCTGAAAGCTGACCTACCTGAGCTAAGTACGCCGACGGAGTTACACCGCGCTAATTGTGCAGCATTAACCCTCGATCTGATTGATTGGATAAGGAGCTACGAAGTAAATGTCGCGGAAATCTTAGGTATTGAGTATCGCCAGTCGACGTTAGCTCAGTGGGACAACGGTGAGAGAGACATCATCCCGGCGGAGGATATGCCGCGTGAGTGGCGATTACTTGGCATTGCAATAGCTGCAGATCTTCGAGCCATCCTCCCGGATCATTACAGGTTCAGAAGCTAAGTTCCATGAATATTTCTCTTAAAGAAAAAGCTCACAGCCACAAAACCACCCGCGTTGGACAGGGATGGTGTATGCCGAGACAGATCCTGCGATTCGGTGACCAGTTAATGCAGCAACAACTCTGGTGTTGGGGAAGAGACGTAGAGCGTGCCGAAGGTAACTTGTTGATGGAGTTTGGCTTTGAACGTCACCGAGACTGTGCCATTGATCCTCAATCTACTTGCTATCGATTGGACTGCGACGATTTGCACGTCTCACTATGGGGATTTGGGATGTTTTTTGGGAGACGAGATCTTGGAGGTCTCTATATAAACCGTTTCGACTTCCGTCCACGATGGGCCCCGATTGAGTCGCTAGCTGAGGGAATCCATTGGCCGCAAGAACTACCAGCGTTCGCGCGACCGCGTGGGAGGGCGCAGTGGGTGCGTGCTCGGGACCTCTGGTCTGGATTACTACGCTGGATTGCCGACTATGAGGCGTGGGTACAGGATACAAGTGGCCCGACTTACCGTTCTAAAACCGTCGAAACATGGTTACGTCCGTTCGTCAGGGCAGACAAGATGTCGGCAGCATGGCAATTTCTTAGTAACCAAAATTGGAACCGACAAAGTAAACCATTAAGTGAATTGCTAAAACGTTACAAATTACCAAGAGGGGCCAAATGAACAAATTACCTGTGACGGTACTCTCCGGATTTCTAGGAGCTGGAAAGACCACTCTTCTCAACCACGTTTTGGCAAATCGTGAAGAGTTACGGGTCGCTGTGATCGTCAACGACATGAGTGAGGTCAATATCGATGCACAGTTGATCGTAGGTGGTGAAGCGGCGTTAAGTCGAACGGAAGAGAAACTTATTGAGATGACCAATGGTTGCATCTGCTGCACGCTGCGTGAAGATCTCCTTGCGGAAGTAGCAGATTTGGCAGCCGAAGGACGATTTGACTATCTGCTAATAGAATCGACAGGTATTTCTGAACCAGCTCCTGTGGCGGACACGTTTACGTTTGCTCTGGGTGACGGCACCCCGCTTTCGGAAGTTGCCGAGCTAGATACGATGGTTACGGTTGTAGATGCAGCTAACTTCTTAGAAGACCTCCGAATTGGAAAGGATTTGAAGAGCCTTGATCAGGCAGCTACAGAGGACGACCCGCGTACGGTCGCAGACCTTTTGACCGAACAAGCCGAATTTGCCAATGTCATAGTTTTGAACAAAACAGATCTTATTGATGCCGATACATTGGAAACTATAGAGGGCTTTATTGAACATTTGAACCCACATGCACTTAAACTCCGAACGACGTTTGGTCGCATAAAACCGTCGCAAATCATGGGGACGGGCCGCTTTGAATTTGAGATTGCTAAACAGAGCAAAAGGTGGCAACTTACTTTGCGAGACGATGGGGCGAGTGAAATTGAAGAATACGGGGTCGCCAGTTTTGTGTACCGCTCAAGACGCCCATTTCACCCGCGACGCTTTTATGACCTTTTAAACCAAGATTGGAAAGGTGTATTGCGGAGCAAAGGTTTTTTCTGGCTGGCCAGTCGACTTGATAAAATTGGCGTTTGGTCACAGGCCGGTCGCGTCGCACGCTTGGATTTTGGTGGATTTTGGTGGGCAGCGGTTCCCCGTGAACACTGGCCGGACTCCCCTACATTCGAGGCGGAGATGGAAAACAAATGGGATCCGTTGGTGGGTGACTGCCGTCAGGAGTTGGTATTCATCGGTATTGGCATGAACGAGTCTGCTATCTGTGAGTCACTAGACAAATGCTTGTTGACCGAAGACGAAGATGCGAAAGGCATTGAAGCCTGGAAAGGTCTGGACGACCCCTTCCCAACGTGGAAGTTGACTGTGGACGAAGCTCTCGCTGCGAATTTCTAAGGAAATCTGCTACGCGACGACGTGCGCTTATCTAATAACTTCTAAAGATCCCATAATCCTATTCAAAGTCGTAGCATGGGAATTAACGAAACACCCGTGTGCAAGCCTTTTTTCGCGCTCCGCCAGTACTGCATAGCCTCACGACGATCATCATCTGCAAGTAATGCTGGTTTTGAATCTCTGGTGAATTCGCCAGCCATATACCGATTCACCGCCGGTTATATCCAAACACTTTATTCAGCTCCACAATCAAAGTCGACCGCGTGTTTACAAATGGCTTGGGTCATAACTTTTTACCATGCGCCTTCACAAACCTTCTTCGGAACTGCATTGCACAGGGATAGTGTTTGTTAACTCCTGTTAAGGGGAGTTAACGGAGTCACAGTTCAAAACATCAAAATTACTTTTTGCACAATCTAAGAACTTAACCCGTTGTTTGTATTGCGTTCTACACTAATGGACTTTAATTGCAGGCGAAATGGACCCTCTTTCTTATCGCCAAGAAGAAATCCCAAGCCGGCAGCATCGTCAGGTTTAAATCGTTGCTTTGGGAATACACGTCCTCTCCAAGTGGCAACAAATTTATCGACGGGCAATCGCACTTCAATCAACTTATTAGGTAATGTTCTAAAAGACTGACGGTAGGAAAACCCACCAAGATTTTTCTGAGCATAAAGGTTCATATTATAAGTCCGGCCATCACCTTTGAGCTTCAAAATCAAAACATCACCTTTTCTCAACTCGAAGTCGTCCGCAGGTAATCGTATAGATGCAAAACCACCATTATTCTCCAGAGACAGGTGGCCATAAAATTCGAGCATACTTTCATCTGTTAATCGATAACGGCCAACAGATCGTCCTCCCATCACACCGTCATTAACAGCTCTCCATTTCTTTAAACAATTCGGGTCTTCGAAGTCTAGTAATATCTCACGACTGGCGGCGGCACAAAGAGTGCCCACAAACAACGAGAACAATACAATGCCTAAGACTGGTTTTGTCATAACTATTCCTTTTCTGGTATGTACTTATATAGTTACAGTCGAAAGGGGTTTTGAAAGCATCGTCTGCTACAAAATCAGTAAAAATCGGCACAGAGTTGACCTTTGAAAACTCGCGAGTCCTATTGATTAGTGACGCCAAAGATACACAGGCTAACCTCTTATCTTGCAGTTGTAGACATCAGTGTCTTCATCACTTCAACTTCCGAGGCTGATTACTATCTCATTAAAGAGGATGGCTTAGATCGTGCGGTGGAGACTCTGAAGCAGTCCGGGTATCGCTTCAGCAATCATTCTATTTCGCGAGCGATCTATACATCATATGACCGAAATGCCTTTCGCCATTAGAATGCTTTACAGCAAATCTAATCGAGCTATTTAAATGCGACTTTCCCTTTAAGATTGGTCGCAGCACTAAGAAGCGGACAGCTTTAATCCTGCATGAAAACAAAGGGCTTAACTGGTGCCACAAGCTCTGTTGAAAACGCCTGAAATCTACGTCTAGTTGCATTTTAATATCAACGCCGATAGGTCATCTTTAAGCCCGGCCTTACCACACCAGTCTCTAATCTCAGTCCTGAGATCATGCATGATTCGGTTTGCTGAGCTATTTGACCCCAATTCGTTTAAGAATGTCACAAATCGGTCTTCGCCGTAAAGTTCGCCATCTATGTCCCGCATGGCCTCAGTAATGCCATCAGAATAGATAACTAAGGATTGCTTTTCATCCAGCGTGATTTCTCGTTCTGTAAAGTCCGTCTGGTCGAGAACACCAACTGGTAAATCGGAATTTCCGTTAAGAGTTCGTGTGTTTGCAGAGAGTAGTACAGGTGAGGAGTGGGCCGCATTAACATAGGTCAACGATCTGGATTCGGGATTAAAAAGTCCGTAAATCATCGTAAAAAACTGATTTGATTCTGGGGTAATCTGAAAACGTCTATTTAGTTCTCCAACAACGCTGGCAGGAGAATTTGGGAGACTCGTTTTGCTATTCAAAACGATGTTGTCCGGATTATTCGGATTTAAAAGACGCAAAAGATTAACTGCGAGCAATGCCGCCTTAACACCATGTCCAGTTACATCTAATTGGTAAACAATTACCTGCTCATCATTTAACTTGTAAGCACCAAAAGCATCACCAGCCAGTACGTCACACGGCTCGTAAAGCCAGCTTATTTCGGAGCCGGTGATTTCAGGTGGCTGGTCTTGCATGAGCGATCGCTGAAACGCGGCCGCAGCCTCCAGGCTACTCGTCATGTAGCGATTTGCTAACTCTAATCGTGAGTTTTTCTGGAGTAGAAATGTCACTGCAAAACATGCAGCTGCGACAATTATCCCCAGCACGACTATGACTAAATCTGTCACCTAACTTCTCCAATAGTGCGGTTGGCAAGCTTAGATATAGTTGCATTAACTCAAGATATGGAAACCCGGAATTCTTGTTTCTGGCTAAAGTAACGGGCTATATCTTTTGCGATGTCCTAAGAGCTCTGCTCCTCTTCAAAGAAAATGAGCATATAAGACCACATGCCCACCAAGACTGTCTGAACCGAATTTCTTTTGGAACTTCGGGGAATCTCAATTGCCAAAAAGATAAAGGTAGTAATAGTTTGCCTGTTCTAAAGCAACAAGTATTTAAGGAGTTCGCATGTCTAGGCGAAAAGCACGACTAGTCTACTTACTGTCAAGCGGTATTTCTTTTGTCCTCTCGGTATCTCTATGGTTTCTGGATTATCGGGAGGAGGCTGTGTTTGTGGGTATCTGGGTGCCTTCAATCCTCGCCCTTGGGAGTCTTATGCTCCAGACGTCAGGAGAAAACCGGTGATTAATCTAGTGATTTTTATTTTTGGTGCGATCGTAGCCTCGGCTTCCCTTGCCGTAACATTACTTCTTGTAAGGCATGCCACAGTAGACAGCTAATAGAAACATCGCCTCAGCTTTCGTTGCAGCCAGGTTGCACACAAAAGCGCAAAAGAATCAAACAAACCGATTA
>JAKUOW010000155.1 GCA_022451045.1 Pirellulales bacterium | reverse complement strand
GGAGGAGGCGATTTTGGTACAAATCCTGAGGCATGTCAAAATGTCGTTTCATGCGTGCGAAATGTAACAGACATCCCAATACTCGCCAAACTGACGCCGAACGTTGCAAATATCGTATCCGTGGCCCAAGGAGCAAAAGATGGTGGAGCTGATGCTGTTTGTCTAACCACCACCTTATTGGGAATGGCCATTGACTGGCGCAAACGACGTCCCTTACTCGGGAAAGACATGGGAGGACTTAGTGGCCCGGCAATCAAGCCCGTTTCACTTCGATGTGTATTTCAGGTTTCGCGTGCGGTAGACATACCGATCATTGGAATCGGTGGAATCGCATCGCTCGATGATGTCATGCAATTCCTGGTTGCCGGAGCAACTGCCATTCAAATTGGCACGGCGAATTATTATGATCCGACAATCACAATGAAGATCCTCGACGAGTTACCCGCTGCACTTGCTGAAATAGATGCAGCCAGCGTAAGTGAAATCGTCGGCACGGTTATCTCAAACAAATCTCAATAGACACAACAAGGCATATATTCCATGCGCGTACTTTCGGGCATACAACCAACCGGTCGTTTTCACTGGGGTAATTACTTCGGGGCAATTCAGCAGTACATCGACCTGCAAAACGAAGAAGAATCCTACTACTTCATCGCCAACTTGCATGCGTTAACTACTATTCGCGACTCCGATGAACTCAAAACACTAACGCTTGAAGCTGCTATTGATTTGCTGGCGTTAGGACTCCAGCCAGAACAAGCAACGCTCTTTGTGCAATCCGATGTACCTGAAGTATCTGAACTCACGTGGTTACTCATGACAGGCACTCCAATGGGATTGCTTGAACGTTGTCATGCTTACAAGGAAAAGAAGGAAAAAGGTGTTGCAGCTGATGCGGGACTATTCACCTACCCGGTCCTTATGGCTGCGGACATTCTTGCATACGACTCGAATGTTGTTCCGGTCGGTCAGGATCAAGTCCAGCATATTGAGGTCTGTCGTGATATTGCTCGCAGCTTCAACCATCATTACGGCGAAGTTTTTGTAATGCCGGATGCAAAAGTCTTGGAAGCGTCAGCAAAAGTACCGGGAACTGACGGTGAGAAAATGTCCAAAAGCTATGACAACACCATCCAGATATTTGAACCGCTCAAGCCACAACGCAAACAGATCATGCGGATCCAAACTGACTCACGCCCAATGGAAGACAGCAAAGATCCGGAAACAGATCACCTCTACCAATTACTATCTCTTTTTGCCAGTAATGAAGAGCGTGAAGAGGTCGCAGCCATATACAGAACCGGCGGCTTCGGTTATGGAGACATCAAAAAACGCCTCGCCGATGCTGCGGAGTCGTATTTTTCTGATGCCCGCGCCAGGCGAGAGAAACTAGAGCAGGACCCCGGGTTTGTACAGGATGTGCTAAGCGAAGGTGCCAAGCACGCTCGTGCAAAGGCGTCAGAAGTATTGGATCGCGCTCAAAAAGCAACGGGACTTGTACGATGAATATCATCGGGATCGGAACAGATATCGTTGAATGCTTGCGCATCGCCAGGATGATCGAGCGGCACGACGAGCTCTTTCTAAATCGGGTCTACACCCGTCATGAAATTCAATACAGCAGTTCTCGCAAGGCAGCAACTCAGCACTATGCCGGGCGATGGGCTGCAAAAGAAGCCGTACTAAAAGCGTTGGGAACGGGTTGGTCCCGAGGGATTAAATGGACGGACATCGAAGTCATTTCAGAGGTCTCCGGCAAGCCGCACTGCGAGATTCACGGCATTGGCCGGGATGTCTGTGAAGAGATGGGAATCACGGATATTCTGATTTCCATCTCACACTGCCGGTCGCATGCAACGGCTACAGCAATCGCCGTCGGTGACTAACCTTTATCAGGCTTCGTCCTCTTGTAGAGATTCCTGCTCGTTTAATGGCATCGGAGCAAATTCACTTCCAGCTTCAATTACCTGCCCATCGGTAGATTTTATCTTCGGCGGTGGATTGAGTTTCTCGTGCTCGTAAAGTAGCGCTTCCCATTTTGTACGCACGTCTTCTTCAAGTTTCTTCCACGCACCGCGCCCTTTACACTTCGGATATTTTGAGCAACCAAGCCACGGGCCACGCGCTCCGGTGCGGAGATACAGGTTTGCTTCACACTTATTACATTCAAGGTCCGTCTCAAGCGGTGGAACCTTAGGTGGCGTCACATACCCCTTGCGATCAAGGTTTACGACCCCGTTGCATGTCGGATAATCCGGGCAGCTCAAGAACGGTCCGAATCGACCTTTTCGCTTCAGTAGTGGCTTCTCACATGACGGGCACGCGACGTTTACCTCTTCGGGATTCACCGGTCGGCCTTGCGCATCAATCGGTGCTGCATATTTACAGCCAACCGGCATGGCATCCGCAATAGTAACGATGCGTTCCTTGTCTTCAGGCGAGAGCTTCGAATACGTTAGCTTCTCGCCACAGTCACCGCATGTCAGGAACGGACGTGATCTGGCGGTCTTGCCTTTGTTTACTCCCATTTCTGGAGTCTTACATCCGGGACATGCGATGTTTATTGGTTCTGGCGGCACGCGGAAACCGGTACAGCTAAGGAACTTCCCGTTACGGCCAAAGCGATATTCGGTGCGTTTACCACATTCAGGACAGTTGTATTCTTCCGGTGCCAGCTCCGTCTCACTTTTGGCATGCGTCATGTTTTCATGAGCTGAATCCAGATCATTCTTGAAGCCTGAATAGAATTCACCTAAGAACTGTTGCCATCTTTCTGAGCCATCTTCAATGGCATCCAGCTGTGATTCCATCCAACGCGTGTAACCAAGATCCATGATCCCTGGAAAGCCCTCGAGTAGCTTATCGGTTACAACTTCGCCTAGATCAGTCGCTCGAAAGCTCGAGCCAACCTTTTCTACGTAATCCCGATCCTGGATCACTTTGATGATGCTGGCATACGTAGATGGTCTACCGATACCTTCTTCTTCCAACTTCTTGACCAGACCAGCTTCTGTGTAGCGTTTCGGAGGAGACGAGAATGCCTGTTTCGTATCAATGGAAAACGCTCCCATGGCATCACCTTCACTGATTTCCGGAAGTGTTTGCTCATCGCTTTCAGTGGGAACGCCAACAGCACGGTAGTGACCGTCAAACTGAAGGACACGTCCATTCGTTCTTACCTTGGCACCGGTGTCCTTATCCGATCGCTTCAAGATTACCGATGTGTTCTTCCACACAGCTCCGTTCATCTGGCAACCAACAAACCGATTCCAAATCAGTCGGTAAAGCTTGAGCTGATCATCGTCAAGTGACTTGGCAAGACTCTCGGGAGTACGTGACACGTCCGTCGGCCTGATGCACTCATGAGCTTCTTGTGCATTTTGGTTCCGGGAACCGTAAAACTTCGGCTTTTCCGGTAAGTACTCATCACCATATTGCTTACCAATGAAGTTTCTGACCGACGTTAGCGCTTCACCAGCGATATGGGTGGAGTCGGTACGCATATAGGTGATGACACCCACACGACCTTCCCCTGGAACACTTACACCTTCGTACAAGCCTTGTGCAATCCGCATGGTGCGATTGGTCGTAAAGCTATAACGGTTGGATGCCGCCATTTGCATCGAGCTGGTTATTAATGGTCCCTGGGGATTTGTGGTCGACGGCTTCGTTTCAATGGAGTCGATTGAGTACTCAACACCCGGTTGTAACTCGCCGGTAAGCTCACGCTTGAATTGAGCTGGCCCTTTTCCATCTGGGTCTTCAGTTGAGATTACGGATACATCCGTTAAACCGGCTGCTTCTGCGACCTGTTGAATTTCGTTTGAAAGATCTCTGGGTGCATCACTCTTGCACTCAAGCTTAAATGGTTTCCCATCTATCTCATATAACGCCGTGCGTAACCCACCGTTTTCAGCCAACCATGCGTTCTGGCGTTTTTTGGTGGGATGCTTACCTTTTTCGTCAACCTGGGCCATGAATTCCGGCCATGAGGTGATGAGCTGTGGTGCATTTGATGGATCAATGGCCAACCGAACAGTAACTGACCAACTTTCATCAGGAATATGGGCGCGAATTTCACGTTCACGCAATACGACCAATAACACGGCCACACTTTGCACACGACCGGCACTCAAACCGCCCGCTACTTTTTTCCAGAGCAGCGGTGACACCTGATAGCCAACGATTCGGTCAAGGATGCGGCGTGCCTGTTGCGCATTCACTTTGGCCATATCAATGTCGCGAGGCTGCTGGAAGGCCTGCTGAATGGCATCCTTTGTAATAGCATTAAACACCACACGCTTGATCTTGGATGGCTCAAGCCCCATTGCTTCAGTCAGCAACCAGGCAATCGCTTCACCTTCACGATCCAGGTCCGTTGCCAGCCATACATGCTCAGATTGTTTAGCGGCTTTCTTGAGTTTATCAAGCGTCTTCTTCTTACCCATAATGGGTTCATAAGTCGGCTCGAATTCGTTCTCCAAGTCAATTCCCGGAACAGGCTTCTTAACGCCCTTGGGATTTCGCTTGGGCAAATCCAAAACGTGCCCAACACTGGCTTCGACAACGTAGTCGGTACCAAGAAACTTGGAAATCGTCTTCACCTTCGCGGGTGACTCGACAATTACAAGATCAATTGACATGGCAAACCTGGGGTTGCCCCCTTGCTCCTACGTTGTTGTCGCGATCTAAAAGCGACTTCTGTGACTTGTCTATCTACTTATATACGTGCTGCAAAATAGTGGATTCTCATTTCACCTCACGGCCAACACCGCATCGCCACTTAAGTCACACATAAACAAAAGTTGATGTGGAATAGCGTGATTCAAAATCGCGAATTCACAACATTACTAATATGTTGCTGAAATCACACGAGAAACAGCGTGTTCGGTATCAATATCAGATACCTACTGGGTGTTTCCTGAATAACTTCATGAAGCCCATTAGGTTTGGAAAAACCGTTAAGGCCCCTACAATAGGAATATCTATACAGGTGTGGCCCAAATTTGCTTTGAGCCCGGTGTAACTTCAAGGTGAAGTCGACAGGTGGGACAAGCGACTTGCATTGATGCTGGCTGTTTAAACAATCACAGCCTAGTACCATTGCGAGACCACTAAGGGTAACGGATAATTCCTAATTCAAAGATTGTCAACTGCTTCTTGCAAATTGACTGTCAAAAGTAGGTGTCCGGTGACACGCTTAAGTGCGAGGAGACCGGCAAGCAGAATTGGGATTGTGTAATTAGTGCCTGTGTTTAAAATTGGGCGTTTTTAACGCACAATTGTGTGTTTTGAAGAATAAAGAGCTGTGAGAGATCATCCAAATCTTAGACAGCAAAAGAGACAACAGACCACCCTGTTCTAGGGGTGACAATTTTTTTGGTCAATTTGACCAATTAAGAACAAAAACGAGACGAGAAAATGGCCAAACGTCGAGACGAAGTTAAATCAAACGTAAAGAAATTGCAGAAAAAGAAATCGCAGGATTCAAGTATTCTTGAAATCTTCCGTGGCCGACCTGACGTGATGGTCGGAATCCTTCTGATGATTTGTATGTTGTCTTTTGTGGTAGCGCCTGCCATACAAACCATGATGGATGGAAGCAGTCGATCCGGAAGTGTCGATCAGGATGCCTTACAACGCACCGCTAGAAACCGAACGTTATTGCGTCGCTTTTTGTTTGCTTTGGCTGAAGAAGCGTACGGTGAAGAATCACCTGAAACAGGCCAAATCTCCAATCTTCAAAAGATTCAATTCGGCATGGCACCGGATATCGACCCTTATGGTCTTGCCAGACCTATGAACCAAGACCAATCAGATCCACGCGATATGGAACGCTTCAGCGTACTCGCCATTACCCATGGTATGGCATTGTCTGATGACGAAGCAAAAGCATATGTAAGCCAACTTGCTGACAACGTCACCCCCAAGAGAGTCCAAGAGATTTTTGATGACACGATCGGAAGCGACATGTCGTTTGAAAACCTGCTTGATCTCCTAAAGAAAGAGATCGAAGGCATTCGCTTACAGTCCCTTGTCCCACCTACGATCGCATCAACCCCCACTCCTAGCAAGGCATGGCAATACCAGCGAGACAAAAATCGAAGACTGTCATTTCAGATGTATCCTATCTCTGTGGCGGATTACCTTGATCAGGTCGATGGGACACCTACCCAGGAGCAGCGAGAAAGGATTTTCTATGAAGCGGTTAACCGCGTACAGTCGCCGAACACGCGTGGTCACGCCTACCAGAAATTGCCGAGTTTCCAGTTTCAGTATGTGAAGTTCAATCGCAGCAATTACACCCTGTATGCAAATGCGTTACAGAGGCTCGAGCGTGAAAACGTCACGGATGAAGAGATTCAGGAATACTACGATACCAACATAAACCTATATATCGACCGGAGCGAAGAACTCGACTCAATAGAAGACGAAGCGACGAATGATGGCAACGAAGCAAGTGAAGACGCAAATGATGGTGAAGGTAATTCCGAAGCTGACACCGAAGACGACGCAAGCACGGATGATAACGCTGACAAAGACGAAGAAAGCGATGCTGACTCCGATAATACAGATTCTGATGTAAAGCCAGACGATGCCGATGCACCTGCCAGTGCTCCTGAAAATAAAGAAGGCTGTCAGGATGAACCGGCCGAAGAGACACCGGCAGACAACTCCGATGATTCAACTGACGAAGACGCATCAGACTCAACAGAATCCGAGGACTCACCGGGTGAAGACTCTGAAGACAATACAGACGCGGATGGCGGCGACGAAGAAAACCCCGAAGAGTCGGAGTCCGCAGAGGAAGAACCAGAAGAACCCGAAGTCAAGTATCGCCCACTAGCTGAGGTTCGCGAACAGGTTATCGACGGCGTATTGCGTGAAAAAGCATCTGCCATCGCAACTGAGATG
The DNA here is from genome assembly GCA_022451045.1 of Pirellulales bacterium. Taxonomy (GTDB): domain Bacteria; phylum Planctomycetota; class Planctomycetia; order Pirellulales; family Pirellulaceae; genus UBA11883. The sequence goes on along the minus strand of JAKUOW010000155.1, from coordinate 2,604 downwards.
TTCAATGAAGATGTAAGAGCGGTTGAGTTAAAGCTCAAAGAATTTTTGAGAGATTACCGTAAACAACATGTTGAATCAGCAAATGGTGAACCTCTCCCTGCAGCAGATATCCAGACAAATCGGGAAGCGATCCTCGCTGAACTGAAAGCACTTACAAAAACGGTCACGGCAAAAGTCGAACAGATTTTACCGGTCGAGCCAATGGAAGTTCCCGAAGAATCTTCGGACGAAAGCCCTGAAGACAGCTCGGATGACAATTCCACAAATAGCGCCGACGATAGTTCCGAAGATTCGGAAACTGGCAGCGAAAATGCGGACGACTCTTCAGAGGAAGGTAAATCAGAGGCAGATAGGGACGCTAATGAAGCATCAAGCGACTGCCAGGACGAAGCTGTAGCCGACTCAGAGCCAGAAGAACCTGCAGATGATCCATCCGACACCACCGATTCAGACGACTCCGAGGGAGAACCGGAGTCGAGCGAAGGTGAAACAGAATCGGAAGCGCCTGCTGAGCAGCCCAAGAAAGAACTCGTCGACCGCGATTACGTTTTGATCGAGGTTGGTGAAACCGAACTTCTTACAAGCCTTGAAGCGATGGAGATTCGTACTAAGACTTTTGACGTCTTATTGTCGGAAGGACTGGAGAAGCCTGATTGGTACAGCCTGATTCAGTTTAGAAACAGTGGTGGCGGTCACGCGTCGAACGATATTCCTCCATTCATCAATGAAGGATTCAAACCCAATGAGATCTATCGACTAAGAAACCTTGGTGGTAGTGACTCAAGCTTTGCATCCTTCTCAGATAAGTTCCTTTACATCAATGTTGACGAGAGAGCAGGCCGTTCAATCTCTACTCAGGAAGAAGCGGATGAAGCACTTGCTCAACCTGAAGTAAAAGCTGAATTGGATGAATTCTGGAAATTTGATGAAGCACTCAAGATGGCCACAGACTATGCCGACGAACTTGCGAATGAATTTAACAAGCTTGCGGAAGAAAACCCTGAAGCAACGCTAAATGATCTAGGTGATGAGGTCGCTGCCAGCACATTCTCAACCGATCTGACAGCGATGTTTACAATGGGCGGTGGACAATTCGGTGCACCGCAAGTCCAGGAAGCAGACATTCGCCGTGTGAATCCTGACGTACCGGCCGGCCAGTTTGGTTCATCAACTGTAATGCGAGACTTGCGGTTTGAGGCACAGGTTACTGGCCAGTTTGGGCAACCTCAATTCCAGAATCGATATACCCTGACACAAGGTTCCCCGCAACAACCGGTTAATCTGAGACTGTTTAGGCTTGAGAAAGGGGAAGCAATTATGATTCCGTCTCATGATCTATCTACGTTATACGTTGTTACCATCGCAGAAGAAGAATTCGGGCAGTTTGAGGCCTCAATTCAATTCCATAATGCGTTAACGACTGGCAGCCGATCAACGGGGAATCCCAGCCAGTTTAATCGCCAACCAGGACAGGTGGATTACAACTACTTCCTGCAAAGGCATACCGCAGAAGCACGTGCAATGCAGCAAATCAGCTTACAGCAATTCAATGTCGGCGATGCACCTGCTTCACAGCAAGAACAGTAGTCACCAACGTGTCCATCAATCCCTGTCTTGCCAAAGCAAAAAGAACATGAGCGGAAAACGCATATTAATGATCGTCGGCGACTATGTCGAAGACTACGAAGCGATGGTGCCATTTCAAATCCTGTTAACCGTTGGACATCGCGTTGACACTGTTTGTCCGGACAAATCCGCCGGCGAAACGGTGCGTACTGCAATACATGACTTCGAAGGCGATCAAACGTACTCGGAAAAACCCGGACACAACTTTCACATCAATACGACGTTTTCCGATGTGGAACCAGAAGAATATGATGCGTTAGTCGTACCTGGAGGCCGAGCGCCAGAATACCTGAGGCTTAACGACGATGTGCTCGAGATAGTCCGTCACTTCGATGCTGCCAACAAGCCGATTGCCTCCATCTGCCACGGACCACAACTGCTCGCAGCAGCCGGAATCCTCAACGGACGACAGTGCAGTTGTTATCCTGCCGTCTCACCTGATCTGGAGCTTTGCGGCGCCGAATATATCCCGACAGCAGATGGATTTGACAATGCACATGTTGATGGAAATCTCGTAACCGCACCCGCCTGGCCAGCACATCCAGCCTGGATGGCGAAATTCATCGAATTGCTAGACAGCCAAGGTTAAAACTATGTCCAATCCGGGCGTAATCGGTGCCATCGTCGCCGGTGTGCTAATTGTCTTAGTCCTGTTGATTCGAAAGCGGTCGGTTCGCCCAGAAGGCGCGAGCTCATCCGTAACAGCTGAAATACCGGAATACGACTACGACGCAGCGATCGCCTCCTTTCAGAAAACACGAGAAGATCTCCACAGATTATTCTTCGAACGTGCTTCCGGTAGCGGCCGCCCTAGAGGATTACGGTGGGTAAAGTGCGACTTTGGCGACGACACGCAATTTGCTCAGGAACAATCTATCTATTGCAATTAAATATCCTTAAGCATTTGATATCAAATGAATGATTTATTCAATTCCAAGGAATTAAGCTTAATCAATTTAGTTTATTTATATAAATATT
>JAKUOW010000154.1 GCA_022451045.1 Pirellulales bacterium | reverse complement strand
AAAAAGTGACACGCGTAGGGCGCGTCGCATGTGGAAAACAGAAGTCCGAGTAGAGGGACTACAGATGAACTAGATGGCTCGAGCGAGGCAACTTGATCGCTATTTCTGGCACCTCGCACTGTTGCCATAGGTGGATTAAGATGAATCCGAACGACCATTCACAATTCAAGTATCCACCCTTTCCTCCCCGCAACGACATAAATAGGGTCTAACATCACATGACACGCAAAGGATCAGACTTCGCCGGACTTTCAGTTGCAATCACAACACCGTTCAAGGATGGAGAAGTGGATTACCAACGACTGCGAGACCAGGTTGAATTTCAGGTGCAGGCAGGCACGACATGCCTTTGCCCAACTGGCACGACCGGCGAATCTCCGACTCTAACCCACCCTGAACATGAACGCGTGATTGCGGAAGTTGTTCAAGCAGCTGCCGGTCGAATCAAAGTAATGGCAGGCACAGGATCAAACAGTACTGCTGAGGCTATCAGTTTGACAAAGTGGGCTGCTAAGGAAGGTGCAGATGCCGCACTCATGGTAGCACCTTATTACAACAAGCCAACACAGGTCGGGTTCTACGAACATTACAAAGCTCTAGCTGAAGAAGTCGATATCCCACTGTGTGTTTACAACATTCCGGGAAGGACCGCAAAAAACATTGAGCCGGAAACCATCATCAAGTTGGCTGAGTTTGAAAACATCACGATGGTAAAGGAAGCCACCGGATCTCTGGATCAAGCAAGTGAAGTTATCAATAATTCCGACCTCACCATCCTCTCTGGTGATGACAGCCTTACGGTACCACTAATGTCCATCGGTGCTGAAGGCGTAATCTCCGTTGTCGGAAACATTTTACCCAATGACATGATTGCGTTGATCAATGCCGCCGCGAGCGGAAACAGAGACGAGACAATTCAATGGCATCACAAGCTATTTCCGCTTTGCCGTGACATGCTGGGTCTCTCAACTAACCCGATTCCTGTAAAAGCCGCAATGGCAATGATGGACATGGACAGCGGTGAACTGCGATTACCCATGGTTGGTTTGAACGCTGATGAACAGGCATTACTTCGAGCAACCCTACAGGCATACGGTGCCATAGAGTAATAGCACGATGCTTCGCGTTACATATGTGTGCGAATTTGCAACACGCAACGGCGGTGAGAATTCTCTCTTAAGTGTATTACCGCGTCTGGCTGCAGCTGGCATTCAACCGAATGTCCTTTGCCCACTGACTGGTCCTTTTCCAGATGCGTTACAACAACTGGCCATCGAGTACCACGAGTTAAAGCTATTCGACGATGATGGCCGTCGTTTACAGCTTGATGATATACGAGCAGGTGTTTTAACCACTCTCCAAGAATTGGAACCAGACATCGTTCACGCAAATAGCCTCTCCACCAGCAGGCTCTGCGGTGGAATTGCAGATCAATTGCTGACACCGATCGTCGGACACGTGAGAGATATCATGAATGTGAGCGGTCAGGTAATCCGCGACTTAAATAAGCTTGCAAGAACGATCACAGTCTCTCACGCGACAAGGGACAACCTGTTGAAACAGGGGGTAACTCCGGAGAATTGCGAAGTCATTTACAACGGCGTTAGCACATCCAATTCAACGTTATCGCGAAATGTACACTCTCAACCTGACACGTCCTTTACAGTCGGAGGAGTCGGTCAAATTGGTATGCGTAAGGGCTGGGACATCCTGCTTGATGCTTTTGGCGACCTTGTAAAGCATAAACCCAATTGTCAATTAGAAATATGTGGTGTGCGGCATTCGACGAAAGACGAAGCAATCGAGTACGAGCAGGCACTTTTTACACGTGCTCAGCTCCCTGACTTGAAAGGTAAAGTGAAATTCGCCGGCTACGTGAAAGACATCCAGAGCCGAATGCGAAACTGGGATTTATTGGTGCACCCCGCCAGACAAGAACCACTCGGACGCGTATTGCTCGAGGCGGCAGCAATCGGCCTTCCAATAATAGCCACGGATGTTGGCGGCACTCGCGAGATCTTTCCTAACGGCGAAGCCATCTTGTTCGAACGCGATAACGCTGTTCAGCTTGCCAGCCAACTGATGGCACTGCATGATGATTCTGAACATCGCATTCGGCTTGCAACCGCAGGGCATAACCGAATTAAACAAAGCTTCTCACTCGAAGAATCTGTAAACGGCATCTTGTCTGTTTATCGCCAGGTGACTGACGCTGAATGATCAATAAATGAATGCGCGTGCGACATTCATATAGATCACGATTCCCAGAATATCGACTATTCCGGCAACAAATGGATTGCTCATCAATGCCGGATCAAGGCCCATTTGTTTAAACAGCAGTGGCAACGCAGAGCCGGAAAACGTGCCGCATAGGATAACAAGGAGAAGCGTTATGGGAATGATGAGCGCAAGAGTCGTATTGGGTGCAGCAAAACAAGCGACGACGTAACCAATCAGAGAAAGAAATCCGCCGATGATTAACCCCATGCAAATCTCTCGTCGAATCACACGCGACCAATCTCGCAACGTAATATCACCTGAGGCGAACGCCGCGATGATCAACGTTGAAGACTGGCTACCAGTGTTTCCACCAGCGGATATCACCAGTGGAATAAACAGGACGAGCCAAGTATGTTCTGCGATGCTCTCGTCGTATTGTTTTAAGGCGATCGCTGTCAGCAAAGCTGCGATGAAAAGAATGGTAAGCCATATCCCGCGTTTCCAACTCAGCGTGGTCACAGCTGTCTTCAAGTAACTTTCATCGAGCGGATTCACCGCCGCGATTCGCTGAATGTCTTCTTCCGCTTCCTCACGGACCACGTCGATGATATCGTCATGCGTGATGATACCCATCATACGGTTTTGGTCATCAAGTACCGGAATCGCTAATAAGTCATACCGTGCAACCTTGTGTGCAACTGACTCCTGGTCTTCAAACACATGTGCCGTGACGATGTCTTCTTCCATTAAATCTGAAAGGCGAATATCAGGACGCCCCATGGATGTCACAAGTTGCCGCGCAGAAACCACCCCGCGGAGATGATCCGTATCATCCACCACGTAAAGATAGTAAATGGTCTCAAGCTCTTCAGCTTGTCGGCCAAGTTCTGCAAGTGCTTCCGGCACAGTAAAGTTCTCGGCGAGCTTGGCAACATCGGATGTCATTACGGCACCGGCTGTACCTTCGCGGTACGCTCGCAATCTCAGAATGTCACGCCGCTCTTCCAGCGGCAACCGCTCGAGAATGTCGTTAACGACATCTTCTGACACGGCATCCAAAATGTCGACGCGATCATCAGGGACGAGTTCACTGATGAGTGATGCCATCTCCGTACGATCCTGATGCTCGAGAATGTCCACCTGCTTCTCTTCACTGCAATATCGGAAGATCTCCGCTGGTAATGGCTGCTCAGCATGACGGATAATTTGCCAAGTTTCGTCCGCTGTGAGTCCCTCCATGAATTCAGCGGTAACCCCAGGATGCATCGCATCACAAAATTCGCGCATATCTTCGACCTTTTGCTCAACGAGCATTTCGCGCAATTCCGGCAGGTAAAGTGTGTTAATCATTGGTGACTAAAGGTCAAAGGCTGCCATGAAGAGACAGAAATGGTGGAGTCAGGCATAAGAAATGCCTGTCATTGCATTCTGAAAGCGACAGCGGAGAAGGTCAAGTAGTAAGTCTGATACCAGATATTCCACACCTGACTTACTCGTCTACCACGTTTAACTTGATTTCATCAGAGTTACCGCGTAATTCCGGCGCATACATTGCATGAACATAGGTTGGCAGCGCTGAGAATTTACCGGGAGTTTCTGCCCTCATCCGGTAACTGAAACTGTGCTTACCTAAGGGCAATCGCCTCAGAAAGAAATTCACACTCTCATCACGCATCTCGCGATAAACCGGTAAACGCGAATAGTCGTAGCCGCTAATTAGCTGAGTTGGCTCAAAACCTGCTGGCTTCGTGTCTTCAAGTAATACGTACTCATAGTCGTTCTTGCTTTCAACAATTAGCTCAACTTCGACTAAGTCACCACTAGTTAATTCGTCCAGATTCGAAAGAACTTCACGTTTATAACTTTCTATTTTTTGCTTGATCGCCTGTCCTTTACTATTTGGAACATCGCCGTCTTTGTTCTCAGGTATTAGCTTGTAATACCGTCGATGCACTTTCACTTCTAATCCAGCTTGGGCGATGTGATCTTCAAGCGTGAAGTTTGTCAAATAAGCATTGAAGTAAACTGCTCCCTGGCCACGTCGTCTCAATTCCACTTCGTGACTTCCATCGGTCAATTCGTCACCCGCCATAAAAAAGACATTATCGAAACTAAATAGATTATCCCCGGTAATCTCGACTTCCTTCAGTTTGTCTCCATCAACCCATACTTCGACAACCATTTCGGGTCGCAACTCATTAGTAGCCTTCAGATATTCACCAAAGGATTCTATACAGTAAGCAGTATCTCGAGTCGATTTCCAATATGTGGCATGCTTTCGATTGTTCAACAAGAATTTGACAATCCTGGAGGCCTGTACACTTTGCGGCTTCACTCGTGAGATCAATTGCAGATACCCGGCATTCGCTTCAATCTCGTCGCCATACCAGTACCACCAAAGGGCATTATCGCCCACGTCTAAATAAGCGGTTTCGTTCTCTTCGTCCTGAATCAGGAACTGTTCGATATTTCGAATCAGCATATTAAGCTGTTCTTCTTGCTGAACGGAGTGCAGGCCAAGTGCGAACAGCACCTTGCCATAAACGGTCAAACGATTCCTATCCCGGTAAAGGAACCCACGCATGTCATCATTTTCATGATCTGCTTCCGTCAGAATGCGGTACACTAGCGCGTCCATGTTGTCTGCATACAGCTTGTACGGCTTTTGTTTCGCCTCGGCTCGCTTCAGTTTTTCTACCTCGGTGGCCTGATACCGCTTCAACCAGATTAGCCCTCGCTCCAGCATCTCGGGTTTGAGGTTGATGCCATTTCGCTTCGCGATTTGCAGACCATGAACAACGGTTGCAGTTGTATGAACCCAGCTTGGACGATCGTAACTGGAGAACCAACCCCACCCACCGTCACTGTTTTGTTGGCCAGCGAGGCGTTGAATACCTGCCGCCACCATTCGATCCAGTTCATCAACACTAAAAACCGGATTCTTTTGCCAACGATGCCATTGCCGCGCTCGATCATTCCCGTCACCAATTTCCTGTGCGTTAAGATTGGTACGTTTATCACGAATCTGCTCGAGGTTCAAATCCATATCGAGCAGGATCTTCTGCGTGATAACTGCTGGAATAAATCGATTGAGCGTCTGCTCGGTACAGCCATGCGGGAAGTCTGCCAGATAAGGTAGCGCATCAACCATAGCACCAGCGAGAGTTGGAGAATATCGCACCTCAAGCTGTGATTGTTCAGGTCGCCGTTCAGCCGGCACGTTTATTTGAACTAGGCTACTATTTTTATCCGGCCGAATTGTCCCCGCCCAGCTTTCAGTCTTCAACATTCCGTGCACGAATACAGGGAATGTCATCTCCATCGCATCAGATTCTTCGTCTGTCAGCGCCGACATGCGCACGATGGCCTCACCTTCGTGATTCACTTTTACACGCCAGTCCACCCTTTGTTCACCATTGGCTGGGATGACAACGTTTTGCGTCAGGTCATTAAAGGAAGAGAGCTCTCCACCCTCCAGTCCTAGCGTTACCTGAACCTGTTTCTCGGTGTCGAGGTAATTATGAACGTTGGCCGATAAGACAACTTCGTCTTTTTGAACAAAGAACCGAGGTGCCTGAAGTCTGACAATCAGATTCTTACGGGTTACAACCTCCGCAGAACCACTGCCAACCTTTGTGCCATGACCAAGTGCCCAGACGTTGACCTTCCACGTTGTCAGGTTTTCGGGCATTTTCAAAGACACTTCAGCAATTCCATTTACATCCGTAGTGACGGAGCCCGCCCATAGAGCTGTGTCTGCGAAATTACTACGTACATTTGGCTGTACCAACGGAACACCTTGTTGCCGGCTCTGCCGACCTCGACTATCGAGCTTCGACATGGCCTGATCTGCAGATGCGTTTTCCATTGCGACCTGACCGTTTGCTGCAAAACCGCCGCCCCCACCCAGTCCACCACCCAAAGCCCGTCCTTGGGCAGGTGAAGCTGTCTCGGCAAATTCCTGTAGCATGTTTGAACGTTGACTGGACATAGTCCTCCTAGCAAGGCCGGGCGCGTTAGCCGTTTTGTATTTAGCGTCATTCGCACCGGAGTAATCATCCGCTACCGTGTGCCCAAACACACCAAGCATGGTCATGCCTGTCGTTCCGTTCTCATACATGTTGTAGCCAGGACGACCCAGATTCGTTTGATGCCCCGGATAGTGGTTGCGACGCCACTTCCAAAAGAACTCCTTGATATCGGGCACATTCGAGCCACCGGAAATGTATTCGACAGACTTGTCATAAACCGATACCACAGTGCTGCCTTCAAAATTATCACCATTGATATCTGTAACATGTAATCGAACTGTCGCATCCTCCCCTGGCAGATATTCTTCTGCGGATGGGATGACCTGAACATTGAGCACACGCTTTTCCGGTGGTACGACAACTTCTTTCGTCTGACTTATAACGCGACCGTCAAACACCGTCGTTGCTTCCACAAAGAAGTTAGGCATGTCTTTTTTGACAACCAGGATCTCCTCAACCGTACTCTTGCCTTTAAGGCGAATAATCTTGGGTCGGAAATATACACCATTGGTCGGTCGTACGAACAGCAGGACGGTAGCGCCACGGCGATTACTATTAATTTGCAACTTGACCTTATCGCCAGCCTTATATTCACGTTTATCCGGGATTAATTCCAAATCATTAAATTGATAATTTCGACCGTCAAACTCACGACCTCGCACTGTGAATATGTAACCACCCTCCACTTCATGGTCGTGTTCATCTTCCAAGGTCAGCGATAACCTGTATTGTCCCGGTTTGGACGCTGCAATCTTCTGCGCGGAGTCACCGAGATCATTCGTTTCGATATTCCACTTTCGCACGGTTGTCTCGACCGGCTTTCCGTCCTTATAAGTGATTCTGTTCAAAGTGAGCTTGCCCCTCCCCTTCACTGCACGTTGATCCAGAGTCTGGGCCTTGAATGTTGCCTGGATGGTATCGCCTACGTTGTAGTAACCCCGATCAAGCCAGGTAAACACGGTAAATGGTTTTCTCGTAGCAAGCACTTCCCCGGATCCGACGATGGTGCGGCGCGACTTATCTCGCACCTCAGCAGTCACCGTATATCGATGATCCGTATTGCCATGCAGTTCTTTTGCTATCGATGTATCAATATCGAAAGAGATCGTGCCGTCAGGTCCGACTTCCGTTTCCAGATCCAACACTACTTCCGGAGCAGCGTCATGATATGGTGCCCAGATTGGATATGGCCTTAAACAACCAACCCATTCATGCCATCCCGGATACCAAGGGTAGTCGTAGCAGTACCACCAATAACCGCGGCCAAAACACCAATCCCAGTGAGCGTCGGGATACCAATTCTGGTGATAGCTAGTTCTGGTCACCTTAATATTTGCGGTAGCTTCTGAAACTGGTGATCCAAAGTAATACTTGGCATTTACTTTGGCGGTAATGATCTCACCTAACTCCACCGGCTTTGACGGAGCTTCTACGGTCACTTCAAATTCCGGCTTTTTGTATTCCTCGACACGGAATGAATTCCCACCGCTGATTTGCAACCTGTTTCCGGTTCCCGCGATGCCGTGCACGTGAACCCTGTATACACCGAGGGTTGCATCTTCCGGAATATCCCAATTCGTCTCGATACCACCGAATTCGTCTGCCTTCCCTGTCGTAGAGTAGACTTTTTCGTTCTTTCCGTCGTAGATTTCAATTCGACATGAAGCATTTGCGAACTGCGAATCATCATCCTGATCGTATTGAGCTCTGCGTAGCCACAACTTGAAATGTGCTGTTTGCTCCGGCCGATAGACCGGACGGTCCGTAATGCAGAACACCTTGGTTGAGTTGTAAATTGGGTCGTGGCGGTTGGCGAACCACACTCCCTGAAATCCGACATACGCAAACCGACCATCGTTGTCCTTCGCTGTAATCAACCACTGATGATTCGTCGGCATCTTGGATGCTTCAGGAAACGCCTGCCCGTTGCCATCGGTTACTGTCGAGAATTCAGTCGACGTAATCCGATACGTTCCTTCTTTCGTGTTGAGCTGTCGGTAGCCAAAGAAGTCCAGCTTGATTTCTTCGATTGGCTGTCCCGTCTCTGCATCACAAACGAAGTACAGATTTCCACCGGCTAGCGCTTTCTTGACGATGGCAGTGTCGTATAGCCAAATTAGCGAATTTGCAGTATTACCGTCGTCAACTTTAGCGGTCACCCAATACGCACCGGCATTTTCTAGTGGGACGTCGACGATTTCACGTTTGTCGTAGTGGCCATCTCGGGGCTCTAAATCCACGTGCCATTTCGTGTCGTTGTCACGTCTAACATATTTCGCCAAATCCTGATTAAGGATGCGCCAACCGATATTCTGCAATTGGACTCGGTTCCAATCGAGTCGCATCGGACTACTTTTAAGATACGCTTTTACGTCCGCCAGCAGCTTCTCAACATTAATTGGCTGGGCAGTAAACGAGACACCGGTTGCGTTTCTGAAACGGAATCCAAGCTTCGGGTCAGTTATTGACTGGCCGTTAATGTGTTCAAACATCCCATAGTTACCAACGATTTGATCCAGGTTGGTACGAAAATAATGGCGGGCGGGGACATTGAATTTGGTAATCATTTCTCGCCAATGATCCGCAGCACGAGTGAACTGTCGACGGTTTGTATAGATCGATCCAATTTGCGATGCGGCAGATTCGCGATAGACGTGACCGGCTTCATTTAGAATACGACGAAAATGTTTGATGAAATTGAATTCATCATCCATCTCGAATCGCTTAACCCCCGTGGCCAACTGGGCAATGGTTTCTTTGTCACTCAGGCTGTCCAGTGCAAACCGGCCATTGCGATTCTCCTCAGCAGCATCTGTGTCTCGCTGGGCTGGAAAATAATACTGCATCGTCTGCACACCAAATTGCTGGTGTAAGAACGTTGCGAAATGCCACTCGGCTGAATGACGGCTGGACGTGTGCATTTCGATCGCCTGATTCAGTGCCCAACGCCACCTCTCGCCGTCATTTTCCGCGTCCTCCAGATTCTCGACAGCGGAATATACCAACGGTGAACCTTCATCGTTGACCGGAGCACTCGAAACGGCTCTGCCGTAGTAATAGCCTGGCTCGTAATCCGGCAGCGTGTCGAGGTCTATAAGCACCTGCAATCGCCATGATTCCTGGTAGCCACGGTGATTCAGGAATGAATTTGCAAGGTACATGTATAACTGCCCCACAGCTGCCCGATCATCATCTTCCTTTGCGAACGGCTCTGCCTGAAGCAATAACTGTATCGATCTAATTCGGTCTCGTTCTGTCGAGTGTTTGGGCTGGCCGGAATTTCTTCTGGCAGCACGTTGAAATTCACCATCAATCACA
>JAKUOW010000153.1 GCA_022451045.1 Pirellulales bacterium | reverse complement strand
GTAATCGATGCAGCACTACTTCTGGAAAAAGCGTGGAGCGAATGTTGTGATCTGGTCGTGTTTGTTGACTGTGAAGAAGAAATTCGATGGCAACGGTGCAAAGCGAGAAACTGGAGTCGCGAGCAGTTTCTATTACGAGAATCCACTCAACTTCCGGTTGAAACGAAGAGGGAACAAAGTGACGTAGTGATTGATAACACAGGGTCACTAGAGGAGTTAGATGCTCAGGTAAGAAATTTTTGGAACATCCTTGCGCAAGTGCATGCTTAATTGATGTAGTTGCAAAGAGGGCAAAGTCTCATGAACGAAAAATCAAATACACAATCTGAGCACGTGCCAGAACATCCTGGGGAATCCGGTCCGGATCGATTGCCAGAAGATCTTTTTGGCGCAGATGGAAAACCACTTTCCCTTGCGGAAGAAATGGTTTCGCGTAAACAGGATGCAGTTGATGTGGACTTTCCTGTTGAAGAAAGCGAACGCGATTGTTTTGAAGAAATCCAAAACATGTCGATGAGCGAGCTGATTGAGGAAGCACGCCAGCTTGATCTGGATGACGTTAGTGGCTTGAAACGTCAGGATCTTGTCTTCCGCTTACTCAAGTCACGAGTCGAAGCAAGCGGTGTATTACAGGGAGATGGGACACTGGAAATTCTCCCGGACGGTTTCGGATTCTTGCGCAGTAGCGAGTATCACTATCTTTCGAGCCCGGATGATATTTACGTTTCACCTAGTCAGATTAGACGCTTCAGTTTAGAAGCTGGGGTAACGGTACGTGGATTGATCCGGCCTCCTAAAGTGAATGAACGCAACTTCGCGTTACTCCGCGTGGAATCCATTAATGAATTGGCTCCTGTCGAATATGCAAAACGGATTCACTTTGATGATTTGACACCGTTGCATCCGATCAAACGGATCATGATGGAGTTTGACGAGAAGGACTATGCGACGCGTGCCGTTGACTTGATTACGCCCATCGGGTTTGGGCAGCGCGGATTAATTGTAAGTCCGCCGCGAGCTGGTAAGACGATTTTGCTTCAAAAAATGGCGAGAGCCGTCTTAAAAAACTATCCGGATGCCTATGTCTTCATGCTGTTGATTGATGAACGGCCTGAAGAAGTGACCGACATGGAGCGTGAAGTAAAGGGCTCGAATTGTGAAGTCGTGAGCAGCACGTTTGATGAGGTCGCATCACGTCACGTTCATGTAGCTGAGATTGTTCAGGAAAAAGCAAAACGAATGGTCGAGATGGGTAAAGACGTCGTTATTTTCCTCGATTCGATTACAAGGCTGGCTCGTGCCTGGAATACAGAATGCCCGTCATCAGGCAAAGTGCTTTCCGGAGGGCTGGATGCAAATGCGTTACAGAATCCTAAAAAGTTCTTCGGCTCTGCACGCATGGTAGAAGAGGGAGGATCTTTGACTATCCTGGCAACTGCATTGGTAGATACCGGAAGCCGAATGGACGAAGTGATTTTTGAAGAGTTTAAAGGCACCGGGAATCTCGAGATTGTGCTGGATCGGCAATTGGTCGACCGCCGTGTGTTTCCGGCGATCGATATTAATGCCAGCGGTACGCGTCGAGAAGAGATGTTGCTCGATGAAGACGAATACGAAAGAACGTGTATGATGCGCCGTGCTCTTAGTGAAATGAATGGGCCGGACGCGATGGAGTTACTCTTGTCGGGGCTTAAGAAAGCCAAATCCAATGCTGAGTTTCTCATGAGTATTAATACCTAATCATTTGGTGGTACGGACGCGCCTACCCCCATAGGGCGATCAAAGTGTCTTGAATAGAATCAGATTTGTTACGACGGAGCAGCCACTAAGCAGACACTCAAACCAATGTCGTTTCAGTAGAAGAAAGCCCAAATGGTTCAGGAAATAAATGCGAACGGTGACAATATCCAGGGCAAGTACGGTATCGTCGTCTCGAAATATAATGATTCGATTACTTTTAGGTTGCTCGAAGGCGCCATTCGAACGCTTACGGATGCAGGTGTCAGTGAGGATGATTTGGTAGTCGTAAAGGTTCCCGGGGCATGGGAGTTGCCAGTTGCGGCGCAACGATTGGCTAAGACAGATCTCGTAGCAGTCCTTTGTCTCGGTGCGGTGATCAAAGGTGAAACGACCCATGACCAATACATTAACCAACAAGTGAGTCACAGTCTTGGTCAACTGGCGATCCAATACGGTAAGCCAGTGTTATTTGGATTGTTGACCTGCAATAACATGGAGCAGGCCATTCATCGAGCCGGAGGAAATGTTGGAAACAAAGGCGAAGAATGTGCTCAGGCAGCTCTGGAGATGGTGAGTGTATTGCGACAAATTGACGAGTCGTAAATTCAAGACATCATAATGAAGTGTGAATAAATGACGGAATTGAAGCCAAGACGCAAAGCGAGAAGTGTTGCAGTTCAGGCACTTTTTCAGCTCGACTTAAACCCTCGTGATGATCTTGAGGAAATTGAGTCGTTTATAAAGGACGAGATGGGTCCTAATCCGGCTGCATCCTTTGCCAGTGAATTAGTTCATGGCGTGGTAAAACACTGGACGAGTTTGGGCGAGCAGATCGGTGAAGTTGCAGATAACTGGGCACTTGATCGAATGGCTGTCGCTGATAGAAATATCCTGCGTCTCGGTGCGTTTGAAATCGTATATCTCGGTACTCCCGGTCCGGTAGCTATTGACGAGATGGTTGAAATTGCTCGAATGTTTGGAAGCAAGGAATCAGCACGATTTGTAAACGGCGTGCTAGATCGTCTTTTTCGTCATCACTCAGACAAAAATGAAACACCATTAGCAGAGTAATAAGCGGTCATTCAGGCTGTTGAATAGAGAGTACAGCAAGGTTCAAGCACCATGGCGTTTTTTCGCAAGAAAGATAAGGATAGTCAACCAAGCGATGTCGTTCCTGAATATGAGACGGAAGATTCTGCAGCGGAAGCCTTGGATTCCAATGATTCAGAAGGTGGCGTTTGGTCGCGTTTTCGACGTGGACTCAAGAAAACCAGAGATCTCTTAAAAACGGATATTCGCGATCTGTTTAAGGCTGAAGGGCGTTTGGTTGACGAGGCGTTCCTCGGTGAGTTGTTTGAAATCCTGGTTAAGACCGACATGGGCGGCAAGTCCGCAATGGCGATTCGTAACGAAATCGAAAGGCAGTTTCAGAATCGCGTTGTCGAAATGGAAGAAGTGCTTGGTGTCGTTAGAGGTCAACTACGAGATCTCATGGCGCAACCGGAGCAACCAGTCAGAATGGCGTCATCGGGCCCTACTGTGATTCTCGTCGTCGGTGTAAATGGATCGGGTAAAACTACCTCGATCGCAAAATTGGCGAATTGGTTTAAATCCGAAGGGAAATCCGTTGTACTCGGCGCAGGTGATACTTTTAGGGCTGCCGCCGTGGAACAGCTTTCCATTTGGGCGGATCGTCTTGGCGTTGAAATCGTAAAGGCCGAGCAGGGTAGTGACCCAGCAAGCGTTGCCCATCGTGCTGTTGCTCACACGCTAGAGAATGGCCGGGATGTCTGTATTATCGATACGGCGGGTAGGCTACAAACACAAGTCAACTTGATGAAACAGCTCGAAAAGATCCATCGGGTTATTCAGGGGCAAATCGAAGATGCACCGCACGAGGTATTTCTCGTTCTTGATGCTACAGCCGGTCAAAACGGTGTTAGTCAGGCAAAGGGATTTTCTGGAGCGGCACGGTGTACCGGCATTATTCTTGCCAAACTCGATGGCACTGCAAAAGGCGGTGTTGTAATTCCCATTCGTCAGGAATTTGAGATTCCAGTGATTTTCGTCGGTCAGGGCGAGCAACCGGCGGATTTAGCGCTGTTTGAAGTGGATGAATTCGTGACAGCACTCTTCGAATAGAGCCAATTGGGGGGCTTTTTCCATGAGTAATTGTCAGAATTGTCACACTTTATCAATTTCTACATAGACAGCACTAAAAGAGCCCTTTTTTTTATCTCGCAGCTGAATTGTGTGTGCTCTTTCTCCCGATGAGGCGATTATGTCAGAGCATCTTGCTTTGTCACAGCGGTCCCAAATCGCGCAGGAGGCGCTGGTTTGGTTGAGTTTTGAATTTTTACGCGGGAGAAAATCAGGCACTTTCTGTTCATCACAGCGGCCTGCGTTTTCTTTTGAATTCAATTCCTTGATAAACACACGGAGGAAGGAAATGAAGTTCAGTAAGTATGCTATTCTGGCTGCAATCGCTTCGGTGATTTTTGGTGGTCAGGTTCAGGCTGACGAATTACAACAGCCTGTTTTAAGTCCAGTAACTTATACGTTACAGGACGATGCTGCTGTGTCTCCCAGCGATGCTGCTGAGACCTGGAGCTTATTTAATAACGATGGCAGAGGTCTTGAAATAACCGGTTGGCTTCAACTTGGTTACCATGACGCAAGCACAGGGCTGTTTAACACGCATCCTGACGCCTTAAACGTGCACCAGCTATGGTTGGCTTTCGATAAAGCCGGCGATGCTGACGCTGAAGGCCTTGGAATGGGTTATCACTTTGACCTAATGTACGGTACCGATGCTGCTGATACGCAAGCATTTGGTAACAATCCCGCTCGTTGGGATTTTCAAAATGGTCTTGATCATGGTGGCGGATACGGTTGGGCTATGCCTCAGGCTTACGTTACCACGAATATTGGTGACTGGGACGTCCAAATTGGTCACTTCTACACGACTGTTGGTTACGAAGTAGTTCAAGCTACGGGTAACTTCTTCTACAGTCATGCTAAGACCATGTACAACAGTGAACCGTTTACACACACAGGTGTACTTGCTAGCCGCACAAACGAAGCTGGCACCGACATCTATGTTGGATGGACCGCTGGTTGGGATACTGGTTTCGACCAACTTGGTGACGGAAGCAGTTTTCTTGGTGGATTCAGCAAGCAACTTGCTGACAACATTGGCCTGACCTATATGACCACCTTTGGTGATCTGGGATGGCGTGGTACTGGCTACAGCCATAGCCTTGTTGTTGACATTACACTTGGTGAAAAGCTTAGCTACGTATTACAAAGTGACTTTGCAAATACCAATGGAATTGGCGATCCAGCTGATAGCATTGGTGTAAACCAGTATGTTTTCTACGATCTTAACGACAGCATGGCTGTTGGTGCTCGTCTGGAATGGTGGCGTGGAGCTGCTGGTCATGAATATGCTTTCACAACAGGCCTGAACTGGCGTCCGGAAAGCAAGTATGACCTGGTACTTCGTCCAGAATTCCGAGTTGACTGGAATGACACTGGACATGAAGAAATTGCCGGTATTGATGCCGTCATCGCCTTCTAGGTCTGACGCTTAGTCATACGACTATACGCAGCCGCTGGTCATCCCCATTGGATAGCCAGCGGCTGTTTTTATGCGCTGTACGTGGAAAGAACATGGTAGTTACAGTCCCTCGTGTTCGGCTACCAGAGCCCCTCAGTTACTGCAGTATTGGGCGGCAACACCATATATCGAGGAGCCTCGGATAGTACGAGCCTGACGGCTCTACGGCACAATAGATCCTGCAGCTAGACCACGATTGTCCGCCAGCGTCTATGTATATTACCTATCTTCACAAAATACTGGGTAAGTTATCCGTGTAAACGTAAAAGTTTTAGCAATCCGGTCAATTATGATTCCCGGAATTTCCGATACGTGAGTATGGATGGATTCGACGCGCGTTTAGGCGGCGCCTGTTTGATTTCGCCCAAACAAGAATTCGGGCATGCAATGGGCATGGTCGTGAATATTAAGGGGGGCTTTGCTCACCAGCGTTTTCGGTAAGCAAGGTAAGATTCTGGGTTTGTGTTTCCCAGGTACCCATATCAAGGAATTAGTTCGATTCTTCACAGGAGGGAACTGGGATGAAACTGAGCAAGTTTGCATTCCTCGCTGCGATCGTAATGACGATCTTCGGTGGCCAAGTAAAGGCTGATGAACTGCAGCAACCTACGCTGACCCCCGTAGCATATACGCTGCAGGATGACGCAGGTGATTCGTTCAAAGTATTTAAGAACGATGGGGAAGGACTGGAAATTAGTGGTTGGATCCAACTTGGATACCACGACAAGTCCACTGGTTTATTTAATTCACATCCAAATAACCTTAACGTGCACCAGCTATGGATGGCTTTCGATAAAGCCGGCGATGCTGACGCTGAAGGTCTTGGACTGGGTTATCACTTTGACCTAATGTACGGTACCGATGCTGCTGATACGCAAGCATTTGGTAACAATCCCGCTCGTTGGGATTTTCAAAATGGTCTTGATCATGGTGGCGGATACGGTTGGGCTATGCCTCAGGCTTACGTTACCACGAATATTGGTGACTGGGACGTCCAAATTGGTCACTTCTACACGACTGTTGGTTACGAAGTAGTTCAAGCTACGGGTAACTTCTTCTACAGTCATGCTAAGACCATGTACAACAGTGAACCGTTTACACACACAGGTGTACTTGCTAGCCGCACAAACGAAGCTGGCACCGACATCTATGTTGGATGGACCGCTGGTTGGGATACTGGTTTCGACCAACTTGGTGACGGAAGCAGTTTTCTTGGTGGATTCAGCAAGCAACTTGNNGACAACATTGGCCTGACCTATATGACCACCTTTGGTGATCTGGGATGGCGTGGTACTGGCTACAGCCATAGCCTTGTTGTTGACATTACACTTGGTGAAAAGCTTAGCTACGTATTACAAAGTGACTTTGCAAATNNCAATGGAATTGNCGATCCAGCTGATAGCATTGGTGTAAACCAGTATGTTTTCTACGATCTTAACGACAGCATGGCTGTTGGAATGCGTCTTGAATGGTGGCGTGGAGCTGCTGGTCATGAATATGCTTTCACAACAGGCCTGAACTGGCGTCCGGACAGCAAATTCGACCTGGTCATTCGACCGGAAGTTCGAGTTGACTGGAATGACACTGGACATGAAGAGATCGTCGGTATTGATGCCGTCATCGCCTTCTAGGTCTGACGCTTAGTCATACGACTATACGCAGCCGCTGGTCATCCCTATTGGATAGCCGGCGGCTGTTTTTATGCGCTGTACGTGCAAAGAGTGTGTTCTAGCGTTGGGCAGCCAGATCGTGACCTGTGCGATTGCATAGTTGTTGGCGGCATCTGGGATAACCAACTAACCCTATTCTCTTTTGCCGTGCCAATAGGAATCGTGCAGGTATCGATTGCGGACTGGCTCGGCCAGTGGTTTGCCAAAGCCAGGTGGTCTGACCTGCTCGCTACCTGGCGCAACATCGGGTAGTGCATAGGGATCATGCAGTGCAGCACGAAGCCGTTGTTGGTCGCGCGTGCCTGCCGGACGTGTGACCCAGTCATTTATTGGCTGGCATCCGCTAACTACACAGAGAAAACAACTTATGCAGACGGTTTTTAGGATCGTAGAAATCGTTGACTTGGGCATCATGCACGCCTGAAACGATGATTGGTAGTATCAGTAAAGTTTGCGGTATCCGCGAAGTGTGAAAACCTTACTGGAAATGTAGTAATGAAAGCAAGATGATACGTGTTAATGACAATTGCAAAGTTATGATTTGATCGTTAGATTCAATGCTCACGCAAATGAATAACACCCCACTTGGGAGCCTTTAGTGTCATGAAATTAATCATCGCAATCATTCAGCCTAGCAAGCTTGAAGATGTGAAGGCGGCACTAACAGATGTTGAAGTGTTTCGGTTGACGGTCATGGATTGCCAAGGATTCGGACGTCAGAAAGGCCAGACCGAAGTGTACCGAGGCCGTGAGTTCACGGTTAATCTACTCCGGAAAACTCAACTACAAATTGCTGTAAACGACGAATTCGTAGAACCTACTGTTTCGGCGATTATTAAAGCAGCACGATCAGGTGACAGTGGCGAAATCGGAGATGGAAAGATATTCGTATTACCAATGGACGAATGTGTGCGGATTCGAACCGGTGAACGTGGTTCGGATGCGATTTAGTTTTCTAAGTTGTTACTTAGTTGATCTGTAATCAATAGAAAAAGCGAGTCCCTGTTTAAGAGACTCGCTTTCTTTATGTCTAACGGTTTTTCAGAAGAATTCCCCGGTTCCGGACGGGTAAGGCGGTTACCTATCCGGAACCCTTGGGGTATCCTTCCGGCTCAAAGAGCCAGACGTGCAAGCATTGAATAGAATCCTATGGTCGTCCCTGCTGGCGGTTTTAAATAACTACCTAACCGAACCCCATTCACGTTACGCGTTGACGTTTCCGTTATTCCTTTGAGTTAAGTCAATTCGAAAGTGTTGATTAACTGTCGCCGTAGGCACGCATGCCGTGTTCTGACAGATCAAGACCCATCTGTTCTTCTTCAGCTGAAACTCGCAGGATTCCTGCAGCTTTCAGTGCTGAGAACAATGCAAACATGGTCACGAAGGCCCAGGCACAAATGATTACTGTTGCTTTAATCTGAACAGCGATGAATGCGCCAGTAGTTTCGATTCCATCCGGAAGATCACCGAACAGACCAGTTGCAATACCGCCCCAGACACCACATAGACCATGAACAGGCCATGCGCCGACTGGATCATCGATCTTGGCTTTTTCAAGCATGATGATACCGGCGACAACTAGGAATCCAGCGACCAAACCGATCACAATCGCTTCTTCCTGAGTAACTCGATCACAGTTTGCTGTGATGCCGACAAGTCCGGCCAGAGCACCATTAAGTGCCATAGTTACATCAGGCTTTTTAAACAGGAACCAACCAAGAAGCATAGCTCCCACCGCACCAGCTGCAGCAGCAAGTGTTGTGGTAAGTGCGATAAATGCTGTTGCGGTTGCATTTGCAGATCCTGAATATGTCAACTGGCTACCAGGATTAAAGCCATACCAACCGACCCAAAGGATTAATACACCCAGTGCAGCAAGCGTGATATTGTGACCGGGGATCGGATTAGATTTTCCATCTTCTGAAAAACGTCCGATGCGTGGACCAAGTACAATTGCACCAGCAAGACCAGCGAAACCACCGACCGCATGTACAACAATAGAACCTGCAAAGTCCTGGAATCCATCTGCTGCTAAGGCACCTCCACCCCATTTCCAAAAACCACTAATCGGGTAAATGAGACCAGTCAAAATAGCACTGTAGATCAGGTAAGCGCCGAACTTCATACGTCCGGCAACTGCACCAGAGACGATCGTTGCAGCGGTTGCGGCAAATGCCACTTGGAAGACAAAATCAGCATAATTGTCCCATCCACCGGCATCGCCTGCAGCAACGCCTGCTGCTCCACTGTGACCAAACCATTTCCCTTCGTAGTCCCCACCTGGATACATTAGTGCATAACCAACTAGCCAGAAAAGCAAAACACCTACGGAGAGGTCCATCACGTTCTTGAACAGAATATTAATCGTGTTCTTAGATGCGTTGAGCCCGACTTCAAGCATGGCAAAACCAGCTTGCATGAAGATAACCAACACAGCACAAAGAAACATGATTAAGGTATTGATCGCATAATCATTATCTGCCTTGTACAGATCGAGTTGGGTTTCTACCCCTTGTGCATCCGTTGAGATTATTTCAGCAGTAGACTCACTTGAATCTACTGCTTCTTCGATCTCTTCAATCGTAGCGTCTAGTGCTTCTGAGATCTTTTCAATCCCAGCGTCTTCTTGAGCAAAGGCGATGTCCGCGGTCAGTGTATTGACCGCGAAAAAGCCAAATAGTAGTAACAAAAGGTTTGGCCGCAGCCACCGTCTTGTGGCCAATGAGGTATGCATTTGATTGCTCCGTAATTCCAGAAGGATTTTCAGCCGATTAACCCTTGTCCTCGGCTGTGTCTCAAAAGTGACAAAAGTTTAAATTACAATTCCGATTGCACGTCTTTCGCGTCCATGCACTTGGCGTGAATACTTTTTCCATGTTGATGCAAAAGCCGTGCCATGAAACGGATCGGATGCCTTGGTTTGCTATGTCTGTATCGGACCCAGTGATTACAGAAATCACTTAAAAACAAGGGTTAAAGCAGCTTGTTGAGTGAGACATCATAAAAG
>JAKUOW010000152.1 GCA_022451045.1 Pirellulales bacterium | reverse complement strand
TCGCATGATGCACCAAGAACAGCTGCCAGTGAAACTGCCGTCGTATCACTGCCACCGCGACCAAGCGTCGTAATATTGAAATCTTCATCGATTCCCTGAAATCCGGCCGCAATGACGATATTTCCGGCATCGAGCAAGGATTGCATGCGGTCTGTGGATATGGAAATGATTCGTGCGTTGGTATGAGTGCTGTCGGTTCGCACACCAATTTGTGCCCCCGTCAAACTTACTGCTTTATGACCAAGAGCATCGATCGCCATAGCCATCAGCGCAACGCTTACCTGCTCACCGGTACTTAACAGCATGTCCATTTCCCGTGCCGGTGGCTGCCCGCTGATTTCATTCGCCAACTCGACGAGCATATCGGTATTTTTACCCATGGCGCTCACAACCATGACCACCTGATGCCCATCCTGTTGAGTACGTACAGCCTTGCGAGCGGCTGCCATGATCTTGGCCGTATCCGCGACACTCGTACCGCCGAATTTTTGAACGATGATTGCCATCTAATTTATCCTTAGCGGTATCCCGCTTTGGCATTCCTTTTGTTTGTACATCTCAGTTCTTAACGGTCAAACAGCTCTGACTTTATGATGATTCAAGATCCGAACCTGCAAAGTCCCAACCCGTTGGTAGTTCTCAGGAAATACGACTTTACAAGATCGAGTCAGTCACCAAGAAATAGCTTCATGACCTCGTGACCGACGGGCATTTGCAGTTTAGAATCTGCCGCCGAAATGTCGTCATATGTCACTGCAGAGTCTCTGTCGATCCCCGTACCACAAATCGCAAAAGGTACGATGCCGTGACTGTGGGTTTTCGTACGCACTGGCGTCGGGTGATCAGGTGTCACCATGATGCGATAGTCGCCTTGCGACTTCAGTGACTCATGCACCGGTCCAACGATATGCTGGTCGATATCTTGTAATGCCTTGATCTTTGCATCAACGTCGCCCTCATGTGATGCTTCATCGGTCGCTTCCACATGGACAACGACAATATCAGTCTGGTCCAGCGCATTGATCGCCGCCTGACCTTTCCCTGCGAAATTAGTGTCCGTATATCCCGTAGCCCCTTCCACTTCGATGCAATCCCAGCCGATGATGGATGCTATGCCACGAAGTAAGTCGACGGCGGTGATCATCTTACCTTCAAGACCGTATTGGCTCTTGAAAGATGGAAGCTGTGGGGTGCGACCAAGTCCCCACAACCAGATATTTGTAGCGGGAAGATTTCCATCGGCGCGGCGCAGATCGTTTACCGGGTGATCTGCAAACAGCTGCATAGACTGGTTCATTAAGTCTGCGAGTAATTTACTACCTGGGCCACGTGGGAAGTCGTCCAGGACAGAGTCATCTGTGAGGTCATGTGGCGGCGTGGAACGCGTATCATCGGAAAAAGGATGTGGTTCACCTTCAGTCCCACGAAACAACAATAGATTACGGTAACTCACACCTGTCACGAATTCCAATGCGTCTGACTCAATCGATTGACGCAGCGATTCCAATAGTTGATCTGCTTCCTCAGTGGACAAGTGCCCGGCCGTGAAGCTCTTCATGACCTGATCCTGAATCGTCACCAGATTACAACGCACTGCCCAGTCGTTTGGGCCGAGTGCAATGCCTTGCGCGGCAGCTTCCAATGGTGCGCGACCGGTAAAAAACTCATTCGGGTCGTAACCGAGCAGGCTCATATTCGCCACCGCCGAACCAGCTGGCAAATGCGGCGGGACATGATTAGCGGCACCGGTGATACCAGCACTCACGATAGCGTCCATGGCAGGGATGTTGGCCGCCTGAAGTGGTGTCTTTCCGCCTAAAGACTCCTGAGGCTCATCAGCACATCCATCAGGAATTACGATTACATATTTCATTGTTCTTTCTCGTCGGATGCCTACAAAACAACCGATTCGAGCCATTGATATTAAAAGCGCGACGTCACCTGCGGTTACCGCACACGGTGGTTAGTGCTTTTGAAGCTAAAACTGTATGTTATTTAGAGACGTCGCGGCCTGTACAACGTCCATCGGCCGCCTCACAACACAGCTTTTGACTAAACAAAACGTCCAAACCGCCATACTAGGTACGCCCCGAAAAAGCGTCAAGGCATTCGGGTGTGCCAATTTCAGTCACCTATGACACGCGGCAGATGTGGAAGCCAGAAGCCCTGAAAGGTACATACATGCTAGAGTCAGCACGATCATTCTTTGAATCTCTCCTAAACACACCTGGTCCCTCCGGTTATGAACAGGACGTCCAAAAAATTGTACGCGAATACGCCAGCACTTTTGCAGATGAAGTTTCAACAGATGTTCACGGTAATGTCACGATTGTCGTAAATCCGGATGCGACGCGGAGGATCATGCTCGCTGGTCACTGCGATCAAATCGGAATGATCGTATCGCACATCGACGACAACGGATTCATCTATGCACAAACCATTGGTGGTTGGGATCCTCAACAACTGATTGGTCAACGCATGATCATTTGGTCTGAAACCGGACCGATAAACGCACTGATCAGTCGCAAGGCCATTCATCTCCTAACCGACCAGGAACGCAAACAGGTTGTAAAGCTCAAGGACATGTGGCTAGATATCGGTGCATCAAGTAGTGATGAAGCCTCAGCGATGATCAATATCGGCGACCCAGTAACGCTTGAACTTGGAATAAGAGAGATGCAAGGCAATCTGGCAAACGCACCGAAGATGGATAACAGCTGCGGCGTCTGGGTTGTAGTCGAAGCAATTCGCCGGGCAAAGGAACTCGATCCACAATGTGGAATTTATGCTGTCTCTACCGTCGCCGAAGAAATCGGACTACGCGGTGCACGTACGAGCGCATTTGGCATTAACCCCGACATTGGTGTCGCCGTCGACGTAACTCACTCCACCGACTGCCCAAGTGTCGATAAGAAGCAACTTGGTGACATTCGCCTGGGCAACGGCCCGGTCGTCTACCGTGGACCCAACATGAATCACAAGGTCGTCCGGCAGTTACTTGATCTGGCAACGACACATAACATTCCCGTTCAACCTGCGGCGGTTGGTAGGGCAACGAGCAATGACGCAAATGCACTTCAGCTTAATCGTGCCGGAGTTGCCACCGGGCTTGTCAGCATACCGAATCGATACATGCACAGTGCGGTTGAAACGATTAGCCTCGATGACATTGACAACGCTGCTGAATTGCTCGGCCAGTTTTGCGCAAACGTCACCGCCGATGAAGACTATACACCTGCCTAGACTGAGTTCCGTCGCATGGTACATGAACTCCGGCTACAGCGTATAATGTAGATATCTCATCAACGACAATTCTCCCCAAGGCTGGAGTGCAAACCATGCCGGTGCAAATGGAACTATCGCGGATTATCATCAGCGACATTAACGACCATCAGGTTATTTACCTGAAAGAACTTGATGGTGACCGTCAGTTTCCGATTCTCATCGGTATCTTTGAAGCATCCAGCATTGACCGCCGAGTAAAGAACTACCCTGCTCCACGCCCGCTGACACACGATTTACTTGTCGATATCATCGGCCAACTCGACGGAGAATTAGATAGTGTCGTAATCACCGATCTGCAGGAACACACCTACTTCGCCAAGTTGCGTATACGCCGGGACGGTGAATTAATCGAAATCGATTCAAGGCCATCCGATGCCATTGCCGTGGCCGTAACCTTTGAGCCACACTTGCCCATCTATGTTGCTGAGCAAGTACTCGAAGAAGTCGGTGCCTAACCCTTGCACAGGCTTATAGATAGGTACGTGCCGATCACCTCAGGTTAACCAGCCTTAAGCGACTCAAGAGCCGTTTCTACAGAAGCTAATTCCGCCTTGAGTTTCTCGAGGCTTTCTCGCTCGCGAGCCACAACTTCTTCTGGCGCGCGTGACACGAAGTTCTCATTACCCAGCTTGCTTTCTTTGCCCTTGATCTGCCCCTGAATTTTCTCCATGAGCTTTTCATTGCGAGCAATTTCTGCATCAACGTCAATAAAGTCTTTGAGATCCACAAACACTTCAAGATCATCAACCCGCACAGCGGCATTGGTAGCAGGAGGCTCAACCTCTGTGCCCCACTGTACACTCGAAGCATGCGCCATCGACTGGAAGAATGGCTCCATCGGTTGAAGCAGAGAAACAACATCGTCACCGCAGCTTACAGAGAATTCCAGTGGCTGGCGTGGTGCGATATTTTGACGACTTCGAATTTCACGTAATGCACCGAGCACTCCCTGGAATCTTGAAAATCGTTCTTCGATGACCGTATCAATTCTGGCCTCGTCAGCCAGCGGCCATGATGCAACCATGATCGAGTCGCTCGCATCTTCGACCGTTGCAAGCCCGCGAACAGGGGCAACCGTCCCAAGAATCTGCCAGATTTCTTCTGTAATAAACGGAATGACAGGATGTAACAGCCTTAGAAGTTGATCAAGCGCATGGGCGATAACACGCTGTGCAACCCCTCTGGATGATTCGTCCTGAAATCGTGCCTTGGCCATTTCAACATAGAAGCTGCAAAACTCATCCCATGCAAAGTCGTATAGCACACGGGCTGAGTCTGCATATTTGTAGGCTTCAAGCCCTTCAGTTACCTGTTGAGTCACACTATTGAGACGGCTGAGCAACCAACGATCTTCAAAGGCAAGTTCGTCATCCGTTACAGGTGCTGCCTCATAGCCCTCCAGATTCATCATTACGAATCTGGCAGCGTTCCAGAGCTTGTTGCAGAAGTTTCGCGCAGTCTCAAACCGTTCGCTGACCACCGGTCCACGATCAAACGACATGTGCTCGTCGGTTCTCGCCCATTGAGTGCGGAAAGAGTTACCGCACTGTTTGCACTCGACGACCGGCAACTCACGATTTTTCTTCGTCTGATCCATCAGTTGATTGCAGTGCGGACATTCAAACTGCACTGGCATCCTGACATCCTGGGTCTCTGTCGTCAGATGAGCCAAGCCGAATCGCAGTGCATCTGCACCGAATTTCTCGATCACATCAAGCGGATCAACGCCGTTGCCCTTGGACTTACTCATGGTCTCGCCGTAACCGTCGAGAATCTTGGGATGGATAAACACTTCGCTAAACGGGATTTCACCCATATTGTTTAGTCCCATTAACACCATTCTGGCGACCCAAAGTGTGATAATGTCGCGACTGGTGATCAACGTACTGGTCGGATAGAACTTCTCCAGCTCATCTGTTTTCTCAGGCCAGCCAAGCGTGCTGTGCGGCCAGAGTGCACTGCTAAACCAAGTATCCAGCACGTCCTCTTCCCTGATAAAACCTGCCGATTCAAGCGCATTTGCAAGCACTACATCATCGTTGTCAAAGCACACGTGGATCACTGCAAATGCAATTTCGTCACCTTCTTCAGTAACGACCCGTGCTTGTTCATTTAACTCTGCGGTGTATTCCACCTGATGTGATAGCCGCGTGGCATCGCCACCGGTTGTGGATTCAAGCTGACTGAGGCGATCATCTAGGTCTTGTTGATCAGAACAACTTGCCGACCAGATTGGAATTTGATGCCCCCACCATAACTGACGACTGACTGGCCAGTCACGTTTTTCACCGAGCCAATCCAAGTATCCCTTGGTGTACCGTTCAGGGAATATCTGTACACGCCCGTCACTCACTGCGTCCATCGCCGTTTGCGCCAATTCGTCCATCTTGACAAACCACTGATCGGTCAGCATGGGTTCAATCGGCGTCTTACTGCGATCAGAATGTGCCAGATCGATTTCCCGGTCTTCCACTTCGATAAGTAAACCCTGTGAATCCAAATCAGCAACGACTCGTTGTCGCGCTGCCTTGATATCCAGCCCCGCATAAGGACCAGCACTGGCGTTTAGCGTGCCATCCGAATTTAGGACATTTATCATCGGTAGATTCTGACGCTTACCTACCTCATAGTCATTAGGATCATGTGCAGGAGTAATCTTCACACAACCGCTTCCCAATTCCGGTTTTGCCCAACTGTCAGCCACAAGTTCAAGCTCGCGATTCAGCAGCGGCAACAGCAGTTTCCTTCCATCACTCGCCATATCGCGAAGTAATTCAAGGCCAGGCAAGATCGTTTCAACACGCTCATTGATGTCGTCGATTTGAGACTGAATTACTTCCTTATCTTTTTCTCCGACAGCCTGTTTTTTTTCAGTTAACTCCGCCAGCACCTTTTCCATCGCGGACCGCGGATCCGGATGAACCGCCACGGCTGTATCCCCCAACATCGTCTCAGGTCTGGTAGTGGCAACTGTTACGAATTCCGGTTCACCTGGTTTCGGATCGATGACACTGTACTTAAAGTGCCAGAAATGACCTTCGACAACTTCGTGGAATACTTCATCATCACTGACTGCGGTCTGTAGAAACGTATCCCAATTCACCAAACGCTTTCCACGATAAATCAGTCCTTTTTGAAACAGATCAAAAAAGGTCGTCCGCACCGCCTGGGCACAGATCGGGTCTAGCGTAAATCGAACACGATCCCAGTCACATGATGAGCCCATCGTCTGTAATTGAGTCAGGATCCTTTTCTCATATTGGTCCTTCCACTCCCAAATACGATCCACGAGAGCTTCACGTCCGAGATCATGACGTGTCTTACCTTCTTCCTCTTTTAATCGACGCTCGACAACAGCCTGCGTGGCGATTCCTGCATGATCAGTACCAGGCATCCACAGCGCCTCGAAACCCTGCATGCGTTTCATACGGATTTGCACATCCTGCAACGTATTGTTCAACGCATGACCAAGGTGAAGTGCACCTGTTACGTTGGGCGGCGGAATAACAATGGTATAAGGATCTTTTTCGCTATTTGGATCCGCGTGAAACCGTCTATCTGATTTCCACTGCTGAAAGATCTCTGCTTGCCGATTACCAAAGTCAAAATTCTTGGGAAATGAATCTGCTGAAAAGTCTTGCATCGATTGCTTATTTCTATTGTCAAACGCCTTACGATCCGCAGCGAACAGGCACTCTGCCATGTGCGCGATCATGCACGCTCAAACGTACTATGTCCTACGAAGTTACGCCGTCCTTATACAGTTTGTACTCAAAACCGTCCACCAGCGCCAGCCAACTTGCTTCGATGATGTTCTCACTAACACCAACCGTCCCCCAACGATCCGTGGCATCAGCAAAATCCACAAAGACCCGAATTCTTGCTGCGGTGCCTGCTTCGGAATTCACCACACGTACCTTGTAGTCTACAAGTCGCATATCTCCAAGTTGCGGGTACGTTTCATTTAGTGCTTTGCGTAAGGCAGCATCCAGTGCATTTACCGGTCCGTCTCCTTCGGCAACCTCGTGAAACACCTGATCGTCGACAATCAGTTTAACCGTGGCTTCGTTCTCCACTTCATGTTTATCCAGATCGGTCGGTTCCCACGCAACAACCTCAACGTGGTACTTCTCACGCTCAAAGTGCCGGACAAACGTTCCGGCACACCGCTGAACCAATAACTCGAATGACGCCTTAGCAGCTTCAAATTGATAGCCTTGATTTTCGAGCCTAACGATTTCGGCTAACACATTTTTCATCAACTCCGAATCACCGTCGATTCCCTGCTCCGCCGTGAGCGCCTGAATGTTGCTTCGTCCGGACAATTCACTAATCAGAATACGACGCTCGTTACCAACTAATTCCGGTGCAATGTGTTCATAGGAATCAGTTGCACGTGCGACAGCGTGAGCGTGCATGCCGCCTTTATGCGCAAAAGCACTGCGACCAACAAATGGTTGCCCACGATTGAGCCGCATGTTAGCCGTTTCGAATACGAAACGTGACAACTCCGTCATATGCCCGACACCGAGACCGTTCAGCACTGAGCAACCATCTTTTTTTAGCTCGAGATTACAGATAACGCTGATCAGATTTGCATTTCCACATCGTTCTCCGATGCCATTGATTGTGCCCTGCACCTGAACAGCTCCGGCTTCCACCGCCGCAAGCGAATTCGCGACAGCTAGCTCGCAATCATTATGACAGTGGATCCCGACTTTTACGTCAAATTGCGCCACTGCTTCACTCGCCTCTTTGGTCAACTGAGTGACTTCGTCGGTTAATGAACCGCCGTTGGTATCGCAAAGCACGATTAGCGACGCACCGGCTTCAGAGGCACAGCGAATTGTTTGGCGGGCATATTCCGGATTGGCTTTCCACCCGTCAAAGAAATGTTCCGCATCATAAATTACTTCACGGCCCGCCTCCACGATGTGTTTGACACTATCAGAAATCATGGCGAGGTTTTCTTCCAGTGATACACGTAACACGTCAGTAACGTGAAAGTCCCAGGTCTTGCCAACCACCGTACATACAGGTGCCTGGCTTTCTACTAACGCCCGAATTCCCGGGTCTTCAGCAGCAGTCATGCCACGACGTCGCGTCATACCAAATGCGCAGATTTTTGCGTGCTTTAAATCAAGTTCACGCACGCGCTGGAAAAACTGCACGTCCTTCTCGTTACTAAGTGGATAACCACCTTCGATATAGTCGACACCGACCTCGTCCAGTCGCTGTGCGATGGCAAGCTTATCTGCAAGCGATAAGCTCACACCTTCGGCCTGTGTACCGTCTCGTAAAGTCGTATCGTAAATCTGGATTGAACGCATAGGTTCTCACGGTTAAATGAACTTGATTTGTGCGGCGCAATTCCATCGGAATCGGTTCAAATAAAAAAGCCCTGAAATCCATCGGACCTCAGGGCTCTTGATGTACGGTTTCAAGCTTTCCCTAATTCCGCCGATGGTCGTGACTAATCACCACAGCATTTGGCATGCAGCCAGCAATTGCGCTGGCCTGAATAATATCGATGCTGATTACTGAAATCGCTGCCATGGGCTATAAGCAGTTGTAACACGGTTTTTAGAGAAAGCGGCCTGTGGCCATGTACAGGTCACGATAAGAACGAATGTTAAGGCTGTCAACGGCCAATACGCTGCGTAGCGAAAGGTAAGATTCTAAAGCCTGATCTTCACCACTGCTTTATGCACTTCGTTTTCGCAACCTAACGGAGCATGGGCGTCCTGCGGCAGGAATATCGTAAAGGCACCGGCTGGAACCTTGCACCAAGTCTCCGGTCGGTCATAGAAAAACACAAGATCTTTCTCATCGCTATAAGGTTCACGTGGCCGCGTGCATTCGGTAATCGGCCGCCAACCAATCTGATCAACGCCTGCAATTACAAATTGAATGTCCAGATACTTGCGGTGTGCTTCAAGCATCGCCTGCTCCCGACCAACACCCGGCCCGCGAGCAATCAAGGCAAATACTCGGTCACCATCTATGGCGTGCCTGCCATCTTCAAGTGTGGCTAAGTCGGTACGTTTCAGGAAGTCGAAACCAGCGTCCAGTCCCGGCACCATGCCACGATAAAACTGCTGGTGATCAATCAGGTCGAGAATCATTTTGGGTATTATTACCAGTTGTCGATTTCTGAATCTTCATCGTTTTGTTTCCAGAGGTCTTCCTCTGCCAACGATGCGTCAGCATCATACTCATCCTGTTCGTCTACGTCATCATCATCTACGTCATGATCAGAATCCATTTTTTCTGAGCCAGCGGCGAGAACATCTGTCACGACGCTCAACTCTGATTCGATCAAAACTGACTCATTGGTCACCCCCTCCGAATCCGATAAATCTTCATCACTTACAGCAACGCTGAACTGTTCATCCCAATCGTCCGCTCCCCATTCATCTTCAGCCCAAGTAGATTCATCACCCAAAGTTTCCGAGTCGGCAGCCATAGACTCTGATCGATTGGCCGCCGTAATCACTTTGATCGACT
>JAKUOW010000151.1 GCA_022451045.1 Pirellulales bacterium | reverse complement strand
CATAAGGTGATGGTGTTTGTGTGTTTCGCAATTGCAATTTATGCTTTTGTCCCCGGATTCATTAAACATCGCCGTTGGCGACCCGTTGTATTTGGTGCGTTCGGTCTTATGTTCATTTCCGCTGGTGCATTTGCCGTAGAAGATGATTGTTGTGCTGTAACCCCGGATGGTTCTGGTGCTTCATATGCCGAATCTGCCTTGCCAAGTTGCTGCGAAGAAAGCTGCGACGATGCACATCATGACGATTCAACGACATTAGTTTCCACCACGACCAGCACGCCTCAGATTTCCGAACCAAGTGAGTTGGGTACGTTTTCGCAATGGCTTTTTTGGATAACGCCAATCGGAGGAGTGCTACTGATGACTGGCCATTTACTAAATAGAAAATATGGCTGTTCATGTGACTGCTGCCCATCGGATGATTAAACGTTCGCTTGCTGCCGCAAGGCCATTTGCCGGTGCTAAGTAAGCGACGTTTTTCCTGTTTCTTATTGAACATGGGGAATTTCACCGGCTGCGTCTTATCGCAGGAGGCGGCGTGATATCTACCAGTACGCCGTTGGAAACGCCGGCCCTCACGAGCAGTGGCTGGGCTCGCCTATGCACATCTACCTCCTGTTTTGGGCACCGTCGTCCAGTCCACAATTCTGTAACACCACGACAGCCAGACTACGCGACATTGCTGCCCAGGTATTTTCCCCGGTTAACGTTATAATCAGCAGGCTTCATTAAAAGCTGCATAGATTTTCTTGGCACGCGAGCTTCCAGAACCGGAAGTTTATCTTTTTGAGGAGCTATTTTAGATTCTCAGTCGCCAAAGCAACGAGTGGATACAAATTGGCGCCTAGTCAAATTACAAACGGCATCTTTAGAGTTAGATTAGATGAATAAGTACGTAGACTAAGCAAATTGGCGACATGTTTGATTCTCTGGAAAAAATAATCAAATCGGACACGTTCGACACCGTTGTGTTTATTGTTGTTCTCACACTTGTTAGTCTTGCCGCAGCTCAATCTGCCTTGTTAGATCTATCAGACAAGGCAGACGAAGTTCCATTACTAAATAAGATTATTGGCCGCCTCGGCCTTGGTGCAGCTGCGTTCGCTCTTTTTTATTCAAGCGGTTGGATCGGTGACAAGAATCAAATCTCTTTAATACTAATGGTGATCGGTGTTGTAGCTCTCAGTAGGTTGGCACGTCGTTACAGGACTGGCGCCCCGCCGTCACAAAAACAGCAACCCATCCCAGATGAAACTATCAGTTCATTCGAGCCGAACCCCAAAAAGGCATGGTGTGGTCGTTGTAAAGCTCACACCAAGGCAGGAGAAGCAACCGCTAGAAACACCGATGAGTATGGCCACACCTATATGACTTATAAAAAAGCAGTCTGTAGCCACTGCGGCGGCACAATGCTTTGGAATGTTCCTTCCGATATTCATAAAACGACCAATTGGTCGTGCGGTTGTTCGACAGTCCTCGGTTTAATTATGGTTGCTTGCTTTATCGCTCACGGTCACTACAAGGTGGACGTTTGGCTTCTCCTCGCTTTCTTAATTGCGGTCCTTTTGGTTCCAGTTTTGGCATTCCTGACATGGGTTGCATACTTAAGGATACAGTGGCGTCAATGGCTCAAGAAAAACTCCTGAGTGCCGAGACACATACAAATCTACGTGTAATAGCGAATTGCAGAGAGTAGGACGGTTCTCTGACCGGGTCACTTAAAGGGAAGAAAATACTATCGGACTGTTGGTTGCCTCTCCACTACGCCCTAAATGCATGGACAGCCAATAACTTTGCCACTTTCGATAACACAATAACTGCCACTTCGGTCTAAACACTTCAATTTACGCGACCGCGTGAACGACGTCGTTTATCGAGCAAATTTTATCCGATATCTTTATGAAAATGTCTTCCGCAAGTTATTCATTGGAATAGCTTATGCAGACTTCATAGGACGACGTTTCTTGTGCCATGGAGTAGCCTGTTCGTAGCGATGGCCTACCTGACAATGCAATGCTTCCTGAAGATGTTTTCCTACTAACTGCAGCGACAGAGGCAAACCCCCCTGACTAAATCCACTTGGGACAGACAGAGCTGGTGCGCCGTTATAGCTTAACGGATTGGTGTATTCGACATTTCTTTGAGTAGGCTGACTTGCTAGTCTCGATCTGGAACAGCCGACGCAGTTACCATCTGTTACTTGATGCTGGCATATATTGCGAGAAGAGCTTTTACTATAATTTACGTTAGGCATCGGAAACGCCTTTCACAGCTAGATAAGGCTCGTACTTTAATGCCTTCGAGCACCTTCACGCCAAGTGCCCAAGTCACTTGTGTTTTCAAATGCACGACAGGTCCTTTTTAAGACCGACCGAATCAATAGGATATTTTTGAATGCGTTGTGGAATCCTCTCCTTAGCGATTCTGCTCCCAATATGCGCCACCGGAGTTTCAGACGAAACCAGTAAGCGTCAGCGACTTGAGTTCTTTGAATCAAACATTCGCCCTGTCCTCGTAAAGCATTGCTATGAATGCCATGCCGGTGATTCTAAAAAAGTGCAGGGTCGCTTGCTGCTTGATTCCCGCCAAGGGTTACTGAAGGGAGGTGAGTCGGGACCCGCCATTGTGCATAGCAACCCAAAAGAGAGCCTGCTAATTTCCGCAATTAAGCATGATGGTCTCGAAATGCCTCCCAAGGGCAAGTTACCCGATTCGGTAATTGCTGATTTTGAAAAATGGATTAGCGATGGAGCGATCGATCCTAGAGATGCACCACCAGCAGGCGACCTCGCGCAGGCTACTCCCTGGGAAGTGACATATGCAGCACGCCGGGAATGGTGGAGTTTTCAGCCGCCTGTGAAACCAAAAGAACCCGTCGTAATGGACCGGACTTGGTCCTCACACCCAGTTGACCGATTCCTCCTCGCCGCCATGGAAAATCAAGGACTCGCGCCGGCCAAACCAGCGAATAAGAGGACGCTACTTCGTCGTCTGTCCTTCGTACTGACCGGACTGCCACCAACGCCGGATGAAATTCAGTCGTTCATATCAGATGACTCTGAAACTGCATACGAGAAAACCGTTGACAGGCTGCTGGAATCTCCACGATTCGGTGAACGTTGGGCGAGGCACTGGATGGACCTCGTTCGCTATAGCGAATCGCACGGCAGCCAGTCCGATCCAGAATTGGCCAATGCATATCGGTACCGAAATTACTTAATTCGCGCCTTCAACGATGATGTACCCTATGACCAATTCGTGCGGGAACAGATCGCCGGCGACCTGTTGTCCCAACCACGCTGGAATATGGCAGAGCAAATTAACGAATCAGCAATCGGACCTGCTCATTTGCGCATGGTCGAACTCGGGTTCATTCCCATCGATGCGCTGGGAGACCAGGTTAAGGTTGTAGACAACCAGATCGATGTCTATTCCAAGGCATTTCTTGGCCTGACCGTTTCATGTGCAAGGTGTCATCATCACAAGTTTGACCCTATCAGCCAGGAAGATTTTTATGCGCTTTATGGAATCTTTGCGAGTTGCCGTCCGACTCACGTCGTAATAGACTCTCCGAACTTGCTCAATACAAATCGCGATGCATTGGCACGCGTAAAGCAATCAATACGAGCTCAACTTGCACAAAGCTGGCTTGAATCGGTGAAGACATTTGGGACGCGTCTGCAGCATGAAATGCAGCGAGCTGCCCGTGTAGCAGATTTAAAATCGCGATTGGCAAACACCGCGCGGGCCCTCATGGAGATCAATACACGTGCGAAAACACTAGTTCTTGAACGCCGTCGTGATCCAGTGCATCGCGACCCTATCATAGAACTTCCACAAACTCTCCCTACACTTCCAGTTCCATTTGCAAGATGGAGTTTCGAGGGAAACACTCGCGATAGCATAGGCAACCATCACGGGGAATTATTCGATGAAGCGATCATTCGCGACGGTCGTCTTATTCTAAATGGAATAAATGCGCGTATGGAAACGGTTCCACTGGATCAGGACATTCGTGAGAAAACCCTTGAAGCTTGGGTGTCGCTTTCCAGAGTCAACCAAAGCGGGATTGGTGTTGTCGGAATCGATAGTCTCGATCGCCGGTTCTTCGACTGCATTGGATACGGCGAACTTAAGGCTAGGAGTTGGATGGCCGGCAGCGAAGGATTTCACCGCACGCAGGCCCCTGGCGGGCCAGAGGAAAATATGCGAGACGAGTTAATTCACATCGCAATCGTATATTCCACGGATAATTCGGTCACACTGTATCGCAACGGAGAACCGCTGGGTAAGTCATACAAGAAAGGTACGCTGCATCCATTTCTTAAAGGCAAGGCCAAATTTCTATTGGGACAGCGAGTAACTGGCACCGCGCCATCGCTTCGTGGAGAAGTGGAAGAGGCTCGGGTCTACACCCGCTCCCTGTCAGCTGAGGAAGTGCGAACGTCATATCGCGGGGGTCCCGCTAGAATATCGACCAATGAGATCAAAGTGGTGCTTGGCGCCAAGGAGCAGAATCGTTTTGCAGCTTTGCATGAAGAAGAGGGTCGAATTCGCCAAGAGCTCGATTCCATGGAACTTGCAGACGATAATCCGTGGATCACAGCGTTCAACGATGCACGCAAGAACAAATCCAATCCTCTTCATCTCTGGTTACAATTCGCAACTGATGAACCCCCTTCATCTGAAAGCGATTGGCAGAGCAGGTGGAATGAGGTTGTCGATTTCTGGCAGACTGAACAGCAGTCGCGGCAAGAATTCAATCAAATGCACTTCAAGACCATTTGGGATTGCCGCGACGGTCAGAATGTCGATTGGTTCGATCTCGGACCTGGGGTTTCCGCATTCAGAAAAACGGAGCCTGCTAACGGTTCATACCACCTTGAACCTGCGGGCAAACAGGTATTGAAAGGGATTAGTCCCAACGGCTTGTTTTCGCATGCCATCAGCAATCGTCACCCCGGCTTATTTCCATCACCTCGATTCAAGATCGATAAGAACAGCATATATGTCCATGCCATGGGACAGGACAGCCGCATCCGTGTAGTGATCGAAAACTATCCCAATCCACTTGGCGGTGGTGCGATCTACCCGGAAGCTGTTCTAAAACAAGAGGAATTCGGTTGGATAAAGCTCGACACATCCCGACGCATCGGATCGCACGCCTACATCGAGATCGTAACCGACCTTAAGGATCGGGCATATTTTGGCGTCACTCAAGTCGTCACAAGCCAACACACTGAGACACCGAAGGAAACTGACATACCTGTTTCTTTGCTATTACAGGGAACTGCCCCCACGAGTCCTCAGAAATTGGCTCAAAAATATACAGATCACTTGGCAGCAGCAATCAAATCTTGGCAAGCGGGCACGGGTACACATGACGAAACTTTACTATTGAATTTCTTCGTGCAGTCGAATTTATTGCCGACAACACTAGACACTCTACCGGCCTTGGAAGACGTTGTTGCTAATTATCGAACGCTCGAAGCAGAGATCCCCGTCGCGCGACGCGCCCCGGGTGTCATTGAAACAACGGGTTTCGACCAACCGCTATTTGAGCGTGGAGAGCACACACGTCCGGGCTTACCCGTTCCACGTGGTGGGTTATCTTTATTCGACACTGCGACTGAACTTCCCACAGACAAGCCGCGATTACAGCTAGCCGAACAAACGGCCTCTGCCACGAATCCGCTGACTGCACGGGTCCTAGTCAATCGATTATGGCACTACACCTTCGGGCGAGGACTTGTATCAACTGTCGATAATTTCGGCCACATGGGTGAATTGCCAACGCATCCACAACTGCTTGACGATCTAGCCATCCGTTTTATTGAAAGCGGTTGGTCCATTAAATCGATGTTACGGCTACTTGTAACGTCTAAGGCATTCCGACAATCTTCAGTCGCAAATGATACAACACTACGTTTAGACCCTGAAAACCGATACCTCTCTCACATGCCGGTGAGACGATTGGACGCCGATGCAATTCGCGACAGCATCCTTGCCACCGCCGGTCAACTCGATCTGCGCATGTACGGCCGCGGTGTGTATGTCTATCACATTGAAAAGACTGACGGTGGTGGGCCACGTGGGCCGCTCGACGGCAACGGCCGTCGTAGCGTCTACCTACGTATTCGACGGAACGCCCACAACCCGTTTCTGGAAACATTCGATGCTCCGAAGCCAACCACCACACGTGGTATGCGTGATGTCACGAATGTGCCGGCACAAGCGTTGACCTTATTAAACGACTCGTTCGTGATCGATCAGGCCAATAGGTGGGCTATCCACCTACTCGACTCCGAACAGGAATCGGCCAAGCTAGTGCGTCTCATGTATGAGCGGGCCTTCGCACGCATGCCGACTGACGAAGAACTTCAGGCTACGATGGATTACGCAGATGAATTGGCCGCCGTTCACAGTAACGCTGCCAACAAGGCCGCTGAACAACAGCTCGTCTGGCGGGACGTAGCTCACGCCTTGTTCTGTCTAAAGGAGTTTATCTATGTGGAATGAATCTCACACATTACTCTCGCGGCGCCAATTGCTCAATAAAGTCTCCAACGGTTTTGGAATGGTTGCATTATCCGGGTTGCTGGGACAAGAATCCCTTGGCAACGAAGCCTCTCCACGCACAAAGAGTGCGTTGGCCGCTAAACGCACCGACTTTCCCGCTCGCGCCAGGAGCGTTATTTTTCTATATATGTCCGGTGGAGTTTCGGCCGTCGACACGTTCGACCCCAAGCCCCGTTTGACCGCTTTACACGGCAAGCCCTTGCCTAAGTTGGTAAAGCCAGCGACATTCGTTACTAGTGGGAACGTTTTATCCAGTCCATGGAAATTCACACACCGCGGTGAAAGTGGCCTGCCGGTTAGCGAACTATTTCCCTACATCGGGGGCTGTGTTGACGATCTTGCTATCGTTCGTTCGATGACGAGCACAGCCAGCGAGCACGCACAGGCGAACTACTTTATTCACACGGGATTCTCACTAGCAGGCCATCCAAGCGCAGGAGCTTGGACTGCATATGGATTGGGCAGCGAGAACGACAATTTACCCGGCTTCATCGTCCTCGCCAGCGGTGCTACCCCGCTCGGTGGAATCAACAACTTCGGCAATGGCTATCTACCCGGCATGTACCATGGTTCTCTGATCGATCCATCGCGGGTCGAGCCGTTATCAAACATCGTGCCACGCGAATCCGATCGCCTTCAGAAATTGCGCATGAGTTTCATTGAGCGGCAGGATAGACGCCATCTCAAAACGATGCGTGGGGCACCGCAAATCGAATCGGCAATTCAGAATTACGAGACTGCCTACAGAATGCAGTCTGCCGTGCCAGATTTTCTAGACATCCGCGACGAGACTGCGGCAACGCGATCACTATATGCGATCGACTCCCCTGTCAAAGAAACGGCCGAATACGGACGCCAGTGTCTCCTGGCGCGTCGACTCGTGGAGCGAGGTGTACGGTTCATTGAACTTACGTGCCTGCCGCGCCCGGGTGAGACTGGACAGGCTGGAAACCCATGGGATCAACATGGTGGGCTCAAGGCCGGGCATGAAGAAATGGCTCAACAGGTTGACCAACCTATCGCTGGGTTGATTCGCGACCTGAAACAACGTGGCCTGTTTGACGAAACACTTATCGTTTGGGCTGGCGAATTCGGTCGCACACCATACGCACAAGGTGGCGACGGCCGCGATCACAACCCTTACGGCTTCACCGTCTGGCTTGCCGGCGCCGGTGTAAAGGGTGGAGTCACGTACGGTGCCACCGACGACCTCGGTTGTCATGCTGTCGAGAAGGAGTCGACGGTATACGACCTTTGGGCTACAGTCTTACACCAACTCGGCGTCGACCACGAATCCCTCACTTACCGCCACGGCGGCCGAGACTTCCGACTAACGGACGTCCACGGCCATGTGCTTCACGACATTCTGGCTTAACACGCCGACTAGAAAGTGATGGAACACTCCATCGCTGTATTTGCGGCATTCGTTGTTATACGGTGTTCATGCCTACAAAGCCGCACAACAATCACTCATTTGATCGGCTTTGTACCGTAGCCCTTCCAGACCCATTCTATCGCGTGAGGCATGAATTGCGCCTTGGCGTTACGTATGCCGTGCCCTGAATTACGGCAAAACAAATACTGGTATTCATAGCCCTTGGCTCTAAGCACCTTGGCCATCTGATGGTTAGCTTCCACCCAATCATGCATGTCGTCGCGCATGACATTTGGATTTAGCAAGTCACGATCGCCAACTGAAATGAATAATCGAATCGGCTTCTTGGGGCTATTTGGGATGATCGTCTTGTGAAACCCCCAAGCACCGTCAGGATACTTTGGATCAAATGGCCATGCCTGATTGACGAATGTTCCTGACGTCGTAAGAACACGACGGTAAAGGTCTGTGCGAAACCAGGCCATGATCAGCGAAGCCGAGCCACCGGAACTGGACCCCATAACCGCTCGACCTTCCGGGTCCTTTGTTAACTTGAGCTTGTATGCCTTTTCAACACGAGGAAGCACCTCGGTTTCAATGTATTCTGCAAACAACCCTGACATATTGTCGTATTCTCTGCCGCGTTGATGCCCCTGGGCATCACCTCCACCATTGGCGATCTGAATTAACACAATCGGTGGAATTCGCTTTTGTGCAATCAAGTTGTCCAGGATGCGCGGGAGGGTCATGTTTGGCTTTCCCTTAGGTCCATCATGGCAAATCATGAATGGTGCTTTCGTACCAGGCTTATGCTGAGCCGGGATGTAGACTGTAATCTGACGCTTGTAGTCAATCTCGTGCGTGTCGACGATTAAAGTGTTCGGATTTTTGGGATCAACCGTACCGAATTTCATCCTGGCAATTCCGGGATTAAAGATCTTCGTCTCCGTAGAATCGATTATGAATTGTTGAACCTTTCCCTTGGGAACATCCTCAAGTACCTGTGTTTCCGCAGCTGAGATATACTCTGGCCCAATTACAAAATTATCGTAAGCGTCTAATGGTGGACGCTCGCCCGGCTTTAGCACCTTGAAAGCAGGCGCATCTGGCGCATCGAACTCCCGAACAGGCGGTGCTGCGTAGGATGATGCTGTGAACAGTAATGCGGATAGCAATGCAATTGCCGGTAATTTTGACATGTAATGTACTCGTAACTTGTGAACAGATATTCGTTACGGTCTTCACTGCGTTTTACACATCCACCTCCAGGCTTTGGGAGTCGGTGTAACGATGGCAAATGATTGACCGAGAAGGCAGCAGTCATTGTCGGCTATGGGGTTAACTCGGTAAAGTAAGGCGCCGATGTGCAGAAGTAATCAACGACTGGAGACTTTATCGATTCCTGTCGGCCCGTGCTTGATGGTCAACATTTTTGTTGTTTCTCTTGCGAAGATATCCAATTGTCGGCTGACGTTAATGTTTGGAGTGCCGGAA
Source organism: Pirellulales bacterium (assembly GCA_022451045.1). Taxonomy (GTDB): domain Bacteria; phylum Planctomycetota; class Planctomycetia; order Pirellulales; family Pirellulaceae; genus UBA11883. Next base: position 391 of record JAKUOW010000151.1, on the reverse strand, counting down.
AGCGGAAGTAACACATGGATCAACTGGTTACTGAACCGTTTCCATGGCCTTCTTTCACACGTGACCGCTACTCATGTGACGTCTGCTCCAACTTCTTGGCATATCGCATACAGCGAATTAATTCCTCGGTATATGGAACCACACCCCAGATCAACATGAATGAGGCGTACCACTTCATATAGTTGTCAGGGCCAACCGGATCCTGTCGAAAAGCAAGGCTCATACCTCCCGCCCAATTCAATTGAATCAAGTCAAGAAACGTAGACCAGTTATACGCAAACACTAATGTCAACAGGAAGAATGGTATGGTCATCAAATAGCCGTGTAAATGTTGTTCCAAAACCGAAATTACGCGTACATCATTTGCGTGTACAAGATCTCGGTGGCCAGA